>JBBWZJ010000064.1:0-25901 GCA_039648985.1 Acidobacteriota bacterium | reverse complement strand
GGACCAGAGGTGCGCCATTCAGCGCTCCGCCGCCGCGCGGCGGGCGGCGGATTTGCGGGAAGCGGTTTCGATGGGAAGGCCCCAGATCTTGATGAACCCCTCGGCGGCGCTGTGATCGTAGTTGTCGCCGCTGTCGTATGTCGCCAGCCCGTGATCGTACAACGCGAACGGAGACTTCCGCCCGACGACCCGGCAGTCGCCCTTGAACAGCCTCAAGCGGACCACGCCCGTCACGCGCGGTTGAATCGATGCCACGAACGCGTCGATGGCCTCACGCGTCTGCGAGAACCACAGGCCATTGTAGACAGCGTCGGCATAGAGGCGGCCCATGTCCTGCTTGATCCGGTGCAGATCGCGCGCAATCACCAGGCTCTCGAGCTCCTGGTGGGCGGCGTGCAGCACGACGGCGGCGGGAGCTTCGTACACCTCGCGTGACTTGATGCCGACGAGGCGGTTCTCCACCATGTCGATTCGGCCCACGCCGTGCGTGCCCGCGATCGTTTCCAGGCTTTCGATGAGCTCCAGCAGCGACATGTCAATCCCGTTCGTGCGCACCGGCACACCTTCCTCGAATTCGATCTCGAGGTACGCGGGCTCATCTGGACAGTCGAGCGGCGCGCGCGTGAGCGTGTAGATGTCGTCGGGGGGTTCGACCCAGGGGTCTTCGAGCACGCCGCACTCGATCGACCGGCCCCAGAGATTCGAATCCGTGCTGTACGGACTCGCGAGCGTCGCCGGCACCTGGATGTTCCGCACGCGCGCGTACTCGATTTCGTCGGTGCGCGTCATGCCCCAGATGCGCGCCGGCGCAATCACCTGAATCCCCGGGTCGAGGGCACGCGACGACACGTCGAGCCCGACCTGATCGTTGTCCTTGCCGGTGCACCCGTGGGCGATCGCCGACGCCCCTTCCATCCTGGCAATCTCGACGAGGTGCTTCGCAATGAGCGGCCTGCCAAGGGCCGTGGCGAGCGGGTACCTGTCCTCGTACACAGCGCCGGCCTGCAGCGCAGGAAGGATGTAATGCTGCGCGAACTCCTCGCGTGCGTCCACGACATGCGCGCGAAGCGCGCCTATCGCAAGCGCGCGCTCCCGCACGTTCGAGAGCTCGTGCCCCTGCCCGAGGTCGAGCGTGACGGCGATGATCTCCGCGCCGTATCGCTCCGCAAGCCACGGGATGGCGACCGACGTGTCGAGCCCGCCCGAATATGCCAGGACAATACGCTGCATTTTTTCCTTACGATGCGTCGTCCGTACGAGTCTCGGGGCCGTCGGTGCGCGTTCGTCGTGCGACCGGGGTCATTGCGCCTGCCATTCTCTGAGCCGGTTCGAGAGGACGGCGGCGTCTGCGGCACTCCGGCAGATCACCAGAATGGTGTCGTCGCCGGCAATGGTCCCGACGATTTCCGCCACCCCGGCGCGATCGATCGCTACGGCGAGTGGCTGCGCCTGGCCGGTGTCGGTGCGGAGCACGATCAGCTGTTCGACGACCTCGTGCCGCCGCAGGTAGTCGTCCACGGCCGTCCGAAGCCGCACACCCGGGTCCCCTTCCGGCGCAATGGCCGGCGCACCGCGCCTGTAGGCGCCGTCGGAGGGCCGCTTGATGAGCCCGAGGTCCCGGACATCCCGCGAAATCGTGGCCTGGGTCGCCTCGACGCCGCAGCTGCGGAGCCTCTCCCGCAGCTGCTCCTGGCTCGTGACAGCTTCCTGCTCGATGATGTCGAGGATCGCGGCTTGACGATGTGACTTCATGCTGCGGACACAGAGCGTCACTATACAGCATATGCATCACGGCTTTCCACTTACAACGAATTACGTTGATTGCGCGTGCATACTGCTGTATAAGTAGAGGTTCTGATGAATAACTATTCGCCAGTCAGGGTCGGCGTCGCGGGGGTGACAGGGTACGCGGGCCTGGAGCTCCTCCGCCGCCTTGCGCGGCACCCTGGCGCGGTGGTCCGGGCGGCGATGGCGTCGGGGGCCTCGGAATCGAAGCGGCTGCCGGCGCTTGCGAAGATCTGGGACGGCCCGGTGCAGCCGCTCGACGTCGATCGCCTGGCCACCGACACGGATGCCGTGTTCCTCGCCCTGCCCGATACGCTGGCGGCGGAAATCGCGCCGGCACTTGCCGACCGCGGCACGCGCGTGTTCGATCTCTCAGGCGCATTCCGGCTTCGGGACGCCGGCCAGCGGCAGCGCTGGTATCCGCATTCGCCGGCGACGACGGCGGGGATTGCCTACGGGCTGACGGAGCAGCGGCGATCCGAGCTCGAGTCCGCGCGGCTGGTCGCGTGTCCCGGGTGCTATCCGACCGCGGCGGTGCTGGCGCTCCAGCCGCTGGTCTCGGCCTCGCTGCTCGAGCCCGGCATCATCATCGATGCGAAGTCGGGCATCTCGGGGGCCGGCAAGACGCCGACCGAGCGCACCCATTTTTCGGAGTGCCACGACAGCATCGCGGCTTACGGCGTGTTCGCGCACCGGCATGCGGCGGAAATCGAGCAGGAGCTCGGCGTCGCGGTGACGTTCGTGCCGCACCTCGTGCCGCTCGACAGGGGGATCTTCGAGACGATCTATGCGCGCCTGCGGCCCGGCGTCGATGCCGCGGCAGTCGACGCAGCGCTCGAGGGCGCATACGCCAGCTCGCCCTTCGTCCGGCTGACACGCGGCGACCTGCCGGAGATCAAGCACGTCGCGCACACGAACTTCTGCGATATCGGCTGGCGTGTCGGCGGCCCGGGCGGGCAGCTCGTAATGGTGGCGTGCATCGACAACCTGGTGAAGGGAGCGGCCGGCCAGGCGATTCAGAACTTCAACGTGATGTTCGGGTTCGATGAAACCACCGCGCTCTATTGAACCGCTGATGATTACCGTGCTGAAGCTCGGCGGCGAATTGCTCGAAGACCCGGCGGCGCTGGCAGGCGCGGCGGCGGCGATCGTCCGGCTCTCGAACGCCGGCCCGCTCGTCGTCGTGCACGGAGGCGGCCGCGCGATCGACGCCGAGCTCCGGGCGCGGGGCAGGGAGCCCCGCTTCGTCGATGGTCTTCGCGTCACGGACGCCGACGCCCTCGACGCCGTCGTCTGCATCCTGGCGGGAAGGACGAACACGGCATTGGTGGCGGCTGTCGGGAACGCAGGCGCGAGGGCTGTGGGACTGACGGGCGCGGATGCACAGCTCGGACGTTCGCGCCGCGCCGGCACCGTGACCGCCGTCAGCGGCGAGCACGTGGACCTCGGTCTGGTGGGAGAGCCCGCTGGGGGCGACGTCGCGCTGTTGCACCACCTCCTCGACGGCGGCTATGTGCCCGTTGTCGCGAGCGTCGGAGTGGACGATCACGGCGCGCTGCTGAATGTGAACGCCGACACGCTGGCGGCGCACCTGTCGGGGGCACTTGCGGCGGGCCGGCTGATTATCGCCGGCGGCACCGCAGGTGTACTCGACAGCCACGGGCAGTCGATCCCCCGGCTGACACCGAGCGACATCGACGCCCTGGCAGCGTCCGGCGCTGCGCACTCGGGAATGCTTGCCAAGCTCTCGGCGTGCCGGCGGGCCCTCGAAGCGGGCGTCCGGAGCATTGACATCGTCGCGGGGCGCGGTGTGCACGAATTCGAAACGGCGGTAGGTACGCGAATCGAAGCGAACGTCTGACGCTGAACCTGGGAACTGGCGACTGGCGACGGGCAACTGGCGGCTGAGACCGAAAGCGCGAGCGGGTAGCTGATAGCCGAGCCGAAACGAGCCGAATGAACATGACGACAACGACCGACGTGATCGCGATCGAGAAGGATCACCTGCTGCAGGTATACCGGCGCGGCCAGGTGGTCTTCGACCATGGACGCGGCTGCCGCCTCACCGATACGAATGGGCGCAGTTATCTGGACCTGATTTCCGGTGTGGGAGTTGCGGCCCTCGGGCATGCGCACCCGCGGCTCGCGGCCGCGGTCGCAGCCCAGGCCCAGGAGCTCCTGCACACGTCCAACCTGTTCTTCCACCCGCTCCAGGGAGAGCTCGCCGAGCGGCTCTCGGCATTGTCGGGGTTGCCGCGCGCGTTCTTCTGCAACAGCGGCACGGAGGCGGTCGAAGCGAGCCTCAAATTCGCGCGGCGGTACTGGCATACACAGGGCCTGCGCAATCGCACGGACTTCGTCGCACTGGAGGGCGCGTTCCACGGGCGGACGATGGGTTCGCTGTCGGTCACGTGGGACGATCACTACCGCGCGCCGTTTGCGCCGCTCGTGCCCGGCGTCACCTTCGTGCGCCCCGATGATCCGGCCGCGCTGAAGGCCGCCGTGACGGATCGGACAGCGGCGGTGATCGTGGAGCCGATTCAGGGCGAAGGAGGCGTTCGGCCCCTCCCCCAGGTTATGGCCGACGCCATCGCCGAGGCCTGCAGCAGGACGGGCACTCTCCTCATCGCCGACGAGGTCCAGTGCGGTCTCGGCCGCACAGGGCGTGCCTTCTATTCGGGCGCTCTCGGGCTGAGGCCCGACATCATGGCGATTGGCAAGTCGCTCGGCGCCGGGGTGCCGATTGCGGCGACGCTCTTCAGCGATCGCGTGGCAGCCGCCGCTTCCTTCGGGGATCACGGGAGCACGTATGGAGGCAACCTGCTCGCCTGCCGCGGAGCGCTCGTCTTCCTTCAGGAGCTCGTCGACGGCGGACTCATGACGCACGTGGCGGCGGCTGGCGCCCACGCACACGGCAAATTGCAGGAGCTCGCGTCGCGACATGCCTGCGTGCGGGAAGTCAGGGGTGCCGGGTTGATGTGGGGACTGGATCTCGATCGTCCGGCGGCGCCGGTCGTGGAAGCGGCGCTCGCACAGGGGTTGCTCGTGAACAGGACGGCGGAAACGGTGGTGCGGCTCCTGCCGCCGTACATCATCACCACCGCCGAGATCGACGAGGCGGTTGGACTGCTGGATGCCGCGCTGCACGCGGCCTTCGGAGGATGACGCATATGACGATGGTGACATTCAGGCCCGGAACCGAGGCGGACGCCCCGGCGGTCAACCGCCTGATTGCTGACAACCTCGAGTCGGGGCACCTGCTGCCCCGGACGATCGAGGAGATCGTCGCCCATGCGCCGCGCTTCATCGTGGCGGAGCGCGATGGTGCGGTGATCGCCTGCGCGGAGCTGGCGCCGCTCAGCGGCACGGTCGCCGAGGTTCGCTCGCTCGTCGTCGCCGAGCACGTGCGCGGGAACCAGATCGGCCCCCGCCTGGTCACGGAGCTGGCCTCCGTCGGGGCCGCGCGAGGGTTTGCCACCCTTTGCGCCTTCACACACCAGCCATCGCATTTCGTGAAGCTGGGCTTCACGATCGTGCCGCACATGTGGGTGCCCGAAAAAATCGCGCACGACTGCACGGCCTGCCCGCTGTTCCGCCGCTGCGGTCAATATGCCGTCACGCTGCCGCTCCGGGACGGCGTCCACGTCCGCCCGGAGACGCCGGCCGCCGTCATTTACGGCGGGCGCACGGTCGGCGGACGCCGGCCGAACGTCGAACGGCTCCACCTGCAGCCCTCGAGCGCGCTCGCGCCACCGGAGGAAGACACCCGCGCGGTGCCCGCGTGAGCCACGCGCGGATCATCAGCGGCGGCGTCACCGCGCCGCTCGGATTTCGCGCCGCGGGCGTTGCCTGCGGCATCAAGGCCAGGGGCGGCCTCGACCTCGCCCTCGTCGTGTCCGACACGACGGCGCAGGCGGCGGCTGTCTTCACGACCAACAAGGCCGTCGCGGCTCCCGTCGTCGTGTCACGCTGGCAACTGGCCGCCTCGGAGGGGAACATTTCGGCCATCGTGGTGAACAGCGGCTGCGCGAATGCGTGCACGGGGCCCGACGGGAGAGCGCATGCGGAAAGCATGACGCGGCTGACGGCGGCGGCCGTCGCCTGCGATCCCGGCGCCGTACTCGTCGCCTCCACGGGGGTGATCGGCGTAAAGCTGGACATGGTGAAGGTGCAGCAGGGCATCACCGCAGCGGCCGTAGCACTGGCGCCGACGGGCGGCGCAGATGCCGCGCGGGCGATCATGACGACGGATCCGTTCCCGAAGGAAGCGGCCGCCGAAATACAGGGGCGCGGCGGCGTATTCCGGGTCGGAGGGATGGCGAAGGGCTCCGGCATGATCGAGCCGAACATGGCGACCATGCTGGGATTCGTCACGACCGACGCGCAGGTCGAGGCGGGGCTGCTGCAGCGCGCGCTCAAGGCTGCGGTGGACGACACCTTCAACGCCATCACCGTCGACGGTGAGTGTTCGACGAACGACTGCGTGTTCGCGCTCGCCAATGGCGCCAGTGCCGTGCGGCTCGGCGAAGCGGACCTTCCGCTGCTCGTCCAGGCGCTGACGAGTGTGTGCCAGCCGCTCGCGGTCGGGATTGTCCGCGGCGGTGAGGGAGCCACCAAGCTGATCGCGGTCCGCGTGATCGGCGCGGCATCCACTCAGGACGCTCGTCAGGCGGCGCGGGCGATCGCGAATTCGCTCCTCGTCAAGACAGCCATTCACGGGGGCGATCCCAACTGGGGGCGGCTCGTCGCTGTCGCGGGCCGATCGGGCGCCGAATTCATGCTCGAGCGGGCGGCCGTTCGAATCGGGGCCGTCGAGCTCTTCAGCTGCGGCGTGCCCCACGACGAGCGCGCCCGGGATGCCGCCGAGTACTTGAAGGGCCGGGACATTGTCCTCGAAGTGGACCTGGGCACCGGAGGCCCGGGCCGGGCCGAGATGTGGACGTGCGATCTCTCGGCCGAGTACGTCCGCATCAACGCGGAGTATCGAACGTGACATCCCCTGTGAGCAGTCCGCCGTCAGCAAGAACCCAGAAGTGATAGTTGATGTCTGAGAGCTGAAAGCTGAAAGCTGATAGCTGATGTCTGAGAGCTAGAGCTGAGAGCTGATGTCTGAGAGCTGATTCCATGGCCCAACGCGTAGCCGCCTTCCCGACGCGCTTTCTCTCGATTGCCGACCTCGACGTCGAGTCGCTGAACGCCTGTCTTGGGCTGGCGGCCCGGATGAAGACCGCGCGCGCCAGCCGCAGCCGTCATGAGCGGCCGCTCGAAGGCCTGCACGTGGCATTGCTGTTCGAAAAGCCGTCACTGCGCACCCGATCCACCTTCGAGATCGCCGTGCGAGAGCTCGGCGGCGATGTCATCGAGCCGCCGCAGGACGTCGCGCTCGGCGGCCGCGAGACGATCGAGGACGTGGCGCGCAACCTGGAACGCTGGGTCGCCGCGGCCGTCGTTCGCACTTACGCACAGGCGCGGATCCAGGAGTTCGCCAGCGCGGCCCCGAGACTTCGCGTCATCAACGCGCTCACGAACGAAGAACATCCCTGCCAGGCGCTCGCGGACACGCTCACGCTCACCGAGCGGTGGGGCAGCCTCAGGGGCCGCACGATCGCCTTCGTGGGGGACGGCAACAATGTTGCCACGTCGCTCGCGCAGGCCGCCGTCATGCTCGGCGCGCACGTGCGCATCGCATCGCCGCCAGGCTTCGAACTGCCGCCGCACGTGAGCGCTCGCGTCGAGGCTCTGGCGCGCTCGGGAGGATCGCTTGAACTGACGGCGGATCCGGTCGCCGCCGTCCGCAACGCGGATGCCGTCTACACGGACGTCTGGACCTCGATGGGACAGGAGAGCGCAGCGGCCGAACGGCACGCCGTCTTCCTCCGGTACCAGGTGAACGCCGCGCTCATGGCCCATTCCGCCTCGACCGCCCTCTTCATGCACTGCCTGCCTGCGCACCGCGGCGAGGAAGTGACGGACGAGGTCATGGACTCTCCCGCCTCCACGGTCTTCGACCAGGCGGAAAATCGGCTGCACGTTCAGAAGGCGCTCCTCGCCATGCTCGCGGAGGCTTAGCGCTTCTCGATATGGTAGGCTCCGCGTCACCTCAACAGTGATGCGGCAACTCGTGATCGCCCGCTTCGGTCCGCCGGATGTGTTCGAGACGCGGGAGGCGCCGGATCCTGCGCCTGCGGTCGGTGAGATCCGTATCCGGGTCCGCGCCGCGGGCGTCAATTTCGCGGACGTCCTCGCACGACTCGGGCTCTATCCCGACGCGCCGCAGCCCCCTTTCGTGCCCGGGTACGAAGTCGCCGGACACGTTGACGCAATCGGCGATTCCGTCGTCGGCTTCGCCGAGGGAGACCGCGTCGTCGCCCTGACGCGGTTCGGAGGCTACGCGGATTCGGTCGTCGCGCCGGCCTCGCGCGCCTTCCACTTTCCGGACGCGCTCAGCGACTCCGAGGCAGCTGCCGTGCCGGTCAACTTCCTCACAGCCGCGCTGGCCCTCTATCGCCTCGCCGCACTGGCGCCCGGCGAAACCGTGCTCATTCACAACGCGGGCGGCGGCGTCGGCACTGCCGCGACCCAGCTCGCCCGGCTCCGGCGCGCCGTCGTGATCGGCACCGCGTCGGCATTCAAGCACGATGCGCTGCGGACGTTCGGCGTCGAGCACGCGATCGACTACCGGCACGCCAGCGTGGCGGACGACGTGAGGCGGATCACGCACGGACGCGGCGCCGACGTCATCCTGGATCCGATCGGCGGCGAGAGCTTCACCGCCAGCTATCGCATGCTGGCGCCGCTCGGCCGGCTTGTCATTTTCGGGTTGTCGGCGGCGGCGACGGGCGAGCGGCGCAGCATCTGGGGCGCGTTCCAGGCGTGGAGACGCACGACCGCATTCAAGCCCATGTCGCTCATCAACCGCAACCATGGAGTGTTCGGGCTCCACATCGGCCATCTCTGGGATGAAGGGCGCGCGCTCGCGCCGCTGATGGAGATGCTGATGAACGAGCTGGGCGCCGGGCGGCTGACGCCCGTGGTCGCGCGCACATTCCCCCTCGACCGGGCCGCGGACGCGCACCGGTTCATCCAGGCCAGGCAGAATATCGGGAAGGTGATTCTGACTACCTGAATCGCCACACTTGGGCCGGCCTGGCGTACCGGCCCGAAGCGTGGCGAGCCTCTCGAGAGCGCGGACTATTTCAGGTGCTTGCCGACAAGCTTGGTCATCTCGAACATGTTGACCGCTGCCTTGCCTCCGAACACCGGCTTCAGGGCCGCGTCCGCCTTGATCATGCGGCGGTTCTTCGGATCCTGCAGTCCGTTCTTCTTGATGTAGGCCCACAGCTTCTTCGTGACCTCGGTGCGCGGTACAGGCTTCGAGCCGATCACTTCCGAGAGCTCCGCGCTCGGCGTGACGGGCCGCATGAACGCTGCATTCGGCTTGCGCGCGGCGGTCTTCTTCTTCGCGCCGCTCTTCGCAGCGCTCTTCACGGCGGTCTTCTTCTTGGCGGTCTTGGCCATCTGCTCTCCTTCAAAAGACGCCCTCGAGGCGTCGTCCCGGCACACAGCATCCCACGAAACGCGCGATTACGATCCGTCTTTTCCCTCTATGAAGCCCCGGCGAGCGTCACTCGTGCGCTCCGGCGGCGCACCGGCGGTCCCCGCGGAACCGGCGGCGTCGACACGCGAGGCGCCTCGCGAGCCATCGCCGCGCTCGAACGCCTCACGAGAGGAGCGCCGTCCCCGCAGGCCCCTCGCCGATCACGCGTCCGTTCTCCAGCACAACGACGTGTTCCGCAAGCTGCCGGACCTCCGAGACGTCGTGGGTCACATAGATGATCGGCACCCTCAGCTCGTCGCGCACCCGTTCGAGGTATGGAAGGATCCGGCGCCGGCGCTCGACGTCCACCGCGGTGAGCGGCTCGTCCAGCAGCAGCAGCTCGGGCGCGGACATCAGCGCGCGGGCGAGCGCCACCCTCTGCCGCTCTCCCCCGGAGAGCTGGGGCACGCGCCGGCCGAGCAGCGGGGCGATCTCGAGCATCGTCGTCACCGTCTCGAGCGAGAGCCGCTGCCCGGCTCTCCTCCCGTAGAGGACGTTCCGCTCCACGCTCATGTGCGGAAAGAGCGCGACGTCCTGGGCCACATACCCGATGTGGCGGTGGCGCGGCGGGAGGTCGATGCCGGCGGCACTGTCGTACAGCACGCGGGATCCCAGGCGGATCGAGCCGGATGACGGCCGGCGGAGACCCGCGATGGTATCGAGCACAGTCGTTTTCCCCGCGCCTGAGGGGCCGAAGAGCGCGGTGATGCGGGCGTCGAACCGCGCGCGGATCTCGAGCGTGAAGCTGCCCTGGCGCAGCAGCACGTCGAGCGAGATCACGCCCGCTCGCCCGAGGGCCGAATCAGCCAGTTGGCCCCGAGCAGCGCCGCGAACGCGATGCCCGCGGAAATGCCGACCAGCACGAACGCCTCCCGGTCGCGGCCTGTTTCGGCGAGGGAATAGATGCCGACGGCGAGGGTCCTCGTCGATCCGGGGATGCTCCCCGCGATCATGACGGTGGCGCCGAACTCCCCGAGAGCCCGCGCGAATCCGAGCACCGCCCCCGCGACTACGGCGGGGCGCGCGAGCGGGAGCGTGATCGTGAAGAACACCCGCACCGGCCCGGCGCCCAGGGTGGCGGCGGCCGCCTCGAAGCGCCGATCGACCTGTTCGATCCCGCTGCGCGCTGTGCGCACGAGGAGCGGCAGGCCCATGACGACCATCGCGACGACGACAGCTTTCCAGGTGAAGACCACGTCCACACCCATCCTGCTCAGCACGCGTCCGACCGGTCCGAACGGCGCGAAGAGGCCGAGGAGGACGAGGCCGGTCGCGACGGGCGGCATGACGAGGGGCAGCGAGACGATAGTGTCAAGCAGGACCTGGCCCCGAAACCGTCCACGCGCCAGCAGCCAGGCGAGCGCAAGCCCCGGCGGCAGCATCAGCGCTGTCGCGACGAGGGCCGTCGCGACCGTGAACCATGTGATACGCCAGGCTTCCACGTCAGGCGCCAGAATCGAGCGGCACGAACTTGTGCTGTCGGAAGATGGCCGCGGCCGCCTGCCCCCTCAGGTACGCGAGCAGGCGCTCAGCGCCAGGGCGGTTTGGGGCTGCCGAAACCACCGCGGCCGGGTAGACGATCCGTGGTGCCGCCGGGCCCGACACAATGAGCGCCGCGCGTGCCTTGTGCGCGTCGGCGGCATCGGTCTCGTACGTGATCGCCACGTCGGCACTGCCGTTCTCCACGGCCCCGAGCGCCGCGCGCACGTTCGACACCGGTACCAGCTTCGCCGCGAGGGCCTCCCACAACCCCACGCGGAGCAGATAGTCTCTCGCGTATTTCCCGGCAGGGACAGCCGCGGGATCGCCGATCGCGATCCGCCTGACCCCCGGCTGGAGCAGCTCCCGGATGTCGCGGATCGACGGTCCCCCCGGGAGAGTGACGACCGCGAGCCGGTTGCCCACCAGGGGAACACGCGTCTTCACGTCGATAGCGCCAGCCCGTGCCGCCAGGTCCATCTGCGCATCGTCGGCGCTGATGAAGAGATCCACGGGAGCGCCGCTGACGATCTGGCGCGAGAGTACGTTCGACGCGGCGAAGTTGAACCGGACCGGCGCGCCGCCCTCGTTCGCGTAGACGCGCGCGACGGCTTCGAGGCAGTCAGTCAGGCTGATGGCTGCCGAGACGGTGACTGATGCCTCCGGGGCGCGGGATCCGGCCAGCAGTCCCGTGGAGAGAACGGCGAGTCCGGCAACCACCGCCCACCCACGGGAACGGTCAGTCCTCAACGGGTGCCGTCCTGAATGCCATCGGGGGCATTCTAGTGCGGAAGCCGCGCACGCGCGGGGAGGCTGCGCTCATCCTTGAACACGGAGGGCCGGAGGGAGAGCAGCCTTCCGCCGAACGCGTCAGCGCCGCCGAGGCCGTTTCCGGCCCGTCCGGCCGCGCGACAGGATCCGTCCGATGCGCGCCGCCGTGGCATTCTTGTCGAGGCTCTCGATCGGCTGCGGCAGCGCGATGGACCAGTTCGGCCACTCGTTCGTCGTCGCCGGCATGTTCGGCCGCTCCTCGACCTGCATCGCGTCGTCCAGGGTCGCTGTGATGATGCGCGACGGAGCGAGCGCCAGTGCCTCGTGAACCCGGGTGATCGCGGCGGGCAGCGGCGTACCGGCGCGCGCGCGGGTCAGGCGTCTGACGCGGTTGAGGATCTCACGCGTTCCCTTTTCGTTCGGGGCCATCCCCAGCTCTTTCTGGGCAGCGACATCCGACCCCGTCCAGAGCCCCGCGATTGTCGGCAGATCGTGTGTCGTCACGGCTGCGAGCGCCTGCTCGGGATACTTCGCGGGCGACCCCTTCTCGAACCAGAGGAGGCGGTACGAGAGCACCTTGCGGCGCATCAATTCGGCTCGCGTGTCTTCCTCGACCGTCCCGAGATCCTCCCCGACGATCACGGCCCGGGCGCGCTGGCTCTCGATCGCGACGATGGCGAGCAGGTCGCGAGCATGGCTGCGGACGTACGCGCCGTCTTTCGGCTCCATGCCGTTCGGGATCCAGAACAGCCGGAAGAGGCCCATGACGTGATCGATCCGCAGCCCTCCGGAGTGCCGCACACACCCGCGGATCGTGTCGATGAAGGGCTGGTACCCGGCGGCGCGGAGCTTTGCCGGCACGAACGGCGGAAGGCCCCAGTTCTGTCCCTTGGTGTTGAACTCGTCCGGCGGGGCTCCGACGCTGATGCCGTCCGCGAGAACATCCTGGAACGCCCAGGCGTCGGCACCGTCGGCGTCGAACCCGATTGGCAGATCCTGCATCACGGGGACGACGCGTGAGGCGCGCGCAAGCTGCCTGTCAATCTGGAGCTGAAGCCACTGGTGGAAGCGGATGCGATCCGCGAGCCCGCCCTTCCCCGCGATGGCGCGCACGGCCGCGGATGCCGGATGCCGCAGGTCCTCGGGCCACCCGTGCCATCCCGACTGGAAGCGTTCCGCGAGCGCGCAGAACGTGGCGAACTCGCCAAGGCCGGCCCCCTGTTCGGCGATGAATGCGTCGAGCGGCGGGAGCTCGCGGCGGCCCACCGTCGCCCAAATCTGCTCGAGCGCGCCCATCTTGAGCCGGAACACTTCGTCGCGGTCGATCCGCCGGTCTGTGTTCAGCGCGCGTGCGCGGGCGGCGATTGCCGACAGATCGCGCAGGGTGTCGGCCCCGTCCACCTCCTCGATCCGGAGATACAGGGGACTCCGAAACCGTCGGCTGGACGGGAAGTAGGGACTCGGCTGCTGAGGACTGAGGGGCGATGCCGCGGCGAGCGGATTGATCAGGGCGATTCCGGCGCCGGCGCGGGCGGCCCACGTGCCGAGCCGCCGCAAGTCGGCCAGGTCGCCAATCCCCCAGCTGCGGCGGGATCGCGCCGCGTACAACTGAATCGCCCATCCCCAGATGCGGAAGGACTCGGGGAGGAAGCACGTCTCGGGTGCGACGATCAGGCGCGCTGCCGTACCGCCGCGGCGATGCAGGCGATGGTACCCGACAGGCAAATCCGCCGGCAGCCGATCGTCGAGCGTGATCGTCGCGCCGTCTTCGAGCTCGAGCTCGCCGGGGCCCGTCTCCGCGGATTCCCCCTCCGACACGACAATGACGCCCTCGCCGGCGTTCGACGCCTGTCTGCGCGCTCTGCCCCTGAGGCCTCCGGCCGCCGCTCCTTGTGCCGGCGCTGTTCTGGGCTTCGCCGCAGCCGCTGACCCTCCGCTCTCCATCGCCCGCCGAATCGCGGCAAGTGCCGCAGGGCTCGACTCGTGCCGCCGGCCCAGCGCGTCGATGTAGTGCGTCTGGATCCCGGAATCTTCGGACGTCATTTCGGCACGGTTCTCTTGAGGAGCACCATCGACCATGGCTCGACCTGGACCTCTGCTGCCGCTTCGAGCTCGGGTCCGAGGTTCTCCTCCGACAACTGGTCGCTCTCGTCCGCGGTGTTCAGCAGGATCGACCACTTCCGGCCCCATTTCGCTTCGGGCAGCCTGAACGCGAGCGGCTCCTGGTGCGCGTTGAACATCACGTAGAAGCTATCGTCGCGCACCGGCTCCCCGCGCTCGTTCGACGTCGCAATCCCGCGTCCGTTCAGAAACACGCCGAGCGACTTGGCGAAGCCCGCGTGCCAGTCCTCCTCGGACATCTCCTGCCCTGCCGGCGTGAACCAGCCGATGTCGCTCACCTGGGTCCCATGGATCGGACGCCCCTGGAACCACTTGCGGCGGCAGAACACGGGATGGGCGTGCCGGAACCGGATCAACCGCCTGGTGAACTCGAGAAGCTTCTTGTCGGCCTTCGCCCAGTCGTACCACGAAATCTCGTTGTCCTGGCAGTACGCGTTGTTGTTGCCCTGCTGCGTGCGCCCGATTTCGTCCCCGCCGACCAGCATCGGCACGCCCTGCGACAGGAACAGCGTCGTCAGGAAGTTCCGCGTCTGCCGGGCGCGAAGCGCGAGGACTTCCGGATTGTCCGTGGGACCCTCGACGCCCAGATTCCACGATCGATTATGGCTCTCGCCGTCACGGTTGTCCTCGCCATTCGCTTCGTTGTGTTTTTCGTTGTACGAGACGAGATCGCGCAGCGAGAACCCGTCGTGCGCCGTGATGAAGTTCACGCTCGCGTAGGGGCGCCGGGCGGTGCCCTGATAGAGGTCGGAGCTGCCGGTGAACCGATAGGCGAACTCGGCGAGCGTCTGATCCGTGCCCCGCCAGAAATCGCGGACCGTATCGCGGTACTTGCCGTTCCACTCCGACCAGAGCGGCGGAAAGTTGCCGACCTGGTATCCGCCCTCGCCGATGTCCCACGGCTCGGCGATCAGCTTCACCTGGCTGACGACCGGATCCTGCTGAATCAGATCGAAAAACGACGACAGCCGGTCCACGTCGTGCAGCTCACGGGCGAGCGTCGCGGCCAGGTCGAAGCGGAAGCCGTCCACGTGCATTTCGAGCACCCAGTAGCGCAGGCTGTCCATCATCAGCTGGAGCACGTGCGGGTGCTGCATGTTGAGCGTGTTGCCCGTGCCGGTGTAATCCATGTAGTAACGGCGGTTGTCGGCGACAAGCCGGTAGTACGCCGGATTGTCGATCCCCTTGAACGAGAGCATGGGCCCGAGGTGATTCCCTTCGGCCGTGTGGTTGTAGACGACGTCGAGAATCACCTCGATGCCCGCCTGGTGCATGGTCCTCACCAGCTGCTTGAACTCCTGCACCTGCTCGCCTCGCTGCCCGCTCGAGCCGTACTCGTTGTGGGGGGCCAGGTAGCCGATCGAGTTGTAGCCCCAGTAGTTGCGCAGGCCCTTCTCGGCCAGCGTGGAATCCTGGACGAACTGGTGCACCGGCAGAAGTTCCACCGCGGTGATGCCGAGATTTTTCAGGTAGTCGATGGCGACGGGGTGCGCCATGCCCGCGTACGTGCCCCGGAGGTCCTCCGGGATACCGGGATGCGTGCGGCTGAAGCCCTTGACGTGCGTCTCGTAGACCACCGTCCGATGCCACGGCGTCGCGGGCGGCCTGTCGTTCGCCCAGTCGAAGAACGGGTTGATCACGACGCTTTTGGCGACGAAGGCGGCGCTGTCCAGTTCGTTCCGGGAGTTTTCGGGCTCGTTGAAGTGGTACGGAAAGATCGCTTCGCTCCAGTCCCAGAGGCCGTCCACCGCCTTCGCGTAAGGATCCAGCAGCAGTTTCGACGGGTTGCACCAGTGGCCGTTCTCCGGGGCCCAGGGCCCGTGCACCCGGTATCCATACAACTGGCCGGGTCGGACGCTCGGAAGGTACCCATGCCAGCAGAGGGCGGTGCTCTCCGGAAGCTCCACCCGCGTTTCGGTCCCGTGTTCGTCGAACAGGCACAGTTCCACACGTTCGGCCAGCTCGGAGAATAGAGCGAAGTTGGTGCCGGCGCCGTCGAACGTGGCGCCGAGCGGGTAGGGCTTGCCTGGCCAGATCTGCATTCACTCTCCGTGTGGATAACGTACGCGGCGTCGCCTCCGCGCAGCGTGCGCGGACGGCGTCCGTGGCGGCACGAACGCCGCCGGGCTTTGTTCAATTCCCATGCCGCGTCGAGAGCGGTTGACACCCGGCTGGCAGGGACTATAGGCTTATCGGAATGTTCCGCGCGCATCGGCACGGCCATCACCACCATCACTCCTGCTCCGGCGGGCCGGTCGAGCTGCACGCGAACTGACACGAACGTTCATCAAACCGCGAGCTCACGAACGCCCCGCTGGACACGGTTCAGCGGGGTTTTCTGTTTTACGAGACCATGAATTTCACCAAACTCGACGGGCTGATTCCGGCCGTCATCCAGGATGCCGTCACGAACGAAGTCCTGATGGTCGGCTTCATGAACCAGGATGCTTACGACCGCACCCTGGCCACTGGCTTTGCGACGTTCTTCAGCCGCTCGCGCAGCACGCTCTGGACGAAAGGCGAGACCTCCGGCAACCGCCTCCAGGTCGAGCGCATCCTGGTCGACTGCGACGATGACACCGTGCTGCTGATGGTCAAGCGGCTCGGCGACGGGAACGTCTGCCACACGGGTGCGCGGGCGTGTTTCCGCGAGGTGCCCCTCCCCGGGCCTGCGCGAGTTTCGGCCTCAGAGGGGTAAGGTTCGCTGACGATGAACACGCTGAAACTCGGGATCCCCAAGGGATCGCTCCAGGACGCCACGATCCAGTTGTTCGGCCGCGCCGGGTTCAACATCTACGCGAGCGCGCGGTCGTACTTTCCGGCGATCGACGACCCCGAGATCGACTGCATGCTCATTCGGGCGCAGGAGATGGCGCGCTACGTGGCGGACGGCGTCCTCGACGCGGGGCTCACGGGGCAGGACTGGATTGCCGAGCACGCGGCCGGCAACGGAGGCGTCGCGGGGGTCACGCCGCTGGCGGACCTGGTGTACGCGAAGCAAAGCTTCGGCAAGGTGCGATGGGTGCTCGCCGTGCCTGAGGAATCGCCGTTTCAGTCGCCGCGCGACCTCGAGGGCGCGACTGTGGCGACGGAGCTCGTACGCGCCACCCAGGCGTATTTCGCCGGTCACGGCGTCAAGGTCAACGTCGAGTTCTCCTGGGGCGCGACCGAGGTCAAGGCGCCGCGGCTGGCCGATGCCATCGTGGAAGTGACGGAAACGGGATCGTCGCTGCGGGCAAACCGGCTCCGGATCATCGACACCGTCCTCGAGTCCAATACGCAGCTGATTGCCAACCCGGCGTGTCTGGAGACCGCCTGGAAGCGGACGAAGCTCGAGAACATCGCGCTGCTGCTCAAGGCCGCGATCGAGGCGCACGGGCGCGTGGGCATCATGCTCAACATCCGGCGCTGCGACCTGGACGCGGTGCTCGCGCTGCTCCCCGCGCTCCAGCGGCCGACGATCTCGCCCCTCAGCGACGAGGACTGGGTCGCGCTCAACACGATTATCGAGGAACGGACCGTCCGGGACCTGATCCCGAAGTTGAAGGCGGCGCGCGCGCAGGGCATCGTCGAGTACCCGTTGAACAAGATCGTGATGTGACCGTGGCGCGCACCACCCACGCATTCACCGTCCGGACGATTCCGTCCAGCGACACCGCGGCCGTGGCGTCCCTCCTCGAGCGGGCCGCGCGGCGCGACCCGGCGCTCGAGCGACGCGTCGCCCGGATCGTGGAACACGTCCGGCGCGACGGCGACACGGCGCTGCTGGCGTATGCCACGCAGTTCGACGGGCTTGCCGGGCCGATGGAGGTCTCGCGCGAGGAGATGCGGCGCGGCGCGCGGACGGTGCCGGCCGACGTCCGGGGGGCGATCGGCCGCGCGGCCGATCACATCCGCAAGGTGGCCCTCAAACAGGTCCCGCGGGGCTGGATCGTACAGCCGGCCGCCGGCGTGCGCATCGAGCAGCGCGTGCTCCCCCTGGAGCGCGTCGGCTGCTACGTCCCCGGGGGACGGTATCCGCTCCCGTCCTCGCTCCTGATGACCGCCATCCCTGCCAGAGTGGCCGGCGTCGCGGAGGTCATCGCCGTCTGCCCCAGGGTGGATGCGACGATCCTGTACGCCGCGGAGACGGCCGGCGTCTCCCGGCTCTTCCGGCTCGGCGGCGCCCACGCTGTGGCCGCCCTCGCATTCGGCACCGCGACGGTCCCCCGCGTCGACAAGATCGTGGGCCCCGGGAACGCGTATGTCGCGGCGGCAAAGGCGCTCGTCTCGCGCGAGTGCGCGATCGACTTCCACGCCGGGCCGAGCGAAATCGTCGTGGTGTCGGTCTCGGGGCGCCCGGCCTGGATTGCCGCCGATCTGATCGCCCAGGCGGAACACGACCCTGATGCGCGTGCGATCCTGCTGACCCCGTCGCGGGCGCTCGCGGCGGCGGTCGCCCGCGAGATCGTCCAGCAGCTCCCCGAAGCCGGACCGGCCCGCCAGGCGCTCGCGGCCAACGGCGGGATCGTGCTCACCCGCAGCCTCGCCGAGGCTGTGGCGTTGTGCCAGCGGATGGCGCCCGAGCACGTCGTGTGCGACACCGACGCGGTGGCGGGACGCCTGACCCGCGCCGGGACGATCTTCGTCGGCGACTACAGCGCGCAGGCGTCGGGCGACTACGCGACGGGATCGAATCACGTGCTGCCGACGAGCGGGGCCGCGCGCTCCCGCGGCGGGCTGAGCGCCGCTGATTTCGTGCGCGTGAGCACCGTCCAGCGGCTGAGCGCGGCGGGGCTCCGCCGGATCGCGCCTGCCGCGATCGCGCTCGCGCGGGCCGAAGGGCTGAGCGCACACGCCACGTCGATTGCGATCAGGGATCTGCGTGAGGACGGCCGGTGAGCTTCGAATACGAACGCGTCCTGACGCCCCCGTCAGGGCTGCGGCTGCACCTGAACGAGAACACCGCCGGCTGCTCCCCCGCCGTTATCGAGGCCCTGCGCGCAGTGACGCGGCACGACGTCGCGACGTACCCCGACTACGGCGCCGCGATCGAGGCATGCGCGCGCCGGCTCGAGGTCGAGGCCGGTTCTCTGCTGCTCACGAACGGCCTGGACGAAGGGATCCTGGCAGTGGCGGTCGCCGCGCTGCGCAACGGGCCGGCCGCCGCGATGTTCGAAACCATCGTCGTCGTCCCCGCCTTCGACATGTATGCGGCGTGCTCGGATGCGGCCGGAGGGCGGGTCGTCGAAGTGCCGCTCGGCGACGATTTCGCCTTCCCGCTGGACGCGGTGCTCGAGGCCGTCACCCCCCGGACCCGGATCGTCTGGCTGACGAATCCAAACAACCCGACCGGGCAGATGATCCCGCCGGCGGCGATCGCGCGCATCGCGGCGTCCGTCCCGGAGGCGATCGTCATGGTGGACGAAGCGTACGCGGATTTTTCAGGCGTCACGCTCATCGGCAGCGATCTACTGAGGCGGCACCCCAACGTTGTCGTGGGCCGGACGTTCGCGAAGGCGTATGGCCTTGCGGGTTTGCGGCTGGGCGCGCTCGTCGGCGATCCCGCCAGGCTCGCTCCGCTCCGGCGGGTGGTTCCGCCCTACAGCATCAACGCCTGCGTCGCCGCCGTGATCCCGGCCGCCGTGGCGGACACGGCATATTACGACTGGTATCTCGACCAGGTCGTCCAGTCGAAGGCGCTGCTCTACGCGGCCTTCGACCGCCTCGGGGTCGCATACTGGAAGAGCGGGGCCAATTTCGTGCTCGCCCGTTTCGGGTCCGACAGCACGCGCCTCGCGCACGAACTGTCCGCCAGGGGCGTTCACGTCCGGGACCGTTCGCGCGATACGGGCTGTGCGGGGTGCCTGCGGATCACGGCCGGCGTCGCCGAGCACACGCGCACGTTCCTCGATGCGCTGGGAGAGCTGCGATGAGGCGCGCCTCGATCAAGCGGACCACGAAGGAAACGGCGATCGCGCTTCGTCTCGTGCTCGACGGCAAGGGCCGGTACGACGTGAGCACCGGAATCCGGTTCCTCGATCACATGCTCGAATTGTTCGCGCGGCACGGAGGATTCGACCTCACGGTGCGCGCCACGGGCGACCTCGACGTCGATCAGCACCACACGGTGGAGGATCTCGGGATCGCGCTTGGCGAGGCCGTGTCGGCGGCGCTCGGTACGCGGCGGGGCATCAACAGGGCGGGATACTTCGTCATGCCGATGGACGAAGCGCTCGCTGTCGCCGCGATCGATCTGAGCGGCCGGATCCGCGCGGTCGTGGACCTGCGCGTCAGGGTCCGCCTGGTCGGGGACCTCCAGACCGAACTGGTGCACGATTTCTTCGAGGGGTTCGCCCAGGGCGCGCGTGCCAACGTGCACGTCAAGGTGCTGTACGGACGCTCGAGCCATCATCATGTGGAGGCCGCGTTCAAGGCATTCGCGCGGGCCCTGCGCGTCGCGTGCGCACGCGATCGGCAGATGGCCCGCATGCTCCCGAGCACCAAGGGGCTGCTGTGATCGCGCTCATCGACTACGGCGCCGGGAACCTCACGTCGGTGCGCAAGGGATTCGACGCGGTGGGCGCGGAGCTCTTCACGCCCGCTGACCCCTCGGATCTGGCCCGCGCGAGCGGCATCGTCGTCCCCGGGGTCGGGAACTTCGCGGCGACCGCCGTGCTCGAAGGCGCGTGGACGGCCGCCATCGAGCGCGCGATCCGGTCGCGCGTGCCGCTCTTCGGTATCTGTCTGGGCATGCAGTGGCTGTTCGAAGGAAGCGACGAGGCGCCCGGCGTGGCGGGACTCGGGGCGGTCCCGGGCGTGTGCGCGCGCCTGCCCGCGCGCGTCAAGGTTCCTCACGTCGGCTGGAACTCGCTCGACGCGCCGCGGCCGTCCGTCCTGCTCGACGGCATCAGACCCGGCAGCCAGGTCTACTTCACGCATTCGTTCGCAGCCCCGGTCACCGCCGAATCGGTCGCGACCTGTGAACACGGCGCGGAGTTCGCCGCCGCGGTCGAGAAAGACCGCATCTTCGGCGTGCAGTTCCACCCCGAGAAGTCGAGCGACGCCGGGTTGCGCATCCTGCGCAACTTCGCGGCGCTCACGCGCGCCTGACCCATGCTGTCGAAGCGCCTCATCGCCTGCCTCGACGTCCGCAACGGCTGCGTCGTCAAGGGCGTCAACTTCGAGGCGCTGCAGCAGGCGGGCGATCCGGCCGCGCTCGCGCGACGGTACAACGTCGAGGGGATCGACGAGGTCGTCGTGCTCGACGTCACCGCGACGCTCGAGGGGCGGCGCGCCTTCGAAGCCACCATCCAGGCGGTCTCGCGTGAGCTCTTCATTCCCCTGACCGTCGGCGGCGGGATTCGGACCGAAGCCGACGCCGCCGCGGCGCTCGACGCGGGGGCCGACAAGGTCGGCGTCAACAGCGCGGCGCTCGCCGACCCTGCGCTGCTGACCCGTCTGGCGTCACGGTACGGGAGCCAGGCCGTCGTGGTGGCGATCGACGCGAAGCAGAACGGCGCGCGCTTCGACGTGTTCGCACGTAGCGGAAGCACGTCAACGGGCCGTGACGCTGTCGAGTGGGCGAAGGAGGCCGAGAGCCGCGGCGCGGGCGAGGTCCTGCTGACGTCGATCGACCGGGATGGCACGCGGGCCGGATTCGATTGCGACCTGACGGCCGCTGTGTCGACTGCCGTGTCGATCCCCGTGATCGCATCCGGCGGGGCCGGCACGTTCGAACACTTCGCCGACGTGTTCACCAGCGGCCGCGCCGACGCCGCGCTCGCCGCCTCGGTTTTCCATTTCTCCGAACACGCGGTCGCCGAGCTCAAGGCATACCTGCTCGGCAGGGGCATTCCAGTCCGATGCTGATTCCGTCCATCGACCTGCAGGGCGGACGCATAGTCCAACTCGTCCAGGGAGAGAAGCTCGCGGTCGAGACTCACGACGTGGACACGTGGGTGGCGCGGTTCGCACGGTATCCAAAGGTCCAGCTCATCGATCTCGACGCCGCCAAGGCCGAAGGAGACAACCTGCCTCTCGTCGCGCAGATCTGCCGCGCGCTGCCCTGCCGGGTCGGCGGCGGCATCCGGACCATTGCGCGCGCCGAAGCGATGCTCGCCATGGGTGCGGCGAAAGTAATCCTCGGATCATCGCTCTTCAAGGATGGTCAGCCCGATCTGGATTTCGCACGGCGCCTGAGCGATCGCGTCGGGCCCGAGCGGCTCATCGCGGCGGTCGACGGCCGGGGAGGGCGGGTCGTCGTCCACGGGTGGCGCACAGCGCTCGACCTCTCCCCCGCTGAAGCGATGCAGCGTCTGGAGCCCTTCTTTGGCGAGTTTCTCTACACGCACGTGGATCTCGAGGGACTGATGCGCGGTACCGACATGGAGGCCATTGCTGCGCTGCGCGCGGCCACCACCCGGCCGCTGACCGCCGCGGGCGGCATCACGACCAGGGAAGAAATCGCGCAACTCGACACCATGGGCATCGACGCTGTCGTCGGGATGGCGATCTACACGGGCCGCCTGTCGCTCGACTGAAACCTCAGGTCCCCGAGGACTGCCCTGCTGGCCAATCCCGACCCGCTTGCACTACGCTGACCGCCGATGCGCCGCCGCCTGCCGTTTCTCATCCTCCTGCTGTCCATGCTCGGTGGGTGCAGTCGCCCCGCCGGGGTCTTCTCCGAGCCGAACGCCCGCGCCCACGTCGCGATGCTCGCCGGCACGATCGGGTCCCGGGCGGTAGGAACTGACGCGAACGTCCGCGCCCGCGCGTACATCGTCGATCAACTGAGGCTCTATGGGTACGACGTCCGAGTGCAGGAGGCGGACGCGCGCCGGCCGGAGCTCGGACGGACGGCGCGGGTCTCGAACATCATCGCCGTGCTGCCAGGGAAGCGGAGCGAGGCCATCGGCCTTCTCTCACATTACGACTCGGCGCCGGAATCGCCAGGCGCCGCGGACGACGGCCTTGGCGTCGCGGTGTCGCTCGAAGCGGCGCGGGTGCTCGCGGCCCGCGATCGGACCTGGTCGGTGCTGGTGCTCGTCACCGACGGCGAGGAATCAGGTTTGATGGGCGCCGCGGCCCTCGCCGCCGATCGGGAAGTGATGACGCGGCTGCAGGCGTACATCAACGTGGAGGCTGCGGGCTCGGCCGGTCCCGCGATGCTGTTCGAGACGGGACCGGGCAACGCGTGGGTGGCCGGACCCTGGGCCCGGCGCGCTCCACATCCGCGCGGAGCCTCTTTCGCTGTCGAGGTCTATCGGCGCCTGCCGAATGACACGGATTTCACCATTCTCGCGCGCCACGCGATCCCGGGCCTGAATCTCGCGCTCGTCGGCGACGGCTATGCGTATCACACGGCGCGCGACGTGCCGGAGCGGCTGTCCTCGCGCACCGTGCGCGATGTCGGCGAGAACGTCGTCGCGATGGCCGCCGGGCTCGACGCGATGGACATCACACGCCGAAGCACGCGAGACGCGATGTACTTCGATCTCGGAGGCATCACCGCGGTGAGCTTTTCCGCGACCGCCGGCTGGCTGCTCTCGCTGGCCGCCCTCATCGCGGGGGTCTTTGCGTGTTTGAAGGTGGTTCCCGCTGCCGTCAGAATCGGCGGGCTCCTTCGCTGGCTCCTGACCGCCGTATGGTCGGTGATCGGGTTCGCCGCGTGCGCTGCCGCCATGGTGGGGACGACGGCCGCTCTGAGGGCCGCACGGCAGGTCTACCACCCGTGGTACGCCCGCCCCGACCGGCTGTTCGTCCTGCTCGCTGCCGTCGGCGTCACCGCAGGCTGGACGATCAGCCGCGCAGGCCGGTGGTTGCCCGCGCGCGCGCATGGCCCGCGCGATCCGCTGGTTACGTGGAGCCTCACCCTGCCGCCCTGGCTTGCGCTCGCGACGGCAATGGCATGGCTCGCGCCGTCGGCCGCTTATCTCTGGACGCTTCCGCTATTGACGGCGTCCGTCCTGCTGCTCCTCGTACCGGCGCGCAGCGGGCCCGGCATCCGCGGAGCGTCGGTCGTCGTGCTCGCGGTCGCGGCCACGCTGTGGCTGCGCGATACGCTCGAGTTGCTGCGCTTCATGACTGCGGTCTTCGGACGCCTGCCGGTCGTGACGCCGGTCTACGTCTATGCCGCACTGATTACGGGCGCGGCGCTCATGATCGTGCCCCCGTTCGTCGCCGCGGTCGCCGCAATCCGCCCGCTCGCGAGGCCGTCGCTCTTCACGGCCTTGTGCCTCGTCGCGACGGCCATCACGGCCGGGTTCGCGTATGCGGCGCCGGCGTACACGTACGAACAGCCACAGCGCCGGACTGCGCGCGCGCTGCAGGAGCCCGGGAGCGCCACGGCAACCTGGGAAGTCGCGTCGCTCGAGCCCGGGCTCGATCTTGCTTCGGACGCGCCGGCCGGGTGGACGCGGCAAACCGGGACCGCCGTCGCGAGTGTCCCGTGGGGCCGGCTGCCCCACCCGTTCGTCTTCCGCGCCGCGGGCCCGGCGCTCGGAGCCCCTCCGCTCGAGGTTGCGGAGCTCACCACGACGCCCGTGGCGGCAGGCACGGAGCTCACCCTGTCGATCGTTCCTCGCCAGAAGGGCATCGCGGTGTCGTTCATCCTCCCTGCTGGCGTGACCCCAGCCCGATCGAACCTGCCGGGCGCGCTCAGGCTCGGACGATGGACGGCCACCTTCATCGCGCCCCCGGCAGACGGGATTCAGTGGCGCGCGAGCTTCGGCCCGGGTGTGCCCGACCCCGTACACGACGTCAGAATTGCGGTGACGCAGTCCGGATTCCCGGGCGGCGCCGGACCGCAGCGCCTTCCCGGCTGGCTCCCGCAGGATCGCGCGGTCTGGATGACGTCGGCGACGTGGGTCATCGTGCCCGCCGATGCCCGGCCGCTGGAGCTGCGGCCCGCGTTACGTTAGACTACGTAATGGTTACGTCATCCAACGTAACCATCGCTCTTTTTTGCGCCGCAGTCGGCGCAGGCGGACCCATGGCCAATCCTTTCGTGTACGGCGAGATCGTCCCGCCGGCGTCGTTCGTCGATCGCGAGGTGGAGCTCGACCGCCTGACGGCCGATCTCCTCGCCGGCCAGAAGATCTTCCTCATCTCTCCGCGGCGATACGGCAAGTCGTCGCTCGTCCGCCGGGCCCTGGCTGCGGCGGCGAGAAGCGGCGCGCTGACGGTCGACGTCACGGTGAGCAGCTACAGCTCTTACGTCGCGTTCCTGGAGGGCTACGCACAGGCCCTGCTGTCGGTCGAAACCCGGCTCGACCGCGCGCGGGCGTGGCTGCGGGACATGGTCGGGACCGTGCGATCCGAGGTTCGCGTCGAATCCGACGACCGGGGCGGCAGCCAGCTCGCACTCTCATTCCCGTCGATCCGGACGGAGAAGGATGTCTCGCGACTCGCGCACGAAGTGTTCGCGCTTCCGGGCCGGATCGCGGACGCCCGGCGCCGCAAGCTCGCCGTGGCGCTCGACGAGTTCCAGGCGATCGGATCGTTCGACGGCGGCAACGTCGAACACGCGCTGCGCGCGGCGGTGCAGCAGCAGCGCGAAGTCGGGTACGTGTTTTCCGGGTCGGAGCCCAGCCTGATGGAGCGCATGCTCGGCCGCACCCGGCCCTTCTACAAGGCCGGGCCCGTCATGCGGCTCCAGAAGATTCCCGCCGACCGCTTTGCCGACTTCATCGAGGCGCGCTTCCGCGCGACGAAGCTTCGCCCGGCGCCGGGCCTGGGCGCGTCGATCGTCGAGCTCGCCGGCAATCTCCCCTACGACGTGCAGCGCCTCGCGCACGAGGTGTGGGACGACGCGCGGGGCGGAAAGAGTGTGGGGCTCGAGGACCTGCACGGCACCCTGAAGCGGCTGCTCGGGGAGCACGGGGGAATTTTCGAGGGAACCTGGCAGCGGCTGACGCTGGCGCAGCGCGGCGCGCTTCGGGCCGCCATCCTCGAGGAAGGGCGCGAGCTGCTGTCCGCCGATGTGCGCGCGCGCTACAGGCTCGGCGGCGCGTCGACCGTGCAGGCCTCGCTTACCGCACTCGTCCGTGAGGACGTGCTCGCCCGTGAAGGCGCGCGCTACGTTGTGGTCGATTCGCTCCTGCGCGAATGGGTGGCGCGGAATACAAGATGAGGCGCTGGTTCGGGGTTCCGGGTTCGGGGTTCCGGG
>JBBWZJ010000031.1:0-12161 GCA_039648985.1 Acidobacteriota bacterium | reverse complement strand
CAGGCGAGCTATATCGACAACCGTACGAACCTCCATCAGCCGTCTCTCGGCGCGAGCATCGATCCGGCGACCTTCACGTCGCCCTCGACGCCCAACCGGATTTTCGCCGCGACGTGGCGCGGGGTGGTCGGCGCGCGGACCTTCGCCGAGGCGCAGTATTCGCGCAAGGACTGGCAGCTGCGGAACGCCGGCGGGACCAGCGCCGCCATCGGCGATTCCCCGTTCCTCACGCGCGGTGTGCTCGGTGTGCCGGGCAACCTCCAGTACAACGGGCCCTACTTCGACTCGACGGATCCCGAGTCGCGGAACAACCGCCAGCTCACCGCGAGCGTGTCGCACCTGCTGTCGTCGCGCGGGTTCGGATCGCACGAGCTCAAGGGCGGCGTCGAATACTTCACCTCGACCCGCGTGGGCGGCAACTCCCAGAGTCTCAGTGGGTACGTCTTCCAATCGGACTACAAGGTCGGCGCGGATGGCCGCCCGGTGCTCGACGCGAGCGGGCGCCTGATCCCCCGCTTCGTGCCGGGGACGTCGCGCCTGCAGACCTGGAGCCCGCTGCGCGGTGCGGCCATCGACGTGAACACGGCGTCGCTCTACGTGAACGACCACTGGAGCGCGGGCCCGCGGCTGACGTTCGACGTGGGAGCCCGCTACGAGCGCGTGCGCAGCGATGCCACGGGCGACATCGCCGGCGCGAACGGCAACACGATCGTGCCCCGGATGGCAGCCGCCTACGACGTCACCGCGGACGGACGCACGGTGCTCCAGGCGACGTACGCGCACTACGCGGGCAAGTACAACGACGTCCAGTTCTCGCGGAACTCCAACGTCGGCAACGCGGATCGGGTCACCGGCGCGTATACCGGTCCCGCGGGCGAGGGGCGCGACTTTGCGGCCGGCTTCGATCCTGCGAATTACCAGACCTTCACGGGCACGTTCCCCACGGCCAACGTGTTGTTCGACAGCGACCTGCATTCGCCGCTCACGCGTGAATTGACGCTGGCTCTTGGCCGCGACATCGGCAAGTCGGCCTGGGCGCGCGCCACGTTCGTGAAGCGTCATGCGACAGGCTTCGTCGAGGATTTCATCACGATGGCAGACGGCCAGACCCACGTGTCGCGCAACGGCGTCGATCTCGGTCTGTTCGACAACCAGGTCTATCGGAACTCCGACCTGCCGCGGCGCGACTACGAAGCGGTCGAATTCGAGTCGGCGTACCGTGCGACGTCGAAGCTGGCCGTGAACGCCGCGTGGACGCTCCAGCTGCAGGACGACGGCACCTTCGAGGGGGAGAGCTCCAGCGGGCCCGCGCAGCCGTCGATCATCGGGGATTATCCGGAAATCTATGTCGCGTCGCGCAACTTCCCGGACGGCCGCCTGGACGACTTCCAGCGTCACAAGGTCCGCGTGTGGGCCAGCTACGGGATCGACCTGAAGCGCTTCGGCCGGGTGGACCTGGCGCCCTTCTATCGCTTCAACTCGGGGCGCACTTACAGCCTCGTCGCGAACGGCGTGCCGCTGTCTGCGCAGCAGATTGCACGCAACCCGGGGTACGCGCGCCTGCCGACCAGCCAGTCCGTCTTCTTCGGGCAGCGCGGATCGCAGAGCTTCGAGGGATACCAGCTCGTCGATCTCGCGGCGACCTACAGCGTGCCCGTCTGGCAGTCGCTTCGCCCGTGGGTCAAGGCGGAAGTGCTGAACCTGCTCGACAACCAGAAGCTGGTCAGCTGGAATACCGCGATTACGGCCGACATGGCGGGGCCCAAGGACGAGAACGGGCTGCCCGTGAACTACATCAAGGCGGCGTCTTTCGGGAACGCCTCCGCGCCTTCGAGCTATCCGCGGCCGCGGCCCGGGCTCGATGGCGGGCGGACGTTCATGTTTGCCGCGGGGGTGAGGTTCTAGGGGGGTTCCGGGTTCGGGGTTCCGGGTTCTGGTTCCCGGTGCCGGGTTCCGAGTTCCGGGTCCGCTGTGATTTTCCACGTCCCTGGATGGCTGAAACCTGAAAGCCGAAAGCTGTTAGCTGCTAGCCGGTAGCTGGAAAGTGGAAGCTGGTAGCTGGAAGCTGGTAGCTGGTAGCTGGTAGCAGCTCTGTGCCGATCAGTCGGCGCGCAGCGCCACCAGCGGATCGATTCGGAGCACGCGCCGCGATGGTACGTACGAGGCGAAGAGCGCGACGGAGAGAAGGAAGGTGGCGACCGATCCATAGGTCAACGGGTCGGTCGCGCCCACACCGAAGAGGAAGCGCGCGAGTGCCTGGCTCGCCGCGAAAGAGCCAACGAGACCAATGCCAACCCCGGTCAGGGCGAGCGTCATGGCGTCGCGGACGACCGGGAGCACAATCTGCCGCGAAGGCGCGCCGAGCGCCATCCGGATGCCAATCTCGCGCGTCCGCTGCGTCACCGAGTAACTGATCAACCCGTAGACGCCCAGTCCGGCCAGAACCACCGCCATTGCGGCGAACGCGGCAACCAGCAGAGCCCGGAATCTCGGTTCCGCCACCGACTCGCGCAGCACGTCCTGCAACGGGGTGATTTCGTCAACCGGGAGGTCCGGGTCGGCATTCCTGACCGCGGTGCGTACGAGCGAAGCGATCGCTGTCGTGCCAGCGCTGCTGCGAATTGCAAGGCTCATGAATGGGAGTGGAAAGCGGTGGTATGGGACGTAGACGAGTGGGGCCGGATCCTTGCCGAGGCCGAGGTTTCGCGAGTCGCCGACCACGCCCACGATGGTGATCCAGCCCTCGTTCGGATCTCCAAACCTGATCCGGCTGCCGATCGCTTGCTGCCCGCGCAGATACTTACGGACCAGCGCGGCATTGACGATCGCCACTTCCGGTGCAGGCTCGCGATCCTGCTCGTTGAACGTCCGCCCCTGGATGAGCGGTATTCCAAGCGTGCGGAAATACTTCGCCGAGACAGAGCCGATCGCGGCGAATGGCTTTTCCACCCGCGACGAAGCCTCGCGCCCGTCGATGACGAACGTTCCGCTGGCGTTCCCGCCATGAATCGGCGACGGAAACAGAATCGCGGCTGACTCGACCTGTGGCTTCTGCTCGATGCCCTCCAGGATTCGTTGATAGAACGCGGCCTGGCGCTTGCCTTCCGGATATGCCGCTTGAGGGAGCGGCAGCGTCACCAGCGTGACGTGCTCAGCGCGGAATCCCGGGTCGACGTTCTGGAGCCTGAGGAAGCTGTTGCCCAGAAGCCCCGCCAGCACCAGGAGGACGAGGGTCAGCGCAATTTCGCCCACCACGAGCACCGCTCGCGCGCGCGCCCGCCCCCGGCCGGCTGTGGTGGCCCGGTCGGAATCGCGCAGGGCGCGGACGCCGTCGGTTCGCGATGCCTGCAGTGCCGGGACGACACCGAAGAGCAGTGCGCTTGCGACCGACGCGGCAATCGCGATCGCTGCAACCCGCATGTCGAGGCCGATCTGCTGCACGCGCGGAATCCCGTCCGGCATCACCTTGAGCAGGAGCGTCAGCGCCCAGCTGCCGACGAGGAGCCCGGCGGCGCCACCCGCGAGCCCAAGAACGAGACTCTCCGTAATCAGCTGCCGCACCAGACGGGCGCGCTGCGCCCCGAGTGCGGCGCGAATCGCGATCTCGCGGTGGCGGCTCGACGCGCGCGCGAGCAGCAGGCTGGCGACGTTCGCACAGGCGATCAACAGAACGAGACCGACCGCTCCGAGCAGCAGCAACAACGGAGCGCGGACCTCACCGACGATTTCGTCGCGGAGCCGTCGCACCGCAATGCCACGTCCCGCGTTGCTCTCGGCGAAGCGGGTCGCCTGCTGCGCCGCAATCGTTGTCAGATCCTGCTGGCCCTGCTGCACGGTGACCCCGGGCAGCAGCCGGCCGATCGCCTTGATGTAATGCACGCCGCGGCTGGCGAGGAGGTCACCGGCGACGTCGATGGGCGGCACCGGCACGGGCTTGCTCGAGAGCACCCACGCCTGTGCCTCCCCGGGATACCCCACTCCCGGTGGCATGACCCCGGCGACGGTATGCGGGATGCCGTTGACGCGCACGCGCGTGTTGACGACCGCCGGGTCCCCGCCGAAGTGATCCCTCCAGGCGTCGTCGCTCAGCACGACCAGCGGTTCGGCGGTTCCCGCATCGGCGGCGCGGCTGAAGGTCCGGCCGAGCGCGGCTGGCGTGCCGAGGACGTCGAAGTAGTCGACGGTCACGAGCGCCCCCGAAACCCGAACCGGCTCACGGCCGGTGATCGCCATCGTATATGCGTCCTCGCGGTAGCCCGCAAGCCGGGCGAGCGAGCGGTTATCGTGCTGCAGCTCGACGAAGTCAGCGGCGGCAAACGCGCCCCGCGGCTCGTCCGGGCTGGTGTTCCAGATCTGGACCACATCGTCCGGCCGGGGGTAAGGGAGCGGGCGCAGCAGGACCCCGTTTACGATCGTGAAAATGGCGGTATTCATACCGATGCCAAGCGCCAGCGTCACCAGAATGACGGTCGTGAGACCAGGCGTCTTCAGAAACGAGCGCACGGCATAACGAACGTCATTGAGCATGGAATCGGCCTCTTCTGGTCGGAGCACTCAGGGCGCGGTGACCGACGGCAAAAACATGCGCCTGGCCCCTGCACCCGAGCCTGACGATGTATAGCGAACCGCCTGCCAGAAGCAAATACTCGCGTAACTGACTGATACTGCGGGCGCTTAGGGATACCTGCCTGAGTTCGCGCCAGTGCTGCCGGTGTTCGGCTGTGGGAAGCGGGCGTCCCACGCCCGGCCGCGTTGTAGACTGACCCGCGTGCCCTCTTCCACCGCCCGCGTGCTCGTCGGGACGTCCGGCTACAACTACCCAGAGTGGCGCGGGACGTTCTACCCGGAAAAATTCAGCACGGCAAAGATGCTCGAGTACTATGCCGCGCGGTTCAGTACCGTCGAGATCAACTACACCTTCTACCGGATTCCAACCGAGAAGCTCCTTGCCGGCTGGTCTGCGGGGACGCCGGACAATTTTCAGTTCACGCTCAAAGCGCCGCGGCGGATCACCCACGACGCGAAGCTGCAGCGGTGCGAGGATCTGCTGCAGTCGTTCTGCCGGACCGCACGCACCCTCGGACCGAAGCTCGGGGCGCTGTTGTTTCAGCTGCCGCCGACGTTCAAGAAGGACGCGGAGGTGCTTCGCGCCTTTCTCAATCTGCTGCCCGAAGGGACGCGCGCCGCGGTCGAGTTCCGCCACCCATCCTGGCTGGACGCCGAGATCTACGACGCACTGCGGGCGAAGAACATCGCCCTCTGCGTTGCCGACAGTGAAAAGCTGAGCACCCCGCTCGAGATCACGGCGGACTATGGCTACTTCCGGCTGCGCGACGAAGGCTACCAGAAGGCGGACATCGAGAAGTGGGCGGCCGCGGTCCGCAGCCTCCACGTGGGCGGGGACGTGTTCGTCTACTTCAAACACGAAGAGCAGGGGCTCGGACCGGACTTCGCCCGCCGCTTCATCCAAGCGACAACCACATAGCTATCAGCTGTCAGCTGTCAGCATTCAGCTGTCAGCTGTCAGGTTGTCACCGGTTTCGAGGCTGCGTATGAAACCGGAAAGCATGCGCTTGACTTCGACAACCTGGGTCGCCAGCGGCTCGTATGCCGACGCTGGCAGGAAGCCCATGTCACGCGCAAGCAGGAGATGGTACTCGAGCTCGCTTCCAGACCCCGCTGCGATGCGGCAGAACCTGCGAAGTTCGCGGTCGCCAGTTCGTCCGCATTCTTCGGCAATGTTCGCGGGCACGGAAACCGCGGCTCTGACCTAGCTGACGCGTCACGTTGATTCGCTGATTGCAAATAGCTCATGGATAAAAGCTGAGAGCTGATGGCTGATAGCGTGAGCTATTCCGCCACCCTTTCCCCGGCAAACGCGACCACCTGCCGCTCGGCCCAGTAACCATCGTCATCCGCCGTGCTCTCCGACGCGAAGCCACAGTGGCCGCCGTGCCGCGTCATGATGAGTGTGATGTGCGGGTTGCCGGTGAGGCGCGGATCGTGGAAGGGCTCCGAGGGAACGAACGGATCGTCCTCGGCCGTGATGATCAGGGCAGGCACACGGATGCGATCGATGACGCGCATCGCGCTCGCTCGGTGGTAGTAATCGTCGGCGCCGTCGAAGCCGAAGTGCGGCGCGGTGAAGAGTTCGTCGAACTGGCGCACGCTCCGCACGTCGCCCAGACGCGCGACAGCGAACCTGCCCGGATGCGTCAGGGTCTTGCGGCGCATGCGGGCCTTGAGACCGCGCACGAAGTTCCACTGGTACACGAAATTCTGGCGGCGCTCGAGCGCACGCACGCAGGCGCCGAGCTCGAGTACGGGCGACACGGCGCACACGGCGCGGAGCGCGGCGGGCGGTGCGTCCCCGTAATCGCCCGCGAGCTTGAGCGCGAGATTCCCGCCGAGCGAGTACCCCGCGACAACGATCCGATTGATGCCCTCAGCGGACATCTCACGGATCACGTGGCCGGCATCGTGCGTCAGGCCCGAATGGTACAGCGTCTCGGCCAGGTGCTCGGTGCCGCCGCAGTTCCGCTGATTGAGCAGGATCACGCTGAACCCGCGGGCGAACGCCTTCTCCGCGAGTCCCCGCATGTAGTGCGCGCTGCTCGAGCCCTCCAGCCCATGGAGCGCCAGGAGCAGCGGGCGCTCCGCCGGCACGGGCTGCCAGTAGCAGTGCGCGAGCACACGCGTGCCCTGCTCCACGTCGAAGTGGCGCACCGCCGGCACCGGCAGATGCGGGAACACCCGCCGCCGCGCCCAGCAGTACACCGTCATCGCATGGCCATTCCGCAGGCCGCGCTTGGGGATGTATTCGGACATCAGAGTTCAGTCAATCAGCCATCAGCTGTCAGCTATCAGCTTCCAGCTTCCAGCTTCGCGCTTCCGGCTTCCGGCTTCCAGCTATCAGCTGTCAGCTATCAGCTTTCAGACTTCAGCTCACCAGTTCCAGTTTCCACTTCGCGCTTCCCGCTTCAGGCTCGCGCTTCCCGCTTCAGCTTTCCGCTTCCAGCTTCCAGCTTCCCGCTTCCAGCTATCAGCTATCAGACTTCAGCTCACCAGTTCCCGCTTCCGGCTTCGCCCTTCCCTTCCAGCTCGCGCTTCCCGCTTCCAGCTATCCGGCCGCGAGACCCCCGAATCCCGAATCCCGAGCCCCGAGTCCCGAGTCCCGACCGGATCCCGAGCCCCCGAACCCCGAACCCCGAACTCCGAACCCCGAACCCCGAAGCCCGTCCCCCGTCTAGCGCAACCGATACACCCGCAGTGGCCCGCTCTGGAACGCAATCGGGAGGTCGAGTGCACGTTCGGAAACGAGGTAGTCGAGCTCGTAGCGCGCGCCGAGTGCACGGGCCCGCGGCGCGGTGATCGTCGCGAAGTCCCCGACTTCCGCCATGTGGTCCCGTGTGCGAATCGCGACGCTCCGCTCGTACATGCCGATCGCGGCGTCCTTGACGGCTTCGACGAAAACGTCGCGTTCGCCGGCAACCCGGAGGCTCGTCCCGTAGGTCACCGCGTGCCAGGGATCGGCAAGCCACCCCGAACCGGCGGGTGTGCTGCGCGCCCAAGCCATCGCGCGGCCCCAGTCGTTCGCCGGCACCTGCAGTTCCACGACCGGGCGCTCGGGGAATTTGACGAACATGACGTAGGACCCTCGCGCAAGCGAGGCCGCGGCAATGACGATGGCCGTCACGCGCGCGCGAGCGGGCCCGGCGCGTGCCCATTCGGCAAGCGCCCACACGGCGTAGATCGTCGCGAGAAAATCGAGCATCCAGAAGATCCGCGGCGTCTGGAGCTGCACGGCAAGAGCGACGCGCATGGCGTTGAACGGGAGTGCCGCTGCGAAGACCAGCAGCAGAGAAAGGCAGCCCACAACCAGGCCATTCTCGCCCGGGGTGACGGCACCCGCGGCGACCCGGCCTCGGTAGAGCCACAGGATCAGTGGTGCGTATCCCAAGTTGACGAGCCAGACGTCAGCTGGCCAGGTGAAGGGAAAGAGGTAGTCCTTGGCCGAGAGCGTCGCGAGCCATTCCGGGTCCATGACCGACAAGCGCCCCGTGAGCGGCCCGGCGACGAGGCACCAGACGCCGAACAGCCCCGTCGCGGCGGCCACCATCGCGAGCGGCAGCCGCGTCTCCTTCTCCTCGACCATCGTGGCCACACCGATCCAGATCGCGAACCACAGCGCGGTCGTGGGGTGCAGCAGGGCGGCGGCTGCGATGAGCGCAATCGCCACGGCCCGGCGTTGCCGCAGGAACCCCGCGAGCGCAAGAACCCCGAGCGAGAACGCGAGCTGGCGCGGATGGAAATACCCTTCGAGCGTGTTGGTGCCGGACCTGGAGATCGCGTGCCGTAGCGTGAGCGCCATCATCAGCCCCGTGGTTGTCCAGGCGCTTCGATAGAGGCGCGATCCGAGCAGCCACAGCGCCCCGGCGAGGAGCGCCAGGCTGACGACGTACAACACCGCAAGCATCGGGGGCAGCGGCGCACCGGTCACGCGTGCGAGCGCCCCGATCACTTCGTCGAAACCCGTGAGCTTCGCCTGCGCGGCGATGAGCGCCGCGTCGCGCGGGAAGAGCGCGGGAGTGATGCGTTTCAGCGCAGCCGGCACGTAGAACGCCAGGTCGGACGCGCCGTAGCGATAACCGCCCGAGTTCAGCGTGGAAAGAACGATGAAGGGAAGAAGCCCCCAGGCGAGAGGCCACACCGGAACGGCTCGGATTTCTCCGCGTCGGCCCTCGGGTGCCGCCACCTAGCTTTCGTCAGCCGTCGGGCCGTAGATCGGCGGAACGGGCACGTTCTGAAGCCGGAGATACACGCTCAGCTGCCCGCGATGATGGATGAGGTGGTTCATCACGAACGAGCGCAGCGCGGCGATTCTCGGCATGGTGAAGATCACGAAGTCAGCCTTCTTCAGCGACCAGGGCGCCGCCATTTCCGCATCGGAGACGGCGGCGAGCGAGCTTCGCGCCTTGGCCATCTTCGCGTCGAAATCAGACAGAACGTCAGCAAGCCGCTCGGGAGTCCTCGGCCTGTCATCGGGACCAGCCGCATCCAGGTCGAAATCGGCGCGGTCGAGGATCGCCGTGCCCCAGTTCGGAATGTTCGCGATGTGCCCCGCAAGCTGGCCGAGCGTCATCGACTTGTCGTGCGGCTTCCAGCCGAGTGCCGCTTCCGGGACACGGTCGAGGACCCGCCGGGTTGTAGCCATTTCGTGATCGTACTCCGCGAGCAGCGCGTCTCGTGTCGCCATCCAGAGAGGATAATGCCGGCGCGAGGCTGCCGCAACAGGCGGGTGGGTGGCAAGCCGGTCGGGTCCATCGTTGGTCGTGAGGCTCTTCGGTCGCGGTCAGCGCATGAACGTCGTGTCCGCCTCCACGACGACAGGTTGTTGTCCGATCGTTTTCTCGCCCGCTGTGACTTTCACGAGGTAGGTGCCGGGCGCAACAACCGCCGGAGCGCCTCGCCCGACGCCGGCTCCTCCGATCCCCCCCGCGGCTGCGCCGCCTTGACGCCCCGCTGGATTCGGCAGCAGGTCCCACTGCACACGGTTCAGGCCGGCGCGTTTCGTGCCGGTCATCGCGCGTACCTCGCGGCCCGTGATGTCGGTGATCACGATCCGGACGTCGGCGTCGGGCGCTGTCTTGAGCCAGTAGCTGATCGCGGATCCGCGCGCCGGGTTCTGGGCGCGAAAGAGCTTCGACCCTTCCGCAATGACCGCCCGCTGGATGTCCGTCGCCAACGCGACCGCCGGTCGGATGTTGAACAGCACCGCGTCAGTATCACCGCCCACGCCGGCCATCTGCTGCAACGCCGACACGTCGTCCATGATGTAGATGCTGCGGCCGTGCGTGCCGACAATCAGGTCGTTGTCGCGCGGGTGCACGAGGATGTCGTCGATGCGGACGGTCGGCAGGCCGTTCATCAACGGCTTCCACTCCCGGCCTCCGTTCAGCGAAACGAAGAACGCGTACTCCGTGCCGACATAGAGCAGGTCGCGGTTCTTTGGATCCTCCCGGATCACGTTGACGTTGCCGCCGGGCAGGTTGCTGCTGATCGACGTCCACGTCTCGCCGAAGTCCGTCGTCCTGAACACATACGGCTTGAAGTCGTCCGTGCGATGCGCGTCGAAGGTGACGTAGGCCGTCCCGGCGCCGAAGTGCGAGGCCTCGACCCGGGAGACATGCGTCTCGTCCGGCACGCCGGGCACCTTGTCCGCCAGGTTGCGCCAGGTGTTCCCGCCGTCGCGGCTCACCTGCAGGTTGCCGTCATTCGTACCCACCCAGAGGAGTCCCGGGACGACAGGAGATTCGCTGATCGTCGTGATGTTGCTGTATGACGCCGCTCCGTCGTGCTTCGAGGCCATCGCCGCGGTCCCCTGCACACCCATGATGGGCCGATCGTTGCGGCCGATGTTCCGCGTCAGGTCGCCCGACACCACCCACGTGTTGCCGCTGTCGTAGGAGCGGAACAACCGGTCGCCGCCTAGATAGATCGTTCGCGGATTGTGCGGGGAGAGTATGAAGGGCGTGTTCCAGTAGAATCGGTACACGGTGCCGGGTGCAGGCGCCGGCACGATGTTGCCGCCTGGGTTGCTGTTCGCCTGCGATGCTGCCGCGGCAGCCGCCGCCGGATCGGGAGTCTCTGCCGGCGACGGCGCGGCGCCGCCGCCCGCCTGCTGCGGAGTTCGCGGCCTGATGCTGGTGCTCCGCCCGGCGCGGAGATCCACCCGCGAAGTCGCCCCGTCCTGCGACTCCCAATACAGGATCGCCCAGTCGGTGGGATCGTTCTGTGTGTAGAACCCGTCGCCCCCTCCGACGCGGAACCAGTCCGAGTTGAGAATGCCGTTGCTGCTGCGCGTCGCACTCGGGCCGCACCAGCTGCCGTTGTCCTGCAGACCGCCGCACACGAAGTACGGCCGGCGCATGTCCGCGCTGATCGCATAGAGCTGGCCCACGGGCAGCGTGTTGACGTACTCCCACGTCTCCCCCTGGTCGTAGCTGACATCGAGGCCGCCGTCATTGCCGATGACGAGGTGCCTGCCGTCGCGCGGATCGATCCAGATGGCGTGGTGATCGCTGTGCGGAATCCCCTGGACCTGCTGCCACGTTTTCCCGCCGTCTGTCGTCTTCAAGAACGGCGCGCCGCCTTGATATGCGATCTCGGGGTTCGACGGATCGATCCGCACCTGGCTGTAGTACATCCACCGATCGCCCTGGTTCGACAGGAACTTCCAGGTCTTGCCCCCGTCGTCCGAACGCCAGATTCCGCTTTTCGCCGGATCGGGAGGCGGCGCCGGTTGGCCCCGCCCGGCGCCGGGCACGCGCTGGCCCGGCGGCAGCAGCGTCCCGTCTTCGTTCACTCCCGCGCCCGTGCCGCCGCTTGGTCCGACCTCGATGGACGCATAGATCGTGGAGGGATGCGAGCGCGCGATGTCGAGGCCGATGCGGCCGATGATTGGATTGCCCGGCAGGCCGTTGCCGGTCAACCGCGTCCACGTCTTCCCCGCATCCGATGTTCGCCACAACGCACTTCCCGCGCCGCCGCCGTTGAATCCCCACGGCGTCCGCCGGCGCTGGTACGACGCGGCAATCAGGACGTTCGGATTGGACGAGTCGATCACGACATCCGTGAAGCCCGTGTTCTCGTCAACAAAGCGCGCGTTCGTCCACGTCCTGCCGCCATCGGTGCTCTTGTACAAACCCCGCGCGGTGTTCGGGCCGAACAGGTGCCCCGGTGCCGCGACGTAGACGACGTTCGGGTCTTTCGGGCTGACGACGATGCGCGCGATGGTCTGTGTGTCCTTGAGTCCGACGTACTCGAACGAGCGCCCCGCGTCGGTTGATTTGAAGACGCCGGCGCCGAAGGAAGAGCTCTGCCGGTTGTTGGCCTCGCCGGTGCCGACGTAAATGACGTCCGGATTCGACGGCGCAATCGCGATGTCGCCGATCGACGACACCGGGTACCTGTCGAATATCGACGTCCATGTCGTCCCGTTGTTCGTGGTCTTCCACACCCCTCCGGTGGCCAGCCCGATGTACATCGTGCTGGGGTCGCTCTCCACGACGGCGATGTCGTCGATCCGGCCGCCCATGTTCGCGGGGCCGATCGAGCGCCACACGAACGGACGCAGGAGCGCGTCGTCTGATTGATTCACC
>JBBWZJ010000030.1:0-22054 GCA_039648985.1 Acidobacteriota bacterium | reverse complement strand
GGTCTTCCTTGCTCGGATGCCCGTGATCAATGGGAAGTACGGATCCGTCGTGCTGAACTCGGCGTCCGTGAGCTCCTCCGCTGCCAGCCCGTACAGAAAGGCTGTATTCGTCAGCACGTTCCCGTACACGTCGCAGGACGCGTGCGACGGAGCGAATGCCTCCTGGACAACACGCCGCGCCCCGGCGGGCGTGACGCGCCAGAAGTCACCGTTCTCCCCGTACTCGAGGCACGTCCGGCTAGCCGCCGGCAGCGTCGCCAGAAGAACACCGCCTGGCCTCAGGATGCGATACGACTCCTGCAGGGCCGCACCGACGTCATCAATCACATGCAGCGTCTGGGTGAGGACGATGCAGTCGAAGTGGCTGGACGGGAGCCCCGGCGCGCAGCGGAGGTCGGCGAGAACCGTCGCGCGGCTGTTCGAGGGATCGATGTCGAGCACGTCCGACGCCGTGACGCGGGGACCGCCGAACGCCCGGGTGAAGTCGTCCTCCTGCACCTCCAGGACCGCCCCGCGCACGTCGGACGAGTGGTCCGCCAGGAACGCCTCGATGTAGGGGCGATCGACAGGTGTACCGCGGTCGTAGCCCCAGTCACGGCTCACAGGTTCCGTCCGCCGCAGGTCGCCCCAGTCCAGAGCTGCGCGCCCGTGGTGCTCCAGATACGCACGATGGTGCGCCGCGGCGGCGCGCAGACGATCGAGCTCGGCGAGATCGTTGTCTCGACGCCCGAGGAGGTCGCGATGGCGCTCGCGGGAACGGCCGAACCGCAGCTCGCGCGTGACCAGCACCTCCTGCATGTGCTCGCCGAGGGCCGGTGCGTGCCGGTCGAGCACCTCTCGCAGATGCGCCAGGTACTCGTCGTGGTGTGCCGCACGCACCTCCATTCGAGCCCCGAGCTCGCGGATGACGGGCGGCGCGTGGAGCGGTGCCACCCGCCGGCCCGACAGGGTGAGCCTGAGCCAGAATTCGTACTCGGCGAGCGCATGAAGCTGCTCGTCGAACCCTCCGATCCCGTCGACCGCCGCGCGCGTGACGACGAACACGGGTGGCACGCCGGCGGGGTCGGCGAGCACCGCTGCCGGGTGCAGGGCGTCAGGCCTCCACACGGCCCGCCCGAGCCCGTCAGGCGTTTGCACCTGCACACCTGGTGCAAGTGCGGAGACGTTCGCGTCGGCATCAAAGGCTTGCGCGCAGCGTTCGAGAAGCGTCTCAGAAAGGACGAATCCGGCGGGGACGAAAGCGAGCTGCTCACCGGCGCACGCGCGCACGGCGTGGTTGAGCGCGACGCCCGGCCGCGGCTGGGAGGGAAGCACCGATGCGCCCATCCTGGCGGCGACGGAACCAATCAGCGCGGGATCCGGGTGGTCAGGCGCGGTGACGAGCACGAGATCTCTGTGCGGTGCACGCTGGCGAGCGATCGAGTCTGCCGACATCAGCAGTGCGCGCCCGCCCGTTCCGGCGAGCAGCACGACTGAGATACCAGACGTCATCGCCGGCTCCGCGCGAAGACTTCGTAGACGCGGCGCAGCGGCGCAGCCAGCCGCCAGCTCCAGGAGGCGCGGAGCTCCTGCACGTCGCGCTGCAGGGTCGCCGTCGTGACGCGCAGACGGGTGAGCTCCTCCTCGCGTGCCTGCTCCGCGCGCGCCCTGTCTACCTTCATGGCGAGCGCGGCGACCTGCTCACGAGCGTGCCTGAGCGCGGGCTCGAGCACGGCGAGGCGATCCTGTTCCATTGCCGCGACTTCGCGCGCCAGGTGGAGTGACTCCCGCTCTTTCGCGACGATCACGTCACCGAGGTGCGCACGATAAAACGGCGCGTGTCGGGCGACCAGAACGTCGAGCGGCCGCCGATACGCCGCCTCGTGCAGCATCAGCCGGCTCATCGAGTCTGCGCGGCGGCGGTAGTAGAACAGCACCTCCGGAATGATCCGCCCGCGTCGTCCGCTCTCCACGAGCCGCAGCCAGAAATCCCAGTCCTCGCAGCCTTCGCGCATCGTTTCGTCGTAGCCCCCGACCGCTTCGAACGCCTGGCGGCGCACGAGCGCCGCGCCGTTGACGGCGTTGCGCGCGAGGAGCGCGGGCAGGTCGCATTCTGTCGGCGTCCACGTCCAGCGTTCGTCGCCGAAGGTCTCGAGCCAGTGGGAGACGAATGAGAGCGAGGGTTGATCGTCGAGGACGCGCAGCGCCTTTTCGAACCAGGTCGGCGCCAGCCTGTCGTCGGCATCGAGCGCGCAGTACACCGCTCCGGAGGCATGTCGGGCCGCGTGATTGCGGGCCGCCGGTAACCCCTGGTTCGTGGTCCGCAGCACCCGCGTTCGCGGAAGCGAACAGGCGGCCAGCTTCTCCACCGTGTCGCGGTCGGTCGAGCCGTCGTCCACGATGACGATTTCGAAGTCCTGACACGTCTGGGCGAGCACGCTCTCCAGCGCTTCGTCGATGAAGGCGCCGTGATTGAAGCAGGGCAGCAGAACGGAGATGCGCGGCGGGGTCATACCGTGACAGGCTCGTCGCCGGGCACCGCCGGAGATTCGAGCAGCGTGGAGAGGTAGCGATCCGCCACGGCTGCCGCGGGGCCCGCCAGCACAATGCGCCCCCCGTCGAGGAGCAGCGCCCTGTCACAGAAGAGGGCGACTGTACGTGGATCGTGGCTGACGAGGAGCATCGAGTGGCCGGCCGCATGGAGCTGCCGGTACCGCGTCTGGCAACGCTCTTTGAATTCCGCGTCACCCACGGCAAATATTTCGTCCAGGATCAGGACGTCGCGGACGGCCCTGAAAGCGACCGAGTAAGCCAGCCTGGCGGCCATCCCGCTCGAATAGTGCCGCAGCTCGAGGTGCGCAAACCGCTCGAGCCCGGCAAACTCGAGAATGGACGCGGTCGCCTGGCGCAGCTCACGCAGCGTGAGCCCCATCACCGTGCCGAGCAGCTCGATGTTGTCGATCGCATCGAGGTCGGGGTTCCAGCCAACACCGAGCTCCAGGATTGGCGTCACGGCGGCACGAACGTCGACGCGCCCCGCATCGGCCTGGTAGATGCCCGAGACGATCTTCAGAAGCGTGCTCTTGCCGCATCCGTTGCGGCCCATGAGGCCGAGGCTCTCCCCCGGACGCAGCTCGAAACTGACGTCGTCCAGGACCTGCAGCCGCTCCTTCGGGCGCGGGCGGAACAGGTCGAGCGCGTGCTCGCGCACCGTGTCCCTGCGCACCGACGGAATCACGAAGCTCTTGGAGACGCCCGCGACCTCGATGGGAGCGTTCACCTCAGAGCTCCTCGGCCACGCGGGGGGCGCGCAGACTGTAGATCATCATCCCGATCCCGAGGATCAGGGCTGTTTCTCCGACAAGCAGTGCGTGCGCCAGCACGGAGGGCGCCCGGCCGTCCAGCAGCACGCTCCTCGCAAACAGAATCACGGGCGTGGGGGGCCAGACGTATAGGTAGACGTGCAGACGCTCTGGCAGGATGCCGATGGGATACACGATGGGCGCCAGGAAAAAACCCGCCTGCGTCACGACTTCCCAGACCTGGTTCAGGTCGCGATACCGCATGAAGAGGACACTCGCCGCGAGCGAGAAGCCAGACACGATCGCGAACAACAGCACCACGTAGAGCCCGTACAACGCCACGGCACTCACCGAGGGGGCGCGGCCGGTCAGCGTCAGGAACGCGACAAGCACGATCGAAAAGAGGACGACCGTGATGACCGCGTTCGAAGCCGAGGTCAGCACGATCACCCATGACGGGAACCTGGCTTTCGTGAGCAGGTAGCCTTTCGCCCGGAGCGACAGGAGCCCGGTCCTCGTGGACTCCTGGAAGAACTCGTACAGAAACAGCCCGATGATCAGATCCAGCTTGTATTGTGGCCGGCCGGCGAACACGTACGAAAACACGGCAAGCAGTACGAGGAACATGGTGAGCGGCTTGAGGAGCGCCCACACGAACCCGCCAATCGTCCCGTGGTAGCGGGTCTTGAAATCGGTGCGGATGAGGGTCCAGACGAGGCCCGCGAACCGCCCGTGACCCGGCCGGACGTCTGTGGAGACCACTGGAATCATCGAGGGGGAACCCTGATACTATACGGCCATTCCCACCGAAATCACTGTGTCTGGGGCGTGAATGTCCGCAGCGGCGCTTCGCATTCTGCACGTCGTTCCGTACTACGAGCATGCGTGGGCCTACGGGGGCATCCCCCGCCTGGCCACCACCATGACGCGCACGCTCGCGCGGCGCGGGCACGCCGTCACCGTCTGCACCACGGACGTGCGCGACCAGACCTCGCGTACGGCTTCGGTCGCCGAACGAAGCCACGGTGTGGACGTGCGTGTCTTCCGGAATGTCTCGAACCGCCTGGCCTATCACCTGCAGTTCTTCACGCCGATCGGCTTTCGGGCACACCTCCGCGCCGTCGCCGGGTCGTTCGACGTCGCCCACATCCATGCCTGTCATAACCTGCCCGGCGCGTTCGCGGCGGCCGCGCTCACCCGTGCCTCGGTGCCATACGTCGTCTCGCCCAATGGCACGGCCCCGCCGATCGAGCGGCGCGTCATCGTCAAACGCGCGTTCGCCGCAACTGTCGGAAGACACGTGCTCAGCGGCGCCGCCCGTGTGCTGGCCGTTACGAACATCGAGCGCGATCAGCTGGCCACGATGGGGCTCGCTCCCACGCGCATCACCGTCGTGCCGAACCCGGTCGACGAGGACGGTGGCGCGCCCCCCGATGGCGCGGCGTTCCGCGCCGCGCACGGACTTGGTCGCGCCCGCATTGTGCTCTTCCTCGGCAAGCTCACTCCCAGGAAGGGTGTCGAGCATCTCATTCATGCGTTCAGTCAGCTCGCACTGCCGGATACTCTGCTCGTGATCGCCGGAAACGACATGGGGGCGGGAGCCGCGTGTGACCGGCTCGTCAGACGTCTGGCACTCCAGGCTCGTGTGGTCCGCACGGGACTGCTGCGTGACACCCAGCGTCTGGATGCGTTGCGAGCGGCGGACGTCGTGGTCTACCCGTCACGGGACGAGATCTTCGGACTGGTGCCGCTCGAGGCCCTCCTCTGCGGCACGCCGGTCACGGTCTGCGGCGACAGCGGATGCGGAGAAATCATCGGCAAAGTCGGCGGTGGCCGGCTCGTGCCGTATGGTGCCCCTGCCGCCCTGGCGGACGCCATCGCCTCGATCCTGTCCAATCCGGCCGAGTGGAAGGAGCGCGTCGCGGCCGCGGCGCCAAGAGTGCGGAGGTTGTTCGGCGCCGATGTGGTGTGCGACGAGCTCGAGCGCGTCTATGTGGAGGTCTGCGGGGCCGCGGCTCACGAGAAGCAACCCGCATGACCACGGCGCCGCCGGGCGTGTCGTTCGTCATCCCGGTCCTGAACGGCCGGCGCACGCTCCGTGTGGCGCTCGACGCGGTACTCGCGCAGCGCGACGGAAGGCCCTTCGAAATCATCGTGGTGGACGACGGCAGTGCTGACGGATCGCTCGCGATGCTGCAGGAGCGCGCAGCGGCCGGGGAGTTGCGACTCGTCCGGGGACCAGGCCGGGGTACCGCGGCTGCGATCAACGCCGGCATCCGCGAGGCATCCCACCCCATCATCTGCCAGGTGGATCAGGACGTCATCGTCCATGCCGGGTGGTTGACATGCTTGCTCCGCAGCCTCGCCGACCCGGAGATCGCTGCCGCGCAGGGACAATACATCGCCAAGCCGGGAGCCGGATTCTGGGCCCGGGTCATGGGCCGCGACCTCGAACAGCGTTATTGCCGCATGGGCGGAGGCGACGTGGATCACGTCTGCACCGGCAACACCGCCTATCGCGCGACGGCGCTGCACAGCGTCGATCTTCTGGATGAACGGCTTGGGTACGGGTACGACAACGACTTGAGCTACAGGCTGTCCAGGCAGGGGCATCGACTCGTCTACTCCCCCGAGGCCCTGAGCACGCATCACTGGCGCGAAGAGTTCGGCACATACCTGCGCCAGCAGTTTGGCGTCGGCTACGGCCGGCTCGACGTCGTGGCCCGTCATCCGATGCGGGTGCGCGGAGACGATGTCTCAGGAATCCTGATGATGCTGCACGGTCCGGCGATGCTGCTGGTGTGGCTGCTGATGGGCATCGCAGGGTTCGCCGCCGTGGCGGGACGCGCATGGCTGCCGTGGGCATCCGCCGCGCTTCTCATCCTGGGGGCGCTCGCCGGCGAGCGGGCGATTGCCGGCGCGGCGGCGTGGATCCGGAGCAGGGACCGCGCAGCGCTCGGATTCCCCGTCGCCCACCTCGCGCGTGACTGCGCGTGGGCCTTCGCGATCCTGCTCTGGACTGCCCGGCTCGTCATGCGGCGGCACCGCGGGCCTTCGCACTCCATGCCGCGCCGGCCCGCCGTTGTTCCCGCCGCGGCGGCGCGTGCCGCGCGCGGTGCAATCAGTCCGGGATCCCTCCTCGTGGTGGTCCCCGCGTTCAACGAGGCATCCAATCTTCCGAGAGTGATCTCGGACGTCCGCCGGGCGCTGCCCGCGGCTGACATCCTTATCGTCAACGACGGTTCGACCGACGACACCGATGACCTGCTGCGGAGTCTCGGCGTGCCCTGGCTCACCATGTCGCAGCGGGTCGGCGTCGGAGGGGCGGTGCGGACGGGGATCCGGTATGCGGCGCGCCGAGGCTATCAATATGTGGTCCGCGTGGACGGCGATGCGCAGCACAGAGGATGCGACATCGGACGGCTGCTCGTTCCTGTCCTTTCCGGCCATTCGCACGCCGCGCTTGGATCGCGGTTCCTGGCCCGCGGGTCCGGCGCGGGCCTCCGGCGCATGAGTCAGTCGGCGCTTGCGGGACTGCTGACCCTGCTGACCCGGCGACGAGTCACGGATCCGACGTCCGGATTCTGGCTGTTCGGCCCCCGCGCACTCAGGCTCCTCGCGCGTCATCATCCCGGTGGGTACGCCGAGCCCGAGCTCGTGCTGCTCCTCAGCCGGAACGGTCTGCGGGTCGCCGAGGTGCCGATTCGGATGCGACCCAGGCTCTCCGGCCGCACGTCACTCACGGCCCCTCGCGCCGTCATTGCGCTGGCGCGCACGGTGCTCGCGCTCGTCGTCGTTCCATTCAGAGGGACGGTGGAGGGCGAGGCGGGTGACTGACGTCGTCCAGGTCGTCTCGATTGGGGTCAGCGCGGCGCTCCTCATCGCCGTGATCGAGCTCGTCCGCCGGCGTACGCTGACCGAGGAGTACTCGTTCATCTGGATCGTGTGCGCCAGCGCCCTGCTGGCGCTGTCGCTCTGGCGCAACATGCTCGAGCTCGCCGCCTCGGCGCTTGGCGTCCACTATCCGCCGGCCGTGCTGCTCCTGGTGCTCACGCTCTTCGTCGTCGTGGTGTCGCTGTATTTCTCGGTCGTGGCCTCGGGCCAGCGTAAACAAATCGAGCGGCTCGTCGAGGAGATGGCGCTCCTCGACGCCGACGTGAGACAGCTGCGGGATGTGACGGGCCACCGGCTGTTCGTCGGTGATCGAGCTCAGAACGAGGACCCTGATTAGTCGGGTCCATACCGGCCGCGCAGATGGTGCCACGCTCCGCGGGCGACGCCTGCGAGTCCTGAGGGCATTTGCACTTCCGGAGAAACGATCACGTGCGCCAGATTCAGGCCGACGACGGCGGCAGCGCCAATGAGGCCGCGCCTTCCTCGACCGACGCGCGCCTGAAGCCTCAGATGGTTGCGGGTCGCAAAGTAGACGCGCCGCGATGACCGCCGGCCAATCGTGCTCGCTCCCTCGTGGTATGCGATCGAAGCCAGGACGCACGCGGAGTGGAAGCCCGCATCGGCTGCGCGGAAGCAGAAGTCGATGTCTTCGAACGAGAAGAAGTAGTCCTCGTCGAGCAGCCCCGCCTTATCGAACACAGAACGGCGGATCAGCATCACGCACCCGCTCACGGCATTGATTGGCTCAGGACTGGCGGCGAGCGCCGCCACTCTCCGGCCTGACGCCCGCTGCCGCATCCGTCCCGTCCGCCGCGAGTAGCGAATCCCCGCTGACGCGATCCGTCCCGGTTCTTCGCGCGACAGCAGCAATGGCGCGGCAATGCCAAGCGTTCGGTCCGCATCGAGCGCCGCGAGCAGATGATCGATCGCGTCCGGTGCAAGGACTACGTCGCTGTTCACGAGCAGGACGTGACCGTTCCCCGCAGACAGGGCAGACCGGATTCCCACGTTGCACCCGCCGGAGAAGCCGAGGTTGTGGTCGGTTTCGATGATCTCGACCCCGGGCAGCGCGTCCCGGAGCATGGCCGCGGAACCATCGCCCGACGCGTTGTCCACGACCACGATGCGGTCGGGGGGCCGGAACGACGTCTGGAGCGACCGCACCGCGAGCCAGGTCTGCTCGGGAGTCCGGTAGTTGAGGACCACCGCTGCAAGGTCCTGCCCGCGAGGACGTTCGTGCGTCGGACGCGGTGGATCCCGTCGGGTCGGATGCACGACCATCTGCGCGTACATCGCCCGCAGCGCTCCTGCCTCCACATCGATCGACGTCGGGCGGACGATGCCGGCGCGGAGGCGATCGAGCAGGCCGGGCTCGTCGATCTGGCGACGCAGGCACGCGGCGAGGGCCTCGACGTCCCCTGGCGGGAACAACAGGCCGTCAACACCGTCGATCACCATCTCCGCCATCCCGCCGAGGTTCGACGCAATCACCGGAGCACGGGCGGCGAACGCCTCCCGGATGATGAACGGCGCATTCTCGATCCAGAGGGACGGCACGACCAGCACGTCCACGTCATGGAGCGCTGCCGCCATCCGTTCGTGAGGAACGGGACCCAGGCGCCGAATCGCCGGGTGGCCCAGGCGCGAGGACAGCGACGCGACGTAATCCTGCTGACCGTGGTACGTTCCGCCGCCGCCGAGAAGATCGACGACGATCGACCCGGTCGGAAGACGGTCGAGGGCATCGAGCAGGACGTGAGGAGCTTTCGAGGGGATGAGGCCTCCCGCAAACGCCACGCGCAGCGGCCCCGAGGGCACTCGCGTCTGCCCTTCGAACGGCGCGAGCGAGATCCCCTGGTCGCACCGCACCATCCGGTCTGCGGGCACACCAAAGCGCCGGAATACCGCAGCGATGGTGTCGGACGGCAGGAGCACGCGGCTGACGCACTCGATTGAGTCCCTCATGTGCCGTAGCCGCGCGGCGGTTGCCTCGCATGTCGAGGCCGCCGCACGACTGCGATCGACGGCTTTCTCCGCCAGCCGTACTGCGTGCTCTGCACCCGGAAGCGGCAGGCTCCTCAAGATTCGCCCCCACGCATACGCGTGCGGGCTGGCCAGTGCGGCCGCCGGAATGCAGCGTTCGCACCCGCCGTCGAACGGCCCGTCGCACCGTTCACCATCCAGGTCGAACAGCTGCCCCCGGTGGCAGACCAGCCAGTAGTCATTCGCCGTCAGCGCGACGGGAATGCCGCGGCGCGCGGCCTCGCGCGGCAGGTGGGTCGACAGGCACGTGAGGTGCTGGACGTGGACGACGTCTGGAGCGAACTCGTCCAGCAGCGCTGCGGCGACGGGCAGCAGCCGGGGGTTCTCGTAGCTCTCGGCAAATCCCTGACACGCCTGGAATGTATTGTTGATGCTGTAGACCCTGACCGGACCGATGGCGTATCGACGCACCGACATCTCGGGTCGCTGGGGATCTGCATGGCGGGTCAGCATTGCGACCTCGGTGGACCGCAACCGAGCGAGCGCCAGCGCGAGGTCGCGGACGTAGACTTCTGTGCCGCCAGTTGCCGCGGGTGGCACCCCGTGGACCACGAGCATCACGCGCATCAGATGCGCCCCGTCCGAATCCAGTCGCGGCCGGTCCGGGAGGACTGCGCGCCAAGGTACTGGCCCACCGGCAGAGCCACGCCGAGCGCCGCATTCCGGAGCGCCACCCGGGCCCGGCTGCGTTCTTCATTTGCGGCGAGTCGCACATTCGCAGGAACGGTCGTGGCGACCGCACGCAGCAGCGACAACACGCTCGGGATTGTCGCGAGGCCGAAGAGCGCCTGCAGCCTCCGATGCACGAGGTATGTTCGCTGGAACTCGTAGGCGACCGGCCGCTCGTGCGAGTGCCACACGGACGCGTCCGGCGCGTAGGCCAGCTTGTACCCGGCGAGCAGAACCTCACGCGCCCACTCGAGATCCTCCGCGATCGACGTCGAGCGGAATGGATGGGCGCGCCACACCGCCAGCCTGACGCACGCGCAGACGTTGTCGAAGGCGCAGACCAGAAGCCGGTCGGCGGGCGACATGGCCTCGTACTCGCCGGTTGTGAGTGGACCGACCACGCGCGAGTCGGGACGGGAGGCGATCCAGCGGGAGAGGTACTCCGTCGTGAGGCGGCTCGCGCCAGGCGCGGGACACTGCCGGCTGAAGCTCCCTGCGACGTCATCATCCGTGATGAGCGGAGCCACCAACGCCTGCAGCCATCCCGGTCCGGCAGGCACGGCATCCTGCACCAGCAGTACGGCGAATTCCCCTTCGGCCGCTGCGAGCCCCAGGTTGCGCGTCGTGCCGTGATTGAAATCGGCGGGCCGGACGTCGATCACCCGTGCGCCCCGGTCGCGGAGGCGCTCGCGCGTGCCGTCCGTCGAATCGGAGTCCACCGCAATGACGCGACAGCCGAATTCGCCGACCTGGCCGTCCACGGCATCGAGCACGTCGTCCAGCCGGTGGCCGGCGTTCCGTGTGGGAATGACGATCGACACCGCGGCCCTCAGAGATGCCCTCCTGACGCGCGCGCCGCCACGGCCCACGACACTGGCGCGGCTGTGGCGTCCGTGCCGACATGCTCGCGTCGCAGGCTGACGTACCGGGCCTGCCATTCCGCGGCATCGGCGGCAATGGTCTTGACCGGCGGGCTTGCGGCCGCCAGCCTGTCGCACAGCGCCGGATCGAGGAGGAGGCGCTGCAGCGCCGTGCGCAGCGAGTCTGCCGAGAAGGGCGTGACGAGGAGCCCGTTGACGCCGTCCGCCACCAGGTCGCGAATGCCGCCGGTCGAGGACGCGACAACCGGCACACCGTGCATGAAGGCTTCGTGGATGACGAGCGGTGAATTCTCCGGCCAGAGCGACGGCACGACGAGCACGTCGAGGCCGCCGTAGATCTCGCCAACCCGTTCGCGATTGAATCCGCCGTGAAAGAACACCGGCACACCCGACGCGGCGCGGCGAAGGCCGGCGACGTAGCCGGGGAAGGTCGTCGTCTCGCCGTGAAGATGAACTTCGATCGACCCATCCAGCAGCCGTGCCGCCTCGAGCAGCACGTGCACCCCCTTGTGCCAGACGAGCGTGCCGACGAAACCCACCCGAAGCGCGGAACCGGCGTCACGCCGCCGCGGCCGTGGCGGCGGGCTCGCAGCCGCGAACCCGTAATCCGAAATCTCCACGCGTCGTCGATCCACACCGAGCCGTTCGAGCTCCGCGCCGATCGACGGCGAGGGTGCGACGAAGAGGTCCACGGTGTCGAAGACGTGGCGGGCGCTGGCGAGCCGGCGGCGGATGTCTGATGGCCGCACAGGCGCCGCGCCGAGGGAGCGGGCGGCCGCTTCCGTCGCCGAGGGTGCGAGGCGCCGCAGGAGAAGCCCCGCGCGGCCGATCACGCGACCCGCGCGCGACCCGGTCAGGCGGCCGGCCGACAGCTGCCCATACAGAGGGGACTGCGCGAAGCACCGGCTGCAGCGATCCGGATCAATCTCCGTACACACGTGCTCGTCGGCAACGTGCACTCGCTGCCCGCCGGAGGGACAGACGAGCGTGTAGTCGTGCACGGTGGCGACGACGACAGCCCCCCGCTCCTTCGCGAGGCGAGGAAGGTCGAACGAGAGATTGAGCAGGTTGTGGACGTGAAGGACGTCCGGCTGGATCGCATCGAGCACATGGGCGAGCTGCTCGTTGATTCTGGGAGAGCTGTACGTCTCTTCGAAGCTCCGAAATTCCCAGTTGTTCACGAGCTCGATCACCGTCAGACCGCCGACGGTCCGCCAGCGCAGCGTCCCGTGCGCGGTGGACGGGTCGTACTCGGCCGCGAGCACGAACACGTCATCGCGGGCGGCCTGCGTCCGCGCGAGCTCGAAGGCGTATATCTCCGAGCCTGCGCGGTGGCGCGGGAGAAAATCGTGAATGGCGTGCAGCACTCGCATCGGCTTATTGCCCCGCGTCGTGGGCGGCGGCGAGGTGCTGATTGCGCGCCACGCACTCGGCGACACCGGGTGTCGCCGGTGCAAGGAGACGGGCCTCGCCGCACATGCGTGCGGCAGAGTGGTAGTCCTTGAACGTGTGCTCGTACAGGCTGGCGAGCTGGAGCCGCGCGAGGACGTTGCCGGTGTCGTGCGCGAGCGCCAGCGTGTAGAAGCTCCGGGCCCGCTCCGCGTCACCGGCGACGAGCGCCAGCGCGCCGAGATTCGTGTAACCCCGGACGAAGTCGGGGTCGATGTCGAGCGCGCGCCGGAACGAGCGCTCCGCTTCGTCGAGCTGACCCGTCTGGGCGAGACAGATGCCGAGGTTCGTGTGCGCATCGCGGTGCGAGGGCTGCAACCTGACGACCGTCCGGTACGGGCCCACGGCGCGCGCGCAGTCACCGGCCTCGCGCAGCGCATCGCCCAGTGCATACCAAGGCTCCCACATGCCATCGGCGTGCACGGTGGCCTCGGTCCACAGCGAGACGGCGCTGCTCCACACCGTATTTCGCCGGACGGTCAAGGTCCCGAGCGTCGCGAGCACGAGACAGGCAGCGGCGATGAGACCCACGCGGGCGCGTCGCACACGCGCCGGTGACCCGTCGATCCATCTCGCCACCTGCTCCGCCACCATCAGGAACACGCCCGCGCTTGCCAGGTAGACCCGATGCTCCGCCATCCCTTCCCGCAGCGGGATCAGGCTCGACGACGGGGCCAGCACCGCGAAGAACCACACGGCCCCGAACGCGGAGACCGGGCGGGAGTGGCGCAGCCGCAGGGCGGCCGCGAGGACCACGAGCAGCCCAGCCAGCGCTGCCAGGCCGAGCGGATCCGCTGGTCCCGTGACACGGTGCACCGAATGCATGATCGACTGCCCGTGCGGCCAGAGCAGCAGTCCGACGTATCGCCAGATGACGATGCTCTGCGTCAGCAGGTTGAGAGCGGACGTTTGCAGCCAACTGCCGTTCGACACGAACCGGAACGCGATCAGCCGGTAAATGGCCCCGGCCACGAGCAATGCCGAGAGCGGCACGAACACGAGCAGCAGCCTGCGAGGTCGAACGGCATCGCGCGCGTTTACGGACCCAGCCGCGCCGGTATGGAGCTTCTCTGCGCCCGCTTCAGAGCCTGAGGGTGCCGCAATCAGCCACGCGCCAGCCACGAGCACCAGCGGGAGGGCGACTGCGACTTCCTTCGAGGCGAGCGCCAGCAGCGCGCATCCCGCCGCGAGTACGCCAAAACGCAGGCTGCCCGGCGCGCGGGCGCGACGGGCCGCGAGCAGCGCCGCGATGAACCACACGGCGCACAGCAATTCGGATCGTCCCGAGACATACCCGACCGCCTCGGTCTGGAGCGGATGCAGCGCGAAGAGCGCGGCGCCCAGGAACGCCGCCGGCATGCTCCCGCGCCGCAGGTTGGCGTCCGTCAGGAGCCGCTGCAGCAGCACGCAGAACAGCATCGTCGCGGCCGCGTGCAGGGCGACGTTCGTGACATGGAATCCAAAAGGCTCACTGCCCCAGGCGAAGCGGTCGAGAGCGTAGGAGAGGTTGACCACCGGGCGGAAGGGACTGTAGACGAGAACGAACCGGACATTGGAGACATCGGCGAGCGAGGCGTTCGAGACGACGGTGTCGTGATCGTCGTAGACGAACGGGTTGTGAAGCGCGTTGACGTAAACGGCAGCGGCAAGAAGGCCGGCAGCGATGGGGACGAGCCAGCGGAACGCCGCCGGGCGGGGCGCCGCGGCTGGCGATCGGTTCAGCGGTGCGCGGCGCATCGGCTCCTGTGGCAGGCTCTCAGCGCAGCCAGCCGGGAGGCACGGCGGCCTGGCGCGCCTCTTCTTCGATCGCGACGATCTCCTTCTTCGCTTGATCGATCTCGGCTGTCACGCGGGCGAGCTCGGAGACGGCCTTCTGCCGGTCTTCGGCGGCCTTGGCCCGCTGGTAAGGGTCGTCGCGGTTGACGGCATCGCTCGACAGCGCATTGATGCGGCTCTGCAACGCCTCAGCGAACGCCTCGCCTCTGCGCTGGGCTTCGCGAGCCTGGACGATACGTCCATGCCACCAGGCCTCGTCCTTCTCGTCCTTGGTCGCGGTTTTCGGCGTCTCGCCTTTCGCATCGGGCGTGGTGGCCGCCGGCGGCAGCGACGCCCCACCCGAGGCAGGGGTGGGAGCGGCCGGCTTCGGCAGGTCCTTGTTCGAGTAGACCTTGCCGGCGGCCTTGACGGTCTTGCGCCGCTCCTGCTCCTTCTTGGCCAGCTCGCCGAGCGGCTCGGACTGCTGCGCCCTGAGCGGCAGCGCCGTAGCGAGCAGGATCGCCGCGATCGCACCGGCAATCATGCGCCGAATGGGCGGGAGCGACATGGTATGGCTCATTGGAAATCCGTTGGCTCGGTTCAGTCTAGCAGACGCGCGCGGCTGCCGCGCACCATGTGCTCAGCGGGCCTGCGCCTGTCCGCCCGGTGTCTGATCGGCCGTCTGCGCGAGTGTTTCCGCCGGGCGGCCGGACTGCAGCTGCGCGATTCGCGCGCGGACCTTTTCGGCATCCGCCGCCGACGGCGACAGGCGGAGATACTCTTCGTATGCCGCCGCCGCTTCCGGCGCCTTCTTCAGCTGCTCGTAACTGATGCCCAGCGCCTTCCGGAACGACGCGTCCTCCGGCTGCAGCGCAATGGCTTTCTGATACTGCTCCACCGCCGACGCCTCGTCTCCCTTGCGGTGGAGCGTCATCGCGAGATTGAACGTCGTCGCATAATCGTCCGGGAAGAGCAGCTGCGCACGGCCATAGGCCGCGACGGCTTCGTCCATGCGGCCCAGCAGGCCGAGGGCGCGCGCGAGGTTGAACTGGTACGCCCATCGCCCGGGGAGGATCGCGACGGCGCGTTCGAAGTACGCGATCGACTCCGGCGTTCGGTTCAGGCGGATCAGCACCTGGCCGAGATTGCTCAGCGACTCGGCGTCCTGGGGATTCTTCCCGACCGCCGCCTGGTAACGGGCGAGCGCGGCGTTGTAGTCGCCCGCGTCGTACGCGACCGTGCCCGCGCCGGCCGGATCGAGAAATGGCCGCTCTTCGGGCGCCCGGGCCCTCGTCGCGGGGGCCGCGGCGAGCGGTTCAGCGTTGTGCCGCCCCGACAACGGGTCCGCAACGGGCCCCGCCATTCGCGGCGGCGGCGCCGGATCCCGCATCACCCACAGCGCCATCAGAATCAACGCGAACACGCCGACGGCAATCGCCGCTGCCCGTGCCAGCTTGCGGCTCGATGCAGCCGCGGCAGCGAGATCGGGCGCCCTCAGGTCGGCGCGGCACCGGGGGCACCGCGCGCGATCGCCGCGAACCTTGGCGCCGCAGTTCTGACAGAGAGCCGCTGCCGCCACTACCGAATCTCCCGCCACGACAGGATCCGGACGCCAACCTGGCCGACGCCGTTGTTGAAGTCTTCCGGATCGCCAAGCGCTTCAACCTTGGCGCCTGTCGCGCCCGCCGTGCCGAAGTAGAGGTGCTGATCGACGATGAACGGCGCCGTCGCACGGCCCGCCATCGTTTTGGCGATGGGCGTTTCGTTGTTGTCAATGCGGCCGTTCGCATTCGCGTCGTAGGCCGCTCCACCGGCATACGTGAGCGCATACAGGTTCGCGCTGAAATCGGCGCACGGCGTCGCGGCGGCTTCAGTCGTGGTCGTGTAGAAGACGATGTCGCCCGCAACCGAGGGGGCCGTCGACGGCCGTTCACCTGTCGCGAGGCCCGCCGTATTGCTCACCGTGGCAAGGTCCACGGCGAACTTGGTTGTCGCGGACGAGCCGGTGTCCTTCAGGCCGTAAAGCCTGTAGGTCCCGGTCCCCCCTGACGTTGTCGTCGGGAGGGTGTCGCTGCCTGTCGCAAAGAACATGTAGACGTCCGCGCTCCCGACGAACAGGAGCGCCGATGACGCGTAGACGGGCACGCCGGTATCCACCATCAGGTTCACGGAGATGCCGGCGGTCGGCGTGAAGTTGAATCGCCAGTACCTTCCGTCGAGATCCCCAAGATAGGCCTTCGACACGGCCACCGCGCCGCTCGCGCCGGCGGCCGTCGGGTCTGCCTGCAACGCGTTCTTCCGCCCGTTTCCGGCGACGTCGTTCACCATCACGCATCCGGATCCCGAGCCGGATCCGCTGGCGATCGTCGGGCACGTCGTCCCCGCTTCGTCGCCGACGAGCAGCCCCGAATCGACGTCGAGCAGATAAAGCGCACTGCCGGCTTTCGGGGCACTCGCGCCCCGGTTCGGGAGGAGCGTTTCGATATCCGGGAAATACCCCGAGCCCATGATCACGACAGTTGAGTCACGCTGGGAGTCCAGCGGGCCAACGGCCGGGTCCGACCAGGTGAAGCCCACGGTCTTGTCCGCGAACGGCGCCGAGGCTTTGAGATCACCGTACATCCGCAGCTTGCCGCCGGCCGTTCCGTCGGTCAGGGTGAACGTGTTGAAGTAAGTCGTATCGAAGTCGTTGTAATTCGGGAACGCCCACTTGAACGCGATTGATTCGTTTGGGGTGTCGTACCTCGCGAGCATCGTGCTGACCGTGCTCAGGCCGTCCTGCTCCGGATCGACCCCCATCCCCGCTTCTGTCACATCGAAGGCCTGATAGAACAGGCCGCCAGGCCCCTGCCCGAAGAGCAAGAGGCTGTGCCACACGTTGTCGAGTTTGACTTCGGCGATTTTGGGCGAGCTGTCCACGAAGTAATCGAACTGATCGACGGCCTGGCCGTCGCGGAACGTCTTCAGCTTGGGCAACAGGTTGTACGGAATGAATGCCCAGACTTCGTAGCCCGTGCGTGCATCGATCGCGTGCATCATTCCGTCGTTCGCCCCGACGAAGATCATGCTGCGCCGGTCCTTGTGCATGCCCGCAAATGTCGTCGGCGCATCCGTCCGTCCGTACTCGTCGTCCGGCGGCGGGTCGAGTGACGGCGCGTCCATGATGCCGGGCGTCGATCCGATAATCGCCCCGATGTTCTGGGCGCGCACGGCTGCAATGAGGCTGAGGGTCGTGCTGTTCGTCCCCATCGCCGTCCCGAGGACCGTGGCGTTCGCGGCCGTGAATGCCACCATCGAGCCGCCTCCGGTGCCGTCCGGGATGTACGTGTAGATGTTGCGCGTATCGGGATCGAGCGGAATCCGGGCCTTGCCGGCGAGCGCGGGCCGGCCGTCCAGATCCGGCCAGAGCCGTGTGCCGTCGTTGACGAACTTCCAGCCCGTCGGCTTGGTGGTGTCGACGACCGGTTTGTAGGTCCTGAACGCGCGCAGGGCGCCGTCGAATCCTGGCAGCGTGAATCCGCCGGTCAGCAGCATGTTGCTGCGCTGCGGGAGGTGGAGACCGCCAGGGTTGGAATTGATGTCGGTGTTGGGCAGCGACGCGCCCGTGACGTCCTTCGCGTTCTTCAGGTTCACCGTACCGACGATGGGGCTGACCGGAAGGAATTCGCTGGCCGTTCCGGCGTCGAACTCCGTCGAGCGCGAGAACCCGAGCTGCACGGCATAGTCGACCGCCGCCGTGACTTCGAATGCTGTCGATGCACTGCGATACACACCGCCGCTGTTTGTCGCAATCGTCTGCAAGGACGCGACATCCGCGGCGTTCGGCTTCACGCCGACGACAACGATCGGCACGCGGTGCGTCACGCCGCCGCCAGTGACCGATAGAAACGACGTGGCCGTCGTCGCGGCGTTGTTCGCTGCCGTGTAGGCGGCGTCGCCGCTGTCCTTCCCGCCCGTGATCAGCACCACGACGGTGTTGCGGCACGTGCGGTTCGCGGCCGTATCGGCCGCCATCGCCGCCACGGCGGCCGCCTTCGCGTCGACGAGCGCGTAGTTGATCGGTCGATCTTCGTAGCCCACGCCCCCGGTGCCGGCGGGAATCAGCGCGGTCGAATCGTTTGGACCGCGGGCCAGGATCGTTACGATGGAGGCCGAGGTGTTCGCGGCCGGCGTTACCACGACCGTGCCGGCCGGAGCCGTCGTCTGCGCGTGGTTCGCCGCCGCAACGCTCGGCGCGTAGATCGCGTAGTTGCCGAGCACCGCGCTGGCAGTGCAGGGCGTCGTGTCCTTGTGCAGGAGCTGGACCGCGTCGCTCACGAGCACCGGCTTGTCGCAGTTCGCGCCGGTCCGCCACGCGGGCGTGTTCTGGCGGAGCTTGACCAGTCCCCACCGGAACGTGCTGCTCCCGTTCTCGGTGACCGCCGCGGAGAGGCCGCTCTTCGCGATGTTGTACCGGGTCGCGCTCAGGAACGCGACGTCGACCGCACTGTTCGACGTGAGCGCATTGGCCGGGTCCCAGGCTGCCGCCGTGGCCGCAATGCTGTTGGCCGTGTACTTGCCCGGCGATGCCGCGTACTGCAGGTTGCTGAACGTCCGGCGATAGGTTTTCGTTGTCGCCGAACTGATCGACGGGAACGACAACATCGCCGCCGCATCGTCCGACACGACGTAGAAATTCGGGTCGTAGAAGTTGCCGCTGCCGTCCTCGAGCATGCGCACGGACGTGTCCATCACGACGATGATCGTCGGCGGCACCCGCTTGATGAAGAGGAGCGGATCGAGCTGCGCGGATGCGGTCGACGACCACCAGAGGGTGACCAGGACGGCGAGGAGGACCGTGGCCCCGCTCCGCCGCTGGAACATGCGCTTGCCCCGCGGAGCCCTGCGCCGACTCGTATTTGCCTGGCGATTCTTACGGAGCATCATTGTTTGAACCATCACTGCACGACCAGATTCCCGGTCGAGAGCCCCATCCGCATGTTGCTCAGCGTCTTGCCGGGCGTCTGCACAGCCGCTTTCCGGGCGCGCTGGTTGAGCTCTTCCTGACCCCGCTGCGCGATCTGCCCGCGTTCGATTTCGGTGCTCGACGTCCGTGCCACGGTCACTTCGATGACCTTCCGCGTGCCGCCGGGCCCTATCGCTTCCGCGTGCAGCGTGAGGGTGCCGTTCACGTCCGAAAGCGGGTCGCCGTCAATCACGCCGCCGGTCCCGTCGGCCGGATCATCGGCCACCCACACGGCGACGTACATCGGGCTGTCGATCTGGTTGTTCGGCAGCATGGTGTCGAGAGGGCCCCACGCGAACAGCTTCCACTGCGGGTTGTTCGCCCCCCACTGATTGAGTGTGTCGGTGTCCGCCTGCAGCTGACCCGTCGCGGTATTCGGGCCGCAGCAGAGCGTCATCGTTCGGCCGGCCGGCAGCGTGATGCTGGACGTCATCGACCCGGTCGAGAAGTCGGACTGCGCGGTGCCGTTGAGGATGTCGTTCCAGCGCGGGATCAGCAGCAGATCCTGGACGACGCGTTCGACGGCGGCATCCGCGGCATAGAGCGCCTCCTGGCTGTCCCGGTAATTTCCCGAGATGCGCGTTTCGGTCGTGCTCACCATGACCACGGCCGCGCCGAGCGCGGTCAGCAGCATCATGGCCATGAGCGCGATGATGAGCGCCGAACCGTCCTGGTTCGAGAGCCGCGAGCGGAGCCGCTTGGTGGTCTGCATTATCGTGTCAGGTTCAAGTTACGCGGCGAGACCTCGAACTGCGTCTGGTAATCGGGCACGTAGCGATCGCCGCCGACCGCGGTGCCGCGGTTCCTGAACCGCAGGGGATCGTTCCCGCGGAGGCTGGCCGAGGCGGCCTGCATACGCATGGTCACCTTCACCTTGCGGATTCGAAGAAGGTCCACGTCGTACTGGTTGTCTCCGAGGCCGCAATACGGGCCGTCCGTGAGCATGGCGGCGGTGAGGGCCGCGAGCGATCCGTCGGTCGCCGCGAGCGCGGGCCGCGGCAAAAAATTGCCCGCCGCGTCGTACAGGCAGTTCGCGACCCCGAGTGGCGGCTTCGGCTGCGTGGGGGATGCGGTGTCGCCGAAATAATCGAACCGCAGATCCACGACGTTGTCGACGACGGGCGTCTCGGTCAGGTGACCGTCGTATTTCATCAGCTGGTTGGTCGCGCGGTTCAGGTAATACGTGGTGGAGATGACCTGCGTGACCGAGGCGCCGGCGGCGTACGCATAGTTCAGATCCTCCCCGCGATGCTGCATGTGACCCGCCGCGTCCTGCACTTGCGTAATCGTGAACGTGTCCCAGTTCCCGGACGTATCGAAGATGACGACGTCCATCCCCATCTGGAACCCGCAGAGCGGGTCCGCGTTCGGGCAGTTCGGCTGGCTGTTCACCTTCAGCTCGGAGGACTGCGCTGGCATCGGGTCGCTCAGCGTCGTCTGCGAGTAGCTGTTCGGAATGTAGGTGAGGGTAATTTTGTCGGTCGTGAAGCTGGCCCCACCGGTGGTCGGGTCGGGCGTGAGATCGCCCGTGCGGCGCGGCAGGACCGACGCGAAGAAGTTGACGAGCGACCCTGTCACCGGACCCTGGTAGGGGCCGGCGCCTGCGATGATCAGGTCCTTGAAGAGCGCATCCGACCCGACACGCATCCGCTGCTGGATGTCCACGACTTCCGGCTGCGCCTGGGCATTTCCCTGCGCCGGGTTCATCAGCGTGAAGATCGCCCCGGTGACGGCGAGCATGATCGCCGTCGAAATCAGCATCTCGACGAGTGAAAAGCCCGACTCGTTCGAGAGGCGACGAACGTTCCGGGGTCTCATGATGCTTTCCTGGTCTTGACCGTGATGAGCAGCGCGTCCGTCAGCATTCGCGTTCGCGTGAATGCCGTGGCGACGCGGGTCGCCTCGCTCGCCACCGGCGTCACGAGCACCTGCAGCACGAGGGTGTTGTTCGGGTTCGTCGGCAGCGGCGTGATGGACCAGCGCCGGATGTAGACGGCGGTGCCGCCCGGTGTCGTTCCGGTGTTCACCCAGGTGCCGTTCGCGTCGAGGAAGTCGACGTAGCCGGGCGTGTTCTGCTCGAGCGAGTCCGACGGCGATGGATTCAGGCCGCCGCCGGTGGCGGTCGGCGGGAAGACCGCCAGGTTCGTGGTGGTATCGCTCAGCGGAAGACCCTGCCCCTGCAGGTCGAATCCCCAGGTCAGGCCGCGCAGCTGTTCCAGCTTCTGCTCGGCCATGGAGGTCGCGGACGTCTGCCCGTGCGCGACGAGGTTCATGCGCGTGGACATCGCGAAGATCTGCGCGACGCCGAGCGACACGGTGGTCAGCAGCGCCATCGAGATGATGACCTCGATCAGGCTGAAGCCCCGGTTATTGAAGCTGGATTTTGCCGATGGCATTGATCGTCACCGTCTTGGACTTGCCGTCACGCGTAATCGTCACCGTCACGGGCGTGGTGATGGGCTGCACGGCGCCGCCCACGACCTGGCTGGCGGAGCCATCCGGCTGGAACTGGACGACCGCCGTCGTGACGGTGGCCCCCGTCGGAAGCGTCCGGACGGGGCCGTCGAAGTTCGGCCGCGTCATCACGTCCATGTCAGCCGCCGGAAACGGGTACGCGCTGGCAAGGCACCGGTTCGCTGCGCTGTCGGCCGCCGTGCCGATGACTTCCACGATCCGGACGTACCCGGCCCCCGGACAATTCAGCCGGACGCGCAGCGGCCGGTTCGACGACACAGCTTTGATGCGGGCGTCCTGGAACTCCCCCACGACCATGCGCGCCGCGTCACTGAGCTTGATGCTGGCCGTCATGTCCTTCATGCCGGGCAGCGCCACCGCCGCCATCGTCCCCACGAGGGCGACGACGAGCAGGAGCTCGACGAGCGTGAAACCGTTGTGCGCTTTCATTTGAGGTTGTACTTCTTCATGTAATAACGGAACGATCGGAAGCTCATACCGAGGAGCTCCGCCGCTTTCACTTTGACGCCGCCCGAACGCCGCAGCGCTTCGGAGATGTACTCGCGCTCGAGGTGCTGCACGTGTTGCTCGAGATCGAAGCCCGCGTCGGGCAGCGCCGACGA
>JBBWZJ010000004.1:0-6747 GCA_039648985.1 Acidobacteriota bacterium | reverse complement strand
CTCGCAGCCCGGGCTGCCGAGCCTCCAGACTGTCATCCCCGACAGCCAGAAGCGGCTGCAGACGCAGGTGCCGAACCTGAGCGTGCAGGGCTTCACGCTGAAAGTGCCCGACGTCAAAGGGCAGAACTTTTTCGTGCCCCCGATCCCGGGCGTTGTCGTGATTCCGGGGGACATCGGGTTCCTCAACCAGTTCTTCAGTGTGATGCTGATGGTCGGCAACGTCGCGCCAGCCGGATCCAATCTCGTGGTCACGGATCTCAAGGCGGAAATCGTGCTGCCGCCCGGCATCGACACGGTGGTCGGCTCGCCGGACGACCCATTGCGCATGGGACGTACCGCCCAGGGTGACGTGCCGCGCATCCAGTCGGTGGTCCAGCCCGGCGCCGACGGGCAGCTCGGGACGGCCGACGACGTCATCGCACTCGGACCTGGCGACACCGGCAACGCGGAGTTCCTCGTCGAAGGCCGGCGCGAAGGCAGCCACATCATCGAGATGGAGATCACGGGGACGCTGCTCGGGCTGCCGATCGGCCCGGTGACTGTGCGCGGCCGCGCGGCCGGCGCGGTGCTCGTGCGCAATCCGACCTTCACCCTGACCTTCACGCATCCCGAAATCGTGACGGCCGGCGAAGCCTACACACTCGACGTGACGGTCACGAACACCGGCTCGTCGCCGGCGAACTTCGTGAGCCTGAACCTGTATCCCCGCGTCGTGAGCGGCGCGACGATTGTCGGCGAGCCCACCCGGCAGATTGACTCCATTGCTCCCGGCGACTCCGAGTCGGTCAGCTTCGATTTGATAGCCAAGGTCAGCGGCAAGGTGACCGCCGCGACCCTGGACTCGAACGAGAACGTGACCGGCCGCTTCGCGCTGAAGACGTCCGTCGGCGAGCTAGGAATTCCGCTGTCGCCGGACTCGCTGGTCCTCCCCAAAGAAGCCGGTACGCTGCCGCTGGATCTGCGGACGGCGGCGATTGGCCTCCTCGGCAAAGCCTACGCGGTCGCAACCGCGCCGGCCTCGGCGCTGCCCAAAGACGTCAAGCGATTCTCGAAGAAGCTGATCTGGGACCGCGCCATCGAGGTTGCCTCTGCCGGCCTGCGCGTCAGCCTCCGCGAGCCGCTGCGCGACAGCGCGTCACAGCTCTGGATGGATTTCATGGGCAGCAGCTACTTCCGGCTGCCCGACCGGATCACCAATCCGGACGACCTGGAGTTCGCCAGGACCGACTTCACGGGCTTCGACGAGCTGCGACGGCGCTCGCTGCGCGGGGACGTGTTCGCCCAGGCCGTGGCCGTGCTGATGAAAGCCGACCTGGCCACGTTCGGGGCCGCGGCATTCCATCACGACGTCGCACAGAAGCTCTCGTACCGGCCCGGTGCGATTTCCGCGCTGATCTCGGCAGCGGGAAGCCCGCTGCCGGTCACGCTGCGCATCGTGGACGGCGGCGGACACGTGCTCGGCGGCGATGTCTCCGGAAAGGTCGTCAAGGAGATTGCGTTCGGCGACTACCTGCAGTTCGCAGATGCCGGCGGTGCGGCGACGGCGCAGATGGCGATGATTGCGGCGCCCGACCACGGCACCTTTACCATCCGCCTGGATCCGGTCCCCGGAAGTCCCTCGCAGCCTTACACGCTCAGCCTCGTGGTGCCGGACGCACAGGGGCATCTGCAGCACTACGTCTTCGACGGCGTCACCCCGACAAGCCTGCCGATCCTCGCATTCGCACCGGCGGATCCGTATCGGGTCAGCGTGCAGATTGGGAGCGGAGGGACGAACGCGCTTTCACCCGCGGTCACCCCGGTGATCGATCCGCCGCCGTCCCTGATCGGCGTGGTGCAGCAGGGGCAGGCTGACCAGGTCTGTGTAGACGCGGGCAAGACCTTGGGACTATGGGCCCCAGGCCGTATCGTGGCGGTGCTCTTCAGCGAGGAAGTGACCCTGCAAAGCGTGCAGGACAAGTTCAAGTCAGAAGACATCACGCACTATCTGCTCGACGGCAACCCGGTCGTCGGCGTCGCGCTCCAGCCAGACGGCCGGATTGCGTTCCTCGCGCTGCGCGATCCGGTCGGCCCGTTCATCCCGCGCTCGATCACCGTCCAGGACGTGACCGATCTGCGCGGTCAGCCCATGGGAAGCGAGACGAAACCGATCGAGATTACCGTCGGGGACGTCGCCGGCGTCGTCTCCGGCCGCGTGCTTCGCGCCGACGGCTCACCGGTCCCGTTCGCCAGCATGCGCCTCTTCTACGGGTGCCCCGGCGTGGACGACGAGGTCCACTGGATCGGGATCAGTTCGAAGAGCGCTGACGCGAATGGAAAGTACTCGTGGGACTACGTGCTGCGCGGTCCGCGCATCCTGGCGGTCGATCCCGAGACGGACGAGTTCCGCGATCTGCGGTTCTCCGTCGCGCGCAACGGCCAGCGGCTGAACGTCGACATCGTGATGCTCGGGCGCGGCACGCTCGAGGGACGCACGGTGAGCGAAGCCGGGCTCCCGCTCAAGGACACCGCGATCCGGGTCAGCAGCCTGACCGACGGCAGCGTGTACTCCGCGACGAGCGACGCGGATGGGCGCTTCACCGTCGCCCGCGTGCCGGTCGGCAACATCTTCATCGAAGCCGTCAATACCCTCGCTGTCGCGAAGATCGCGATCAGCGAGAACATCCCGTTCGCCGGCGCCACGACGATCCGCGAGCTCTCGCTGCTGACCGCGGACAGCCCGAAGGCGCTCGAGGTCAAGAAGGGCGGCATCACGGGCCACGTGCTCCGGAGCACCGGCACCGGGTCGCTGGCCGGTCTGTCGATCACCGCGTACTACATCACCGAGAGCCAGCCCGGCGTCAGGTGCGGACCGAGCACCGAGAGATGCCCGGTGGCGCTCGCGACGACCGATGCTGACGGCGCGTTCTTCATCCCGAGCGTGCCCGCGGGCCGGCTGATCGTGACGACGTTCGACCAGGCGGCGCTGCAGGAAGGCGAGGCAGGGGTCCAGGTGGCGCCGAACGGCGTCGGCACCGTAAACATCGTCATCTCCGGCGGGCTTGGGTCGGTCGCCGGCGTCGTGCTCGACGCGGACGGACACGGTGTGCCGGACGCCAGGGTCGGCGGCGGCCTGAGCCTCGTGACGACCGATGCCACGGGCCACTTCCTCCTGCCGGACGTGCCGCTCGGCCGGCACGCGATCGTGGCGGTGAGCGACGCGCTCGACGCCGAGGGGCGCGCGGACGTGGATCTGACCCGCCCCGGCGAAGAAGTGCCGGCCACGATTATTCTCGACTCGGTCGGCGCGGTCGCGGGCACGCTGTTTCGCGTGGACGCCGTCACCCCCGTTCCGACCGTTGCGGTCTACCTGTTCAAGCTGCCGATCATCGGCGGTCGCGTCGAGATTGTCGGCCAGGCGACCTCGGACGAAAACGGCCACTACCAGATGCCGTCCGTTCCGGTCGGCAATTACAAGGTCACGGCGTTCCTGGGCGATCTCAGCGACGGCAACCTCCTGAACGTGAGCGTCAAGTTCAATCACCAGAAGGTGAAGGCCGACGTCGTGTTCCGCGGCGGCAACGGCGGGAGCGTCAAAGGTGTGGTCGTTGACGCCAGCAATACTCCCATCAAGGCCCGCGTCAGCCTGTCCGGGGATCAGGTCGTCGCGGCCGGCGGTCGCGTCGTCGTGGATTTCCAGTACGTCCAGAACTTCCAGATCGTCGATACCGATTTCTCCACCGGCAAGTTCGCAATGGCGGGACTGTGGCCGGGCTCGTTCACGATTCGAGCGGCCGGTCAGTTCAGTCCGGACCCGATCAGTCTCGGAGCCACGATGCCGGCGCCGCCGGTGCCGCAGGATGTCGTCCTCAAGCTGCAGCCCACCAGCCAGGTCGGGGGCAAGGTGCTCAAGCCCGATGGGACGCTCGCGGGTGAGGGGCTCATCGTCAAGTACAAGTCCGACGAGTTCAAGACGTTCTGTGTCGAAACAGATGGCGAGACGTCGTGCACGACGATTCCGCAGGGCATCCAGGAAGCCGTAGCGGTCACGGACAAGGACGGATTGTTCCTGTTCCCGGTGGTCAATGCCGGCACGTATACGCTGACGGCTTTCGAGAACAGCGATTTCACGGGGCGCACGGCACGCATTCGGGGCTCGGTCCGATCGGGCCAGAAGGCGGACGTCCAGATCAAGCTCCTCGGGCTGGCGGACCTGGTCGTCAAAGTCTTTGCAAGCGACGCGCACACGTTGATTCCCGGAGCGAAGGTCCACGTTCAGCAGCTCGATTATCCGAACAGGAGCCTCGTCCTCTTCACCGGCCAGAGCGGAGACGATCTCGGCATCGCGCGGTTCAGCGGCGGCGACGCGTTTACCGAGGGTCCGTTCGTCGTGACCGCCACGGGGACCCAGCAGAACGGCTTCGCGGGCATCGCGCCTGGAAAGATTGTTGCTGACGGCGAACCCGTCGCCCTCAACGTGTACCTCGCCAGCGCCACCGGATCGGTCCATGGCACCGTGCGCCGGCCGGATGGATCCCCGGCGGCGAACGCGGAAGTCGTCATCAGCAACACCGATGGAGCGTTGGCGTTCAACGTGACGGACGGCACCGGCGCCTACACACAGGACCTCATTCCGCTCGGCGCCTTCGCGGTGGACGCGTTCGAGGCCGCGACGGCCGGACACGGCGCCACAACGGGCCAGATTTTTCTAGCGGGACAGAGCGTGCCAGCCGACATCACCGAGGACGCGCTCGCCGTCGTGACGGGACAGCTCGTCGAGACCGGAACGCTCGCGCCGCTGAAGGGGTGGCGCATCTCTCTCAGCCAGATCACGCAGTCCGGCAAGGGATTCGGCATGAGCACGACGAGCGGCATCGACGGCAGCTTCTCGTTCCCGGGCGCGGCCGTCGGACGGTTCACGCTATTCGCCGACAACGGGGAGTTCGGCGGCCACGCGCAGTCGGCCGGAGAGATCACCCAGCCGGGGCAGAGGGTCGACGTGCCGCTCATCGTGAGCGTGGAGCGGCCGGCATTCGGCGGCATCGCCGGCGTCGTCTCGTTCGTCAACGGCACGCCGGTTCCGAACGCGAAGGTGTGCATCAGCACCTGTGAGATCGGCGCGATCAGCGTGACAGCCGGACCCGACGGGACGTTCCAAATCGATCATCTCCCGCTCGGCCGCTACATCGTCGTCGCGACACCGCAGACGAGCGTGGAATCGGGGTCCGCCATTGCATCGATCGGGTTCGACGGCGAGATCGCCGGCGCCCGGATCGCGCTCGCGGGCATCAGCCAGATCACCGGCACCGTGATTTTCAACGGCAGCCCGGCCCCCGGCGCCAGGGTCGAACTGGTCAGCATTCCCTTCGTGAGGCGACAGGGCTTTGCCGACGGGAATGGCCATTTCTCGTTCCCCGACATTTCGGCGCGCACGTTCACCATCACGGCCGCGGCCGCGCCTTCGTTCACGACCCGGGGCGTTGTGAGCGACCGCCTGAACCCTGGCGAGACCAAGCAGGTCGAGGTCGTGCTCGAGCCGACCGGGACCCTGAGCGGACGCGTGCTGCTCGAGAGCAACGGCCAGGGCGCCGTGGGCATCACCGGCGAGCTGGTCGTGAACGGCAAGCACTTCTTCGTCGAATCGAGCCTCGACGGCGGCTTCGTGTTCGAGACGCTCCCGCTCGGTGATTACGTCCTGACGCTGCAGGATCCCATCGGCACCGGCATCGCCACGAAGCGAGGCACGCTGTCCGGTATTGCGAGCGTCGGCGACATCACACTCGACGCGTCGGCGCCCGTCGTCGGCCAGGTCGTGCCCGCACCAGCGGCGATGAACGTGTCGAAGAGCACGACCGTTCGCATCGTGATGTCCGAGCCGATCGACCCGGCGACCGTGAATGCCTCCAGCGTGTCGCTCTCTGACGCGTCCGGCATCGTCACGGGCACGGCCGTGCAGTCCGACGGCGACGGAACGCTCACGTTCACGCCGATCGCTCCGCTGCAAGAACAGACGAAGTACTCGGTTCGCGTCAAAGGCCTCCTGGATCGAGTCGGGCACCGGATGGCAACGGATTTCGTCAGCAGCTTTACGACGGCCGACACCATTCCGCCGACGATCGTCGAGACGAGTCCGGCGGCGGCGACCACCGGCGCCAGTGTCTTCACGCCGATCCGCCTCGTGTTCAGCGAGCCGATCGACCCTGCGAAGTTCCGCGGGCCGCCCACGGTGGTCTTGTCCTCGGCGACGGGCGCGATCGCCGGGCGGCTCGACGTCGTGTTCGGCAACACGGTTGCCGTGTTCACGCCGAACCTTCCGCTGGCGCCCGGCGCGGCGTACCACGTGCAGGCGCCGGCCGCCGTCGATCTGTCAGGCAACGTCCAGACTGCCGGCCTCGACTACACGTTCACGACCACGAATGGAACGCCTCCGTCAGTCGTGCAGCTGACGGCAGCCGGGAACGGGACCGTCATCGAGAACACCGCGACTACAGTCACGGCGACCGTCGGCGCCTTCGACGTCGCCTACGTGGACTTCTTCCTCAACGACGTCTTCGCCGCGACCGTGCACGCGCCATTCGCGATCAACTTCCAGGCCGGACCTCTGCTCGGCAAGCCCGGTGACCGGATCAAGGTTGGCGCCATCGCGACGGACACGTCCGGCAACCGCGGCCCGGCGCTCACCACGGATATCCTGATTACGCTCGATCAGCCGCCGGCCGCCACCATCCAGATTCCGTCGGCCAGTCTGCACCCCGGAACGGGCGAACA
>JBBWZJ010000301.1:0-7466 GCA_039648985.1 Acidobacteriota bacterium | reverse complement strand
GTCGCAGGTACTTTCGAATGGCTCCGCGTGATCGTGGTGAAATCCGAGTAGCGCACCTTGATCGTGACCGTCCGGCAGGTCAGCGTGCGACGCTCGAGCCACGCGGCCCCGCTTCGCGCCATCTCGTCTACCTCGGACCGGATTTGCGCCAGATCCGTCAGGTCCTCGGAAAAGGTGTTCTCGGTTCCCGACGATTTGGCGGACCGGTTGGGGACGACGGGACGATCGTCGATGCCGGCGGCGAGCTGGCGCAACCAGTCCGCGTTGCTGCCCACCGCTTCGCGCAGCGTGGCCGGATCAGTGGCGCGCACCTGCACCAGCCGTTCGATCCCGCGCTCCCGCAGCCGGCGCGCGGTAACGGGTCCGACTCCCCAGAGCGCATCGACAGGCAGCTTCTGCAGGAACTGTTCGACGCGCTCCGGAGCAATCACGGTCAGGCCATCCGGCTTCTTCCACGCAGACGCGATCTTCGCGAGAAACTTGTTCGGCGCGACGCCGGCCGACGCGGTCAGGCCGGTGGCCTCCCGGATCTCGGCTTTCAATCGCTTCGCGACAGTCAGGCCGAGCGCTTCGCCCCAGCTGTTGTGGGTGACGTCGAGGTACGCTTCGTCGAGCGAGAGGGGCTCGACGAGCGGCGTCACCGAGCGGAAGATCGCGAACACGGCCTGCGACGCCGCCTTGTAGCGAGCAAAATCGGGACGAACAATGACGAGGGACGGGCACAGGCGCACCGCGCGGGACATCGGGATCGCGGACCGGACGCCGAACGCGCGCGCCTCGTAGCTCGCCGCCGCCACGACCCCGCGGTGCTCGGGGGATCCGCCAACCGCGACGGGCAGGCCGCGCAGCTCAGGCCTGTCGCGCTGCTCGACCGATGCGTAGAACGCGTCCATGTCCACGTGGAGGATCCGGCGCACGTCAGCGTGCACCGTGACGCCCGTCATGCCTGCGTGCCGGCGGAGTTCTTCACCCGTGTGTGGTCCGGCCTCAAGGGATTCCTGTCCACCCACCATGCCCACGGGACCAGCAGCCACAACGCCATCGCTGACCACGCGAGCGCCCGGACGTTCGGCGGAGGCGGGCCGAACGCGGCCGCGGTGTAGGCGAGGAGCAGGAACGCAACGAACACCCAGAAGGAAACGCGTGTGCTCCCGCCGGGACGCCGGACATACAGAGCGAGACCAGCGGCGAACATCAGGAGCTCGACGCCCAGGGTTGCCGGCACGGAGTTCCACAGGCCCAGCCCCAGATAGGGGCCGTGAGGAAGGACCGGCATGTCGGGACGGTGGGACACGACGTCCAGCACCCAGTGGGTGAGGACGCCCCCGGCAAGCAGAAGGGCGGTACGTGGGTTCCTGCGGGCGAGCATCGCGCCCGCTGCGAACACCAGCGCCCAAACGGTGCAGCCAATCAGACTGTGGGTGACGGGATAGTCGTAGAAGTCGAGCGGTGTAAACGCCGTGGCTCCGGGCGCGATCCGGACGTGTTCAACATTCGCGAGCAGAAGCACGGGCCAGATCAGATCGACGAGCTGCACCGACGCGATCCAGGTGCCGAGCGATACGTCCGGCGTCGCGCGCTTGCCCGCGAGGCCGACGGCGATGTGTCCGAGAAACACGGCACGTGGAGACTACCACGCGGGTCGCGTCGCGGGCCGGCGGAAGCCGCCTGAGTGACGCGCCGCGATTCCGACACTTTTGTCTGTTTGGCAGCGCGTTTTGTCGAAGTTTGTCAGGCGGCTCGAGACCTCTTGTAGCGCGACTCACGCGAACGGATAATACGGATTCGAAGATTTCTCTGCCGCACGTTCGGCAAGCCGACGATTACGAAAGGAAACAAAGATGGGTTCTGCTTCATCGGGCGACGCCATCCGCAGCATCAGTCACTGGGGCAGCGCGCTCAACCAGCGGGTCGTCACCGCCGCTGTGAAGAAAATGACGGACGAGTTCGGATCGCTCACCTTCAACGAAGAAGTCCAGCGCACCCGGCTCCCCAAGGACGTCTACCGCGCGCTGCGGAGCGCGGTCGCCCAGGGCGAAGCGCTCGATGCGTCGGTCGCCGATATCATCGCCACCGCGCTGAAAGACTGGGCGGTCGAGCACGGGGCGACCCATTACACGCACTGGTTCCAGCCGATGACGGGCATCACCGCCGAGAAGCACGATTCGTTTCTCTCGCCGACACCCGACGGGCGCGCAGTCGCGGAATTCAGCGGGAAGGAGCTCATCAAAGGCGAGCCGGACGCCTCGAGCTTTCCGTCCGGCGGCATGCGCTCCACGTTCGAAGCGCGGGGCTACACGGCGTGGGATCCGACCAGCCCGCCCTGGCTGCTCGTGACGCCCAACGGCACCACGCTCGTGATCCCCACCGCGTTCGTGAGCTGGACGGGCGAAGCGCTCGACCAGAAGACACCGCTGCTGCGCTCGATGGAGGCGCTGTCGAAACAGGCCGTCCGCATTCTGCGGCTGTTCGGATCGAAGGCGCACCGCGTCTACGCGACCTGCGGACCCGAGCAGGAGTACTTCCTGATTGACCAGCAGTTCTATTTCAACCGGCCCGATCTGATCAACGCCGGGCGCACCCTCTTCGGCGCGAAGCCGCCCAAGGGGCAGGAGATGGAGGACCACTACTTCGGTTCCATCCCCGAACGGGTCCTCGCCTTCATGCACGATGCCGAGGCCGAGTTGTACCGCGTGGGCGTTCCGGTCAAGACACGCCACAACGAAGTCGCCCCGAGCCAGTACGAAGTCGCACCGATCTTCGAAAACGCCAACGTCGCCACTGACCACCAGATGATGACCATGGAGACGATGAAGCGGATGGCGCCGAAGTACGGGCTTGCGTGTCTGATGCACGAGAAGCCGTTCGCCGGAGTCAATGGCTCGGGCAAGCACCTCAACTGGAGCATGAGCGACGATCTCGGGAACAATCTGCTCAACCCGGGTGAGACGCCGCACGACAACCTCCAGTTTCTCGTCTTCTGCGCCGCCATGCTGCGGGCCGTCAACAAATTCCAGGGGCTGCTCCGCTTCAGCATCGCGAGCGCCGGGAACGACCACCGCCTCGGCGCCAACGAGGCGCCGCCCGCGATTCTGTCCATCTTCCTGGGCGACATGCTGACCGACATCTTCGGCCAGATCGAAAAAGGTGCCGCCAAGACGACGAAGAGCGGCGGGCTCCTCGACACGGGCGTCACCGTCCTCCCGAAGCTGCCGCGCGACGCCGGCGACCGGAATCGCACGAGCCCGTTCGCCTTCACCGGCAACAAGTTCGAGTTTCGCGCCGTGTCGGCCAACCAGAGCATCGCCTTCCCGAACGTCGCCCTCAACGTTGCCGTGACCGAGGCGCTCGACTACGCCGCCACCGAGCTCGAAAAAGCCGTGAAGGGGGGCGCCAAGCTGGCTGACGCCCTGAAAGCCCTGCTGACGAAGATGGTCAAGGACAATAAGCGGATCATTTTCAACGGCAACAACTACGCGGAGGACTGGCAGACGGAAGCCGCAAAGCGCGGCCTCCTCAACCTCAAGACGTCCGTCGACGCGTATGCGGAGCTGCTCGATCCAGCGGTCGTCAACGCCTTCGAGAAGTACGCCGTCCTGAACGAGCGCGAGCTGCACGCCCGCTACGACGTCGCGCTCGAGCACTACAACAAGAGCATCAACATCGAGGCACAGCTGATGGTGCTCCTCGCGAATCGCTATATTCTGCCGGCGGCGTACCGCTATCAGGGGGAGCTGGCGCAGAGCGTGGCCGCGGTCAAGGCCGCGGGCGCAGCGGCGAAGGAATCACGCCGGACGCTTGACCAGATGTGCGCCCTGACCGACACCTGCAAGAAGCGCGTCGATGCGCTGCAGAAGCTGCTCGATCACAGCAACGGACCGGGAGACGCCGCCAAGCACGCGAAGTTCTTCCGCGACAAGGTGGTGCCCGCGATGGTCTCGCTTCGCGAGTCCGGGGACGCGCTCGAGTGCCTCGTCCCGCACGACATCTGGCCCTTGCCGACGTACCGCGAAATGCTGTTCGTCAGATAACGGCCGATCGGTTCGGCTTTCACGGGCGCCGCGATTGCGGCGCCTTTTTTTTGCCGGAGAACGGCTCTGCTGCGATCGTCCGGCCCTCTAATCGGGTGGCACTTTCGCAGGAATGCAGGCATGATCGTCGGACCCGTGATCCGATTGCTCATGCTTCCTGCGCTAGCCCTGACCCTCACCGCGGCAGCCTTGACGGGGAGCCAGCCCCAGACCAGCCAGGACGCCGTCCCTCTTCTGCGCAGCTATATCCGCGCCACGGACGCGGAGCTCCGGCGACTCGAACGTGGAGGCGTGATCACCAAGACGCTCGATTCACCAGACGGGAAGGAAGTGACTTCGTTCGGCGCGATCCGCGTCGCCTGTACCGCCGACGTGTTCGCCGAGCGGGTGCGGGACATCGAGCGCTTCAAAGCCAGTGAATACGTTCTGCAGATTGGCCAGTTCAAGGCTCAGCCGGGCGTCGAAGACCTGGCGGGCCTCACCCTCGATGCCGCGGATCGCGAGGCGATGCATCTCTGCCGCCCCGGGAACTGCGGGCTGCGGCTGCCCGCCGCCGCGATGGAGCGCTTTCGGACGGCGATCCCGTGGGGCACGCCTGCGGAGCCTGAGGGGGCGGCCGCCGCGATGCGGCAGTTTCTGGCCGACGAGGCGCGCACGTACCTGAAGGCCGGCAGCCCCGCGCTGGGCGATTACGTCGACCGGCCGGGGACGACGCCGCGTGCGGTCGCCTTCCGGCAGCTCCTCCGGCCCTCCGAATTCAAGGCGGAGAGCCAGCCCGGGCTGTTCCGGTGGCTGGATGAATTCCCCCGCGCCGCCCTCGATGGCGCAGACAGCTTCCTGTACTGGTCGCGGGAGAAGTTCGGCCTGAAGCCGACGATCAGCATCAGCCACGCCGTGATCGCGCGGCAGAATGGCGCGGTGGTGTTCGGCTCGAAGCAGGTGTTTGCGAGCCATTACTTCGAATCCTCACTTGGCATGGCGCTGTTCGTGCCGATGCCCGGCGCGGCGTACGGGTACGTCACCTACCTCAATCGCTCCCGCGTTGATACACTCCGCGGATTCCTTGCGCCGATCGCCCGCATTGTTGCCGCGAGGCGCGCGCGCGACGGCCTCGAGCGCATGCTGATTGGCGTGAAGGGCAAGCTCGAAAAGCACTGACCATTCTGAAAGGGTTGACACATGCGGATGTCCAGAATTGCACTGTCGCTGCTCTCGCTGGCGCTCGCCGGGAGCCCCGCCACCCCCGTCGCCGCGCAGCAGCCGTCGCAGAGGGCGGCCGACGTGCCGACGGAACAGAAGACCGCCCGTATCCAGGTGATCCCCAATGAGGCCGGCCGGCGGGTGGACGTCACGATCGACGGTACGCCTTTCACGTCGTACATCTATCCGACGACGCTGAAGAAGCCGACGCTGTTCCCGCTGCGCACCGCGAAGGGAACCGTCGTGACCCGTGGATTTCCGCTGGAGCCCCGGAAAGGCGAACGTGTGGATCACCCGCATCACGTCGGTCTGTGGCTCAATCATGGCGACGTGAACGGTCTGGATTTCTGGAACAACTCCGACGCCATCCCGGCCGCGCAGGTGCCGAAGATGGGCACCATCCTTCACCGCCGCATTGTCGCGGCGAAAAGCGGCACGGATGCGGGAGAGCTGAGCGTCGAGACGGAGTGGGTCAAGCCGGGCGGTCAGCCGCTGCTGCGCGAGCAGACGCGCTTCGTGTTCCGGGGCACCGCGGATTCCCGGACGATCGATCGAACGACGACCCTCACCGCGCTTGGCGAGCGCGTGGTCTTCAAGGACAACAAGGAAGCGTTCTTCGGCATGCGCGTCGCGCGCGGGCTCGAGCAGCCCGACGACAAGCCGGAAATCTTCACCGACGCGTCAGGCAAACCGTCTGCGGCCAAGGTCGTCGACAACACGGGGGTGACCGGCCAGTACGTGAGCAGCGAGGGGCTGAAGGGGGACGCGGTCTGGGGCACCCGCGGCCGCTGGGCGCTGCTGTCGGGGACCGTGGACGCCGAGCCGGTGACGCTCGCGATCCTGGATCATCCCAGGAATCCGGGCTTCCCGACGTACTGGCACGCCCGCGGATACGGCCTTTTCGCCGCGAACCCGCTGGGCGAGAGCATCTTCACGCAGGGGAAGAAGGAGCTGAACCTGACGCTCGAGCCGGGGCAGTCCACGACCTTCACGTACCGGGTGCTGATCCTCAGCGGCTCGGTGCCTCCGGCGGCGATCGAGCAGGCGTACGTCGCATTCGCGAAATAGGCACGCGGACCTAGAACACGATCTTCGCCGCGAGCTGGATGTCGCGCGGCAGGTTGTTCTGGCTTGTCACCTTGCCGAAGGTCGTGTTCCTCGGGTTCGTGTCGGCGTCGTTGAAGTAGGTCTGGTTGAACGCGTTCAGGAACTCCACATTGAACTGCGCGCGGACACTGCCCCCGAGACGCACCTGCTTGACGAGCGAAATGTCCCACGTCTTCAAAACGGGACCCCGGATCCCATCGATGCGCGACGGGAAGTACCGGATGTTGCTGGCGAGCTGGATGCGCGTGTCGTTCCGCTGCTTCGTCAGATCGTCGGTCCCGTTCGTCTGCACGGCGGCATCGTGGAAGTAGAATCCGCTCGTATCGAACACCGGCACGTCAGTGTTGCGCGAGTAGTGCACCTTGAGCGTCGTCGGGTCCCCGTTGTAGTACAGGTTCCCGAAGTCGATCGGGCGGCCGCTCTGGAACTGGCCGATGGCCTGCAGGCTCCACCCTCCGAGGACGGCGTCCGTCAGCCGCCCGGCGTTCGTCAGCCAGTGGCGGCTCTGCCCGAACGGCAGCTCCCAGATCCCGCTGAATGACAGCCGGTGCGGCACGTCGGACGACGAGGGCCGTTCTTCGTACGTCGGGTCCGTGGGATTGAGTCTGGTCAGCCGTTCGGTGAAGCGCGACCAGGTGTAGCCCGCCAGCAGCATGTAACCCTTCGTGAAACGGCGCTCGATCTTCATCTGCGCGGACTTGTACGCCGTCGTCCCGTTGCTGTTGGACGTCGTGACGCCGGTGAACTGCGGGAACGGCTTGAGCAGTTGACCACGGCTGATAGATCCGTTGAGGCCGGTTCCGGGGATGAGGCCCAGGAATGGATCGGTGACGTTGGCGCCCAGGAAGTCGATCGTCGCCTGGTCGCGCACGCGGCTCGTGGAGAGATACGGCGCGGGGATGGGGTTGATATCGAGATCCGTCGTCAGGTCGTACCCCCGGCTCCCCGCATAGCCGACATCCAGGAGCCACTGTCCCGGCAGCTCGCGCTGCAGACTGACAATGTAGCGGGCGTTCTGCCCGTTGCGGAAATCGAGTGGCGCGAACCGGCCGGCCGTCTGGCCCAGAAACGTGTTCGGCCCCTGCGAGGCGCCGGCCGGCTGGAGAACGCCCGCGGGGTATGGATTCG
>JBBWZJ010000280.1:0-5606 GCA_039648985.1 Acidobacteriota bacterium | reverse complement strand
CGCGCCATCGTCGTTCTCGTGAAGAGGAACCCGCGGCTGAGTAGCAGCACGGGCTCCCGCAACGCCATCCGCTCGGCGCCGCGCACGAACGCACCATCCACCTGAATCGTGTCGTTCCTGTCATCGCTCGTGACCTCGAGCTGGAACTTCCACGGATCTCCGACGTCCCAGGAAATCGGCAGCAACCCCTGCTCGTCGGTGCCGTCGAGATGCGCCCGGCCGGTGCGGGCCAGCATCGGCAGCAGGCGATCCTCGAGCGGCCCGTTCAGGACATAGCGCGACAGGCGTGGATAGCCGGCCTCGTACTGCGCTGTCTGATACCAGGCGTTCGACGCGCCGATGAGCAGCGACAGAATTTCGCGGTCGTCCCGATCCAGCATGTGTTCGGCTTCCGCCGGCGTGATGCCAACGGGCTTCGGCTTGGTCCACGCGCCGCTTTTTCGCCGCTGCCGGAAGAAGACGCTGACGATGGTGCCACGTCCGGCGAGTGTCCCCCGCACGTCAATGGCGTAGACGATTTCCCCGTTCGAGAACCGCGGGAGCGGTACCGACCCCTCGGCGGCTGCCACATCCTGCTGGAGCTCGTGGAGAAACCGCTGCCACGCGGGCGGCTTGACGACCTGCGTGCGTCCCCCGGCGGCTGCATAGCTGGCCTCCTGGTGCTCCCGGACGTCGGCCGGGGTGGGCCGATACTCGGGCTCGAGCACTGCATCGTCGCCGACTGGACCGTCGCCCGCGAGCAGATTCCGGTCCTCGGCTTCGAGAAGGGCCGCCCAGATGTGCTTGCAGATCTCCGCGCGGTCCGCGTAGAACGGGCACTCGCAGGCACCCGTGAAGCGGCTGCGGTCGCGCACCAGGTCCACGCGATAGTCGCGCGACCCGCGCACGACGCCGTTCGCGACCCACTCGGCGCCGCTGATGTCGACGACGCGGCCTGCGTTGAAGTACTGAAGCCCCTTCAGACGGGTCTTGACGGTGACGGAAGCGGCGAGCGCCTTGGTGAACATTCGGGGGGAACCCCCGATTATAGTCCGTTCTCGCGGTCGCGCCTCGCTGGAACGTCGCAGCCGGAACTCTTCGGTCCCGGCTGCGGTGGCGGGCCCGGCAGTGTCGCAACCCCGGGACGGTCACGCGACTCAGAAGGGCATCTGGCCGCCCGTGACGCCGTAGACTTCCCCGGTCACGAACCGCGCTTCGTTCGAGGCGAGGAACACGAACACCGGCGCGATCTCGATCGGCTGCGCGGCGCGCTCGAATGCGGTGTCCTGCCCGAACGCCCTCACTTTTTCGGCCGGCATCGTCGACGGGATGAGAGGCGTCCACACAGGGCCGGGAGCGACGGCGTTCACGCGCACCCCCTTCTTCATCGCGGTCTGTGAGAGCGCCTTCGTGAAGCTCACGATGGCGGCCTTGGTCGGCGCATACGCAAGGAGGTTCGGGCTCGGATCGAAGGCCTGGATCGACGCGGTGTTGATGATCGCGCTCCCCGCTTCCATGCGCGGCAGTGCCGCACGGCACAGCCAGAACATGGCGTACACGTTGGTCTTGAACGTACGGTCGAACTCGTCGGTCGAGAATTCCTCGATGCTGTCGTGCGTCATCTGGAACGCGGCATTGTTGACGAGAATGTCGAGCTTGCCGAACTCGTCGAATGCGTGGTCCACAATCGCGGCGCAGTGCCGCTCGTCGCGGATGTCCCCCGGCACTCTCACCGCCTTCCGCTGGGCTCGCTCGACCCAGCCGGCCGTATCGGCCGCGTCGTCCTCTTCCTCCGGTAGGTAGCTGAGGACCACATCGGCGCCTTCGCGTGCGAACGCAATCGCCACCGCGCGTCCGATGCCACTGTCGCCGCCGGTGATGAGGGCCACGCGATCCTTGAGCCGGCCGAGCCCCTGATAGGACTCTTCCCCGTGATCAGGCGCAGGCGTCATCTCTGCGAACGAACCGGGGGGATCGATCTGCTGCTGCGGATATTCAGGCGTCGGGCCCTGCGCCTTGGGATCAACGGGGGCGGGCGCCTGCGGGGATGCTGCTCTGGACATTGACGATCTCCTTGGATTCGATTTCCCGCGCGCAAACCCGACTGCGCGCTTCGGCGGGACCGAGTGCAATCGGTTCGCCACGCCACTCCCGCTGCTATCCACCGCGACCGTACACGTCACGACCTCCACCACATCTGACCGATACTATCTGCGCTCAATGCCGCACCTGGACCTCGTGCAGTGGCTGCTCGCCGTTGTCGGCGCGGCCTGTGTCGGCATCGGCAAGTCCGGCATTTCCGGCATGGGCCTGCTCCCTGTGGTGATTTTCGCGTTCCTCTTCGGCGCGCGCACCTCGACCGGCATCGTGCTCCCGATGCTCATCCTCGGCGATGTCACCGCCGTTCGCGCGTTTCACCGGCATGCGCGCTGGACTACATCCGCCGCATGCTGCCCCCCGCGTGTCTCGGCATCGTCCTCTCGGCCTGGTACATGCGCACGCTCAGCGAGGCCGTATACAAGCCCATCATCGGCGGCATCATCCTGGGGTTGACGGCGCTGCAGCTCGCGCGCATGCAGAAGCCGGAATGGTTTGGCGACGTGCCGCACACCACGCTTTTCGCGTGGACCATCGGCTTCGTCGCCGGGTGCGCGACGATGCTGGCGAACGCGGCGGGGGCGGTGTTCGCGGTCTACTGCCTGGCGGTCGCGCTGCCGAAGCTGGAGTTCGTCGGCACCAGCGCGTGGTTCTTCCTGATCGTGAATTCGTTCAAGGTTCCGTTCAGCATCGCGCTGGGCCTCATCCACGGGGGCACGCTGCTGCTCAACCTGGTACTGAGCCCGTTCATCGTCGCGGGACTTCTCGCAGGGCGGTGGTTGACGGTGCGCATCCCGCAGCGCACGTTCGACCTCCTCCTGCTTGCCTTCGCGGCAATCGCTGCGCTGCGGCTGACCGGGCTGTTCTGAGTGGCCGGGGCGTGGTTAACGGATGGTTCGATAGCGGTCGAGCAGCTGGCGCTGGCGCGTCGCCTTCGACATCTCCTGCCCCTGGATGAAGACGTGCTCGGGCCCCGTCGTCAGCTCGAACGGGTCGCCCGACCAGACGACGACGTCGGCGTCCTTCCCTGCCTCGAGGGAGCCGTAGCGGGCCGCAACGCCCCAGACTTCAGCAGGAGTGAGCGTCACGGCGCGCAGCGCCGCGTCGCGATCAAGGCCGTATGAGATGGCATTCCCGGCCTCCTGGCGCAGGTTGCGCGCATTGTGGGTATCGAACGAGGAAAGGACCAGCGTGACGCCCGCTTTCGAGAGCCTTGCCGCGTTCTCGAGCGTGGCGCCGAGCGCGTCGAACGACGGAATGTCCGTCAGTGGCTTGATGACGACGGGAACCTTCTGGGCCGCGATCTGGTCCGCGACGCGCCAGCCTTCAGCGGCCCCCATCAGGATCAGTTTCAGCTTGAACTCCTGCGCCAGGCGCATCGCGGCGAGCAGGTCACTCGCCCGGTTGGCCTGCACTGCCAGGGGCAGTTCGCCGCGGACGACGGGACCGAGCGCCTCCAGGTCGAGCCGTCCACGCGTGTAGGGGCGCCGCTGTGCGCTGCTCCACGCGACGCGATTGCGCGCGAAATCGATCGCGTCCTGGAGCGCTTCGCGCAGCCGCAGCATCGCCGAGGATCGCGAGCCTCCTTCCGCCGCCGCGCCGGCCTCGCCGAGCTGCGCGAACATGGCCACGGGCGCCCTGGTCACCGCCGCGGGGGCCTGTGCGCCGGAGAGATCGATCACCGCGCCCTGCCCGACGAGCACGTGGTTCCCGACCGGCATCACGACCGCGCGGGTGATGCCTTCGACCCGGGTGACCGGGATCAGCGTCGTGTCGCCGTTGAAGGCATCGACCACGTTGAAGGCCGCGCTCAGCCCGGGATCGCTCGTCGTCTGATCGGCCGTTCCCTCGGCGGCGGACGGGATCTCGACGATGCCCAGCTGGGTGGCGGAATCAAGCCACCCCGGCGTCACGACCTTCCCGGCCGCGTCGATCACCCGTGCGCCTTCCGGCAGCGCGACGGACGCGCCGACCGCCGCAATCTTCCCATTGGCGATCAGCACCATCCCGCGATCGATGGCCGGCCCGGAGACCGGCAGCACGCGGCCGTTGATGATCGCGACGGTTTCGCCGACGGGGGGCGCCGGCACGGCAGTGGAAGGGGCGGCACGCCGGCCCCTGCCGGCCCCGGCCTGAGAGTCGAATGCGCTGGCGTCCGTCGATGCGCTGGCGTCCGCCGCGTGGAGCATGAAGGGCGCCGGAGAAGCAAGGGCGAGCGCGACCAGGAGCAGGCCGGTGACCCTCATCGGACATCTCCCGGCGGTGTCGTGCCGGCCGCGAAGTCACGGAGCGGCTGCTTCTGCGGGTCGTTTCGGTCGAACAGGAGCGCGCCGTCGATGAACACCTGCTCGGCGCGGCTGTAGACACTGAACGGATCCGCGGACCAGACGACCACGTCGGCCCCCTTCCCCGTCTCGAGCGATCCGGTCACCTTGTCGATCCCCAGCGCGCGCGCGGGGTTGATGGTCAGCCACCGGACCGCGTCGGCCGGCGCGATGGTGAGCCCGGCCTCGCGTCCGGCCCGCATCGCCTTGGCGGCCTCCTGGTTCAGCCGCTGGATCCCGTTCGGATCGTCCGAATGCACGATGGCACAACCCTTCGCGGCATCCACGAGCGCGATGTTCTCGCGGATCCCGTCGAACGCTTCGAGCTTGAACCCCCACCAATCGGCCCACATGCTCGCGCAGATGCTATTGGCCGCGAGCAGGTCGCGCACCTTGTAGGCCTCGACCGCGTGATGGAAGGAGGCGATGTGGTACCCGAACTCCTTCGCGATGTCGATCATCACAGCCATCTCGTCGGCACGGTAGCAATGGTTGTGGACGAGGATCTCGCCGTTGAGCACTCCGGCAAGAGTCTCCAGCTGGAGGTTGCGATCGGGCCGCTTGGCCGGGTCGGATCCGTTCTCGCGCCATCGCCTGAAGCTCTCGCGATACTCGGTCGCCGCAATCCACGCGCGGCGGTAACCCGCGACGTTGCCCATGCGGGTCTGGGGCGAGCTGTTTCGTCCGCCGTAGACGCGCTTCGGATTCTCTCCGCACGCCATTTTCAGGCTGTAGGGCGCCCCGGGGAACTTCATGCCCTGTTCCGTGCGCGACGGCACGTTCTTCACGGTCACGCCGCGGCCGCCGAAGAGATTCGCGGACCCCGGCAGGATCTGCATCGTCGTGACGCCCCCCATCAGCGCGAGGTCGAACTGCGGGTCCTGCGGCCAGATCGAATGCTCCGCCCACACTTCCGCGGTGTTCGGATTCGTCATCTCGTTGCCGTCTTCCACGGCGGCAACGCCCGGCGCCGGATAGACGCCCAGGTGCGAGTGCGTGTCGATGATTCCCGGTGTGACCCACTTGCCGGTGGCGTCGATCACCCGTGCGTCGGGCGGGGCCGTTACGGCCTGGCCGACGGCGGCGATCCTGCCGCCTTCCAGCAGGATGGCTCCACGTTCGATCACCGGACCGGCGGCCGTGAGGATCGTCGCGTTCCGGATGACTGTCGTCTGTGACGGAAAAGGCTTGTACGTCGATGGATAC
>JBBWZJ010000112.1:0-13411 GCA_039648985.1 Acidobacteriota bacterium | reverse complement strand
TTGTCGCTGTGCTTGATGAACGCGATCACCTTCCAGATTTCGTCGTCCGACATCACGCCGTCCCAGGTCGGCATGCCTGTCATCCGGACGCCGTGCTTCGTGACCCAGAAGAGCCAGGCATCGTCGTCATGCGGAATCCTGTTGACGAGCTGTGGGGCGGGCGGGTTGAACTTGTCGCGCATCGGGCTGATCTTCGCTTTGGCGCCGCCGTGGCAGAACGCGCAGTGCTCTTCGTACTCCGTCGCCCCTTCCGCCAGTGCTGCCGGGGTGATCTGCACCGGATTGTCGCCTGCGGGCTTGTGCTTCTCCGCATAGACGTCCAGCGCCCGACCCGCAAGAACCCGCTCCACCCTCCCGGGAGGATTGTCCGCCCCGATCGGATACAGCCCGAAATGGGAAATGAGCATCGCGGCGACGACGATTGCGGCAAGCGTTCCGACGATTCCGGCGATCGCACTCTTCATGGTTTACCTCAGCACGACTCAGACTCGCGATTCTATCAGTCCCCGGACGGGTCACACGCGCAGGACCATGCCCTGCCGGACCGACGTCAGCGGCTTCAAGGATCTGTCGCTGCAGGTGTACGCGACCGGGATCGACATCCTGCGTCTGGAGGCGATCAGCAAGGGCAAGGGGAAGGACATGGGCACGGTGTACCCGATGATGACGTTCAAGGTGCCCCGAGAAGTAGCGGCGTCGTCTCGGTGACGAGGGCAGTAGCGCGAGCGGCGGAACCCAGGTGCCGGACTGGTCCTGTTCCCTCCGCTCGCGCCAGCCGGTCACTGCAGGTTCTTCGTCAGGAACTGGACGACAAGCGGCCAGGATTGTTCGGCGGCCTTGAGGTTCGCTCCACCGGCGCCTGCCTGCTGCCCCATGAAGCCGTGCCCGGCCCCTTCGTACGTGTGGACCTCGTAGCTTTTCCCGTTCTTCTTCATGGCCGCCTGCGTCACCGCCAGCGTGGCCCCGATGCGAGCATCGTTCCCGGCGTAGAGGCCGAGAACCGGCGCCTTGATGTTGGCGAGCTGCGCGGCTACCGTGTCCTCGGTCGCGCCCGGCGCGGATGCGCCTGGTGCGTCGCCGTAGTACACGACCGCGGCACTGAGCGCCGGCTGCGCCGCCGCGTACGCGAAGCTGCGCGCCCCGCCCCAGCAGAAGCCGATTACGCCGGTTTTGCCATTCGACGCCGGGAGCCCCTTGCCGTACTCCATCGCGGCATCCAGCCTCGCGATGACGTCAGCGGGCGTCAGCGACTGGATCGCCTGGTTCACGCCGGTGCCGAGCGAGTCCGATCCGCCGCCGTTCGGACCCTTCCCAGAGAGGAAATCGGGGACGATCGCGATGAACCCGTCCTGCGCCAGCTGGTCGCCGACGGCGCGGGGCAGATCGCGCATGCCGAAGATGTCGTGAATGACGAGGACAACACCGGTCTTGTTCGGCCGCTCCGGATAGACGACCCACGACTTGAGCGCGGTGCCGTCCTTCATCCTGATGTCGACCCATTCGCCGTGCCGCGGCGACTCCTTGAGCGCGCGGGCGGCGTGCTCCGGAGTGCCCGGCGGAATGGCGTCGTTCCACGGCACTTCGATCGGCGGCACCTGCGGCTGACCGCCCCGCTGCGCGCCCGGCGGCGGGGCCTGCGTCGGAGCCGCAGGCGCGGCCTGCATGCGCGCGTGCTCGGCCGACGCGTCGGTCGCGGCCTGCGGTGCGGGGGCTGGTGACTGGGCATGCGCCTGTGCGGCAATGCCCAGCGCGCCCAGCAGCAATATGGCTCGTCTCATACATCCTCCTGAAGATTGCGCGGACGGACTCGCGGCCGCGCCGAACGCGGGCTGCCCGGACGCACCCGGACGCCGTCGAGCGGTTCTGATTGCACCCCGTTCGTGTGTGCAATCATACTCGCGCGGCGATCGCCCCCACCGCTGGCGCTCAGTCGTGGTCTCGCGCTCCTCCAGGGCGGCAATGTCGATCCGGATCATCTTCAGCAGCGATTTGGGGGCGTGTCGGGAGAAACGGAATGGACGATCTGGGCAATCGAGTCGCGCTGGTGACCGGCGGCTCGCGGGGCATCGGGCGCGCGATTGCGACAGCGCTTGCGGGCGCGGGCGCCCGAGTTGCCGTGAACTTTCGCGAGAAGCGAGCGGATGGGGACGCGGTGGTCCGCGGCATCGAAGCGATCGGCGGCACAGCGGTCTCGCTGCAGGCCGATGTCTCGGACCATCGCGCTGCGCTCGATCTGGTGCGAGAGACGGAGGCCCGGCTCGGTCCGATCGGGATCGTCGTGAACAACGCCGGGGTGAATCGCGGCAAGCCGCTCGACCAGCTCGATCCGGAGATCTGGAACGACACCATTCAGATCAACCTGTCGTCAGCGTTCTATGTGACGCAGGCGGCGCTGCCCGGGATGCGCGCACGCCGATGGGGCCGAATCATCATGGTGTCCTCGGTCGCGGCGCAGACCGGCGGAGTGATCGGCCCCCATTACGCAGCGAGCAAGGCTGGCCTCCTCGGCCTGACGCACAGCTACGCGAACCTGCTCGCCGGGGAAGGCATCACGTCGAACGCCATCGCGCCAGCGCTCATCGACACGGACATGATTCGCGGCAATCCGGCGATCACGCCGAGCCTCATCCCGATCGGGCGCTTCGGGACGGTGGAGGAAGTCGCGGCTGTCGCCGTCATGCTCGCGTCGAACGGCTACATCACCGGGCAGACCATCAACGTGAACGGCGGCTGGGCAATGAGCTGATACCACCGGCGCCGCGCGTCCGGGCCGAACGCCTGTCCGTGGTAGTGAACAAGAGGGAGCGCGGCCTGGCAGCCCCGCCCCCGGTCGAAGGAGGGAGGATGCAGGCACTGTAACGGGCACGCGCACCCTGAGCTGTTCCATAAGGAACACCCCGCATGGAGGCAAAAATAGGGGAGATCAACGCGCTCGCAGCGAGCCTGAGCACAGGGGAGTCGAGCAGGGCGGGGTAGGTCAGCGCGCGGTTGCCGCGCGCACCATCGCGAATCGCTGCAGGCGCGACAATGTGCCGACACCCGCCGACATGTCCGCAATGGCGGCGTTGAGCTCCCGCGGGGTCGGGCGCGGCATGCCGGGCCGCGGGAACTCGTACATGAAGACGTGTCCCGTCGCGTCGTCGCCGGCCCAGAGCGGATCCACCCATACCAGCCCCTTGCTGACGCCAACGCACGCCCATTCGTCGCGCGCCTGCACCGGTTGCCGTGGTGAGGGGCACGCCTTCTGCAGAGCGGCCCCCATTTCGACGACGAGTCGATCGAGAAAGAATGTCCGCGTCGCGGGATCGACACAAGCGAGCGCGGGCGCCTCGGCGAGGCGCTTGAACAGCGCCGCCCGCACATGGCCGGCAATCATCGCCCTCGGCAGGAGCACGAGGCGATGCAGCGAGATGTTGACGCGCGGGAGGCCGTCCGAATACGAGAGCGCGGCAAGGACGTCCATGTAGCGCGCGGATTCAGCGGCAACACCCGCCGCCAGCGACTCGTCGCGGGCCGCGCGTTCGAGCTCCCGCCAGACCTTCCGGCGGGCGGCCGCGGATCGCCCCAGAAGGCTGAACCGGATACCGGCAGCAACACCGCCGATTACGGCGGCGCCGTCCCGGGTGGCCGTCCACTGCGTGAAGGGCTCACGGGTGAGGCGACCGCGATATTCGAGACGTCCGCCGGATACCCGGAACCAGCTCATCCCACCAGGGACTGCGAAGACTGTGCCCGCGGCGCCCCCGTGCAGGGCGCCAGAATGCGCAGACCCGAGCGACAAAACCGGTCAGGATTTCGCGAATCTGTGAGTCCGCGCCCGGGCGACTCAGGGCACGAGCGTGAACAGCTGGAAGGGCGCCCAGTAGTACGGTTTGGCGTAGTTGCCGCCGCCGGTCAGCATGACCAGCTTCGCTTGCCGCAGCGCATGCGCGACCGAGTCGCCGGCGGCAATGCCGGCGTAGAGCCGATCCATCAGGTCGGCCGTCGAGCGATCGTCGACGTCCCAGAGCCCCGCGATGACGCGACTGGCCCCGGCACGCAGGAACGCCCAGGCGAACCCGACGAGCCCCTCGCCGGAATAAGCGCGCTCGCCGGCGCTCCGGCAGGCCGAGACCGTCACGAGCTCGGCGCGCAGCGGCAGCGCCGCGACGTCGCGCGCATACAGCTTGAACGCCCCCTCCGGCCCCGAGAGGATGACGGCTGAGTCGAGCGGGCTCTCCAGGTTCGCGGCCGCGTGCGCGGTGAAGTGCACGAACGTGAACCGCGCCGGAGCCGAGGCCCTGTAAGAGGCTGGCGACGCCCGGAGCCCCTGGTACGCTGTCACGCCGCTCGCGGGAAAGTGCCGCGACACGTTCGCGATCTCCGCCGCGGCAAACTTCAGGGCCGGAAATTCCGGCTCGCGCGCCGCCGGGTCGCCAATCAGTAACAGCGAAGACGCCGGCGCAGACCGGATGGGCGCGTCCGCGAGCATCGCAAGCCCGGGGGCGATCTCGATCTCGTTGTCCTCGATCCAGTAGTGGCGCCGCGCGCCCGGGACGGGCAGGGTCTCGAAGTTGATTCCGTGCAGCGCGCCGTCGGCGGCGATGACCACTCGGCCTCCGTTCGGGACCGATTCGAGAATCGGCGCCACGAGCAGCGCGTACAGCGTGTCTCCCGCGCTGCCCGCCGCGGCGAGCGGATCTGCGAGCGTGTTGCTGATCGTCGCCTGGTGTTGCCGGACGAGAGCCTCGATTCGATCTGCGGGCGGCAGGACTTTGATCGCGACGCCGTGGCCCGTGACGACCCACACGTAGGACCGGGTGCTTCCCAGCCAGTACGACAGCAGGGTGGCGTGGGACGTTTCGGCGAGATGCCGCAGTGCCGCAGCGCTCGCCCGGCCGAGGGGCGCGACGCCGTTCCGATCCGCGAGCACGCTGCCGCGGCTCGACTCCGACACTTCGAGGGCGCGCTCGATGCGCCCCTCGCTGACGAGCGCGTCCACGTACGACTGGTAGAAGAGAATCAGCCGTGTCAGGAACGTCAGCTTGTAATCGGTCGTGAGCAGCTCCGACCGGGTCTTCTCGATCGTGCCGAGAGCCGCTTCGAAATGCCGGGACGCCTCGTCCGGCCTGCCGCGCGCGATCGCAACATCCGCGAGCCCCGCGTGTGCCGACCAGCGGACACTCGGGTCCGACGTGCCGTCCGCAAGCGCCTTGTCGAAGAGCGCCGCCGCCTCCTCGAGCCGTCCGCGGCCTCGCGCGATTTGCGCCGCGTTCAAGGTGTTGTGAACGAGGCTCCCCGTGTGGCTCGCGTTCTTCAGCGACCTCGCTTCCTCGTTGAACCGTTCCGCTTCGTCCCACTCGCCGAGATCGATGTTGGCTGCCGCGAGGTTGCCGGCCCACAAGGCGGCGTCGGCGTCGAGGTGCGACGCCTTCGCCACCGAGAGCGCCTGACGCACGAACGGCAGCGCCTGGCGTGCGTCCCCCTGCATGATGAGCGTGTTGCCGAGCCCGGCGAGCGACTGCGCGAAGTCCGCCTGCGTCCCACGGCCGGTGTGGAGCGCCACGCTGCGCCGCTGCGCGGCGAGCGCCCGGTCGAACTCCCCGAGCCTCGAGTAGCAAATGCCCGCATTGCTCAGGGCGGCGCCGTACACATAGAGAGACTCGAGATCGCGGAACGCCAGCACACGCTCGAATCGCGGCAGCGCTTCATCCCAGCGGGCCCGGACGAGGTTGCCCATCCCGAGATCGTTCAGCGCCCGCGCCTCCTGAAACCGATCTCCGGCCGCCGCCGCCCTCGCGGCGACATCCGCGAGGCGTCTCTCGGCTTCCGCCCATTGGCCCGCCCGCATCCGGACCTGGCCGTCGAGCCACTCGACGTCGAACTGGACATCATCGGCGTGAGTAGCCAGCCGCCGCGCAGCATCGAGCGTCGCAAGGGCCGGCTCGAGTTCCCCGCGGCTCCGCTGCACCAGAGCTTCCAGGTACTTCTGTCTCGCCCGCACTGGTTCAAACGTGGGACCGGTGGGCAGGGGAGCGGCAACAAGGGAGTCGAGCTCCGCCGGCTGGTGCTGAAGAAGGAGAATCTCACCCCGCAGGAGCCGGAACTTCCAGGACCACTCGGAGTCCGGACGGGCGAGCGTCACTCCGCGTTCGGCGAGCGCACGGGCAGCGGGCAGCTCGCCGCGCCGCTCGGCGAGCTGCGCCCTGTCGAACGTGGACGCAAGCTCCCGCTCGCGAATGCCCGCGCAGTTCCACGTGAGGATCAGAACAGCGAGCAGGCTTATACGGGCGCGGTCAAGACCAGGTGCCGTTGCTTTCCACCTCCGCGCAGGCAACCGAGCCCCCGACCGGGGACCCGAGCTCGAGGCGCAGCATCGTCAAACGCCGTGACAGATCGGTGACCAGCAGCTCGCCGAAGAAGATCCGCCCGAAGTCGTGGACGACGAGCGAGTGATGATCGATGCGCGCGGCGGGGTGGGGATCGCCGGCCCACCGGATGGCCCTGACGATCGTCGCGTACGTCGTCCCGCACGAGTGGAGCAGCCGCGCGCCCGGCGGCGGCGGCGTGCCGCCGATCGACGATTGCATGAAGAGACAGTCGCCGGATTCCTTGACGAACGCCGGATCGTCCGCGGCCGCGAGCAGCTTCGATCGTGTGTCGTAGCGCTGGAACAGCGGCAGCGCGAGCTCCACGATCAGGGGGTGGCCGTCGATTGCCACCCCTTCGATGGCGGTGTCGTTCGTGACCGCAATCGTGGGCTCGCCGCTCCCAGAGGGACTGGCTGACCGGAGCGACGCATGGAGGCGCTCGATCGTCAGCACTGGTTTCTGGCCGACGCTCAACCCCGTCACGTCTGCCGTCACGCGAGTGGACGTCGTCAGGGCGTCTTCCGCCAGGCGGTGGTAGGTGAGCTCGATCTGGCCCTTCACATCGTCGAACAGCCCCTCCGCGAGCGTCGCGGCCCCGGCGTGCCTGATCCACTCACCGAACGGGGTCGGACCGGCCTCCGCGCGTGAGCGCCCGCCCACGACGGTCAGCGAACTGGCGGTGCTCGATTCGAGCACGTAATCCTTCGGGCGGACGATGCGGCCGCTGATCGCGGCGGCATTGCCCCTGAAGATGAAACGGCGTCTCAGATCCATGGGAACAGTACGGCGGATGACGGGGTTCAGGGGGTCGAAACCGCGAACCGGTACTCGCCCAGCGGGCGGCCGTCCGGTGCGGCATCGTGGACGGTCAGAATGTAATGCATGTCGCCGCTCACTGTCCACGCGGGGAAGAGGAGCAGCAGGGGCATTCCTGCGGCCGGCGCAGCCGCGCGCCCGGAGACGACGTCCCTTCCTGACTGGGTCCTCAAGCTGTAGGTGACCTCGCCGGCTCGAGGGGGATCGTTGATCTCGAGGGCCAGAGTCACAGGGTCCCCGCCGGGGCCGAGGCGCACTGACGCTTCGGCCCCGCGGCTCTCCGGGTGCAGGACCACCGGGGCGAGCGCGACAGGAGCGGCACTGCGCCGCAAGGCGGGTACGACCCAGGCTGACTGATAGGTGGTGATGCAGGCGAGCGCAGCCGCTGCCGCCCATGGGATAGCCGGCGACCGGTACCACGCCCGCGCCCCCCGAAGGGAGCGGCCCACCGGCATCGGAACCACCTGCCCGGAGGCCGATCCCGCCAGACCTGTGCTGGCGCCCTGGAGCATCGCAGCGGCGGTTCTCAGGTCGTCGGCGCACACGTCGCAGGAAAAGAAGTGGGCCTCGAACGCCTCGCGGTCGTCGCCGGAGAGCTCGCCCAGGAGGTACCGTTCCGTCGCCAGCGACTGCGCGGCTTCTTCGTGTGTCATCGGGTCACGCCTACATTTCCTGCGCCGAGAACCGCTCGCGAAAGCGCTGTTTGGCCCGGTGAAACAGGACCCGGAGATATGCGCGATCGATGGCGAGCTCGCGGCAGATGTCGTCTTTCGGTCGATTCTCGAGAAACAGCCATCTGATGAGCTCCCGGTCTTTCTGCGGCAGGGCCGCGATCGCTTCACGCACCTTCATCCGCTCCTCGGCCTTGAGCACGCGCCACTCGGCGCTGGGATCCGCCGCCGGCGGGTCGTGTTCGTCATCCAGCTGGTCGGCCCGGCCCGTGGATCGGTACGTTTCGAGCAGGACGTTGTTGCACACCGCGTTGACGAAGGCTCCGAGACTCTCGGGCGCCGACAGCGTGCCCTTCTTCTTGAGCGCGGTCAGGACGCGCACGAACGTTTCCTGCCGTGCGTCCTCCACCTGCGTCGCCGAACGGAGCCGGGAACGCAGCTTCAAAGAGAGCAGATCCCCGAAATAGGAGGTGAAGTGCCGTTCTGTTTCGGGGTCCTCCGCAATCAGCCGCCGGACGTAATCGGCGTCGAAACTGAAGCGGGGGCGGAGGGACAAATGCCGTCATCGTAGCGTCCGGCCTGGCCTCGCGCAACCATCCGACCCCCGCCTCCATTAGCTAGTGCGGCATCCCCTCGATTCGTTTCACCACTCGTGTTCGAGCCGTCGTGAAACGGTTCGGCGTGTCGCGACACTAACCGTGTGAACGCCACTCGGACATGCGAGGCGAACATATGCAGCAGATAACCCTGAATTACGTCGAAAGCGCGCCAATGCTCCTCCTGTGGGTGGCCTCCCAGCGGCCCGGGAAGCACCTGCTCGTCGAGTGCGACCCTGGCGGCTTCGAGGCACTCGCGGCGCAGGCCGAGACACTCTGCGCGCCGCCGGTCCGGCGGTGCCGGGTCCCGGGGCCACTTCAATTGCCGGCCGACAGGCAGGGCACGCTGCTCATCGACGACGTCGCCGCGCTGGGGATCGACGAGCAGATCGCGTTGTTCGACTGGCTGGGGTGCCCGGGGAGCGATCTTCGCGTGATCTCCGGCACGACGTCGCCGATGGCGCCGCTGCTCGCCAGCGGAAAGTTTCTCGAAGGCTTGTTCAATCGGCTCGGCAACGTACAGTTCGACGTCACGTCCAGGGAGTGTGCCAGGTGATCAATATGTGCATTGACCGTCCATCAGTGGCCATCGGCCACATCGTCCGTGAAGTTCTTCTCGATCTGACCTGCGCTGTGCGTTGCGACGCGAGGGTGCTGATTACAGGTGACCGTGACGCCGGCACGCGGGAGCTCGCCGAGATGATTCACCGGGGGAGCCGTCGGGCCGCGGGCCGGTTCAGAACGATCGACTGCGCCGCGGCGACCGATGAAGTCCTGGAGGCGAGGCTGTTCGGGCGGGCGCGCGGCAGCGCGGCGGGCGCGGATGGTGCTGCGACGCGCGGGCTGCTCGAGCAGGCGCACGGCGGCACGCTCTTCCTGGCGAACGTGGGAGCGATCGGGCCGAGGCTGCAGCGCCGGCTGCTGACATTTCTCGAAGACGGCCAGGTGCAGCGCGTCGGGGCGGATCGGCCGCATACGCGTGTGGACGTGCGGGTGATTTCGTCGGCCGACCGCGACCTGTTCGCCAGGGCCGAGGCGCTGCGGTTCAGCGACGACCTGTTCTACCGGTTGAACGTCGTGCACCTCGTCATGCCCGCGGGTGGGCCGCGCAACGCCGACAACGCACCCGTTTCGTAAGCCGCCGTGCGGCTGGGTGTCACGCTCGCAGACGTGTACCTTGGGGCGGCGAATACGATCCCGCCCTCGACCGGCTGACAAGCCCGTCGAGGAGCGGGGGGATCGACGATCAGGATTTCTTGGGCCCGATCGTCAGCCGGTTGATCACGCCGTGGACGCCCTTGGTCCTTCTCGCGATGCTCGTTGCGCGGGTCCGTCCGGCGGCCGTCAGCACAGTCCCTTTCAGCGTCACGACGTGCTTCTCCGTATCGACATTGATGGCGCTGCCCTTGAGCAGATCTTCCGTCACGAAACGCTCGTTCACATGCGTCGTGATCCATGCGTCGGTGATGGCTTCGCCGGTCTTGACGGCACCCTGCTTCGTCTTCGAGCCGACGACCGTGGCACCCTTGACGACCGCATCCTTGGTCTTCACGGCTCCTTCTTTGACTTTTTCCTGCGCAGCCGAGGGAGCCGCGACAGCGGTGGCCAGCACGATGAGGCAGACGAATTTCGACGCAGCGTTCATACCATCCTCCAGGCGGCCGGCACTCGCGCCAGCCATTCCTCGCGACTATGGACGATCCAGCCGCCGGGCGCTGTCCAATCCGGCACACCCCTCCTGAGGTGCCGGTGGACCACCCCGGCGCGTCGTCCTTCTGAAGGGGGATAGGGATGGGCGGCTGAAGAGCGGCCCGTGCTGTGTCAGAGGCGGGGATCCGGCGCCGCGAGGACCGGTTCGGTATCCCCGAGCGGCAGCAGAAGTGTGAACGATGTGCCCTGGCCGCTCGTCGACTCCACGGTGATGGTGCCGAGCATGTGCTCCACGCAATCGGCGACGATCGACAGCCCGAGACCCATGCCCGTCGTACCGAGCTCGCCGTCGCGAAGCGCATGCGCGCGGAAAAAGCGGGTGAAGAGGCCGCTCAGATCCTCCTGTTCGATGCCCAGGCCGTTGTCCGAGATGCGGATCCCGCACGTATTGGGCGCCTCGGTCGCGCACGGTGTGATGCTCACGAATCGATCCGGCTTCGACGGATCGCTGTACTTGATTGCATTCGACACGAGGTTCATCAGCACGAGCTGGAGGCGGCCGACGTCCACGACGAGGACGGGGAGGTCGGTCGAGACCCGGATGTCCACGCCGCGGGCATGCGCCATCTCACGGAGCTGCAGCGCGACGTCGTGAGCGACGGTCGAGATCTCCACCTTCTGCCGCTGCGCCCCTTCGTGCTGTGCCTGGAGCCGGGACATGGATTCGAGCTGGCGGGTGAGGTCGATGATCCCTCTGACGTTGCGATCGAGCAGCGTCAGCACGCGCGAGACCTTGGTCGGGTCCTCGAGCGTGCCCGGAAGGTGCAGCGTCGCGACCGAGAACTGCAGGACGCCAAGCGGCTGCCGGAGCTCGTGGCTCACCATCCGGTTGAACCCTTCGAGCCGCTTGTTCTGCTGCTCGATCGTCTCCTTGTACGCCGTGACGAAGGTGTCCACCGTCGTCTGGAGCAGCACACCCACGCACGCCTCCAGCCGCGAGATCACGTCGAAGCACTCGACCGGGGACGGGGTCAGGCCGAGTCGGACGGTTTCCGCCTTCACGAACCCCGTCAGGATCGTTCCCAGGATGCGGTACTCCTGAATCAGCTGGTGGAGCGACGCACCCTGCGTGTGACGCAGGTGACCGAGCTCCTGGGCCTTCGCGAGGACGGACGTGTTCGCGCCAATCGCCTCCTCGGTCGGATTGCTGACATACCTCGCCAGCTCCACCACCAGCACCGGAATGTGATCGAGCAGCGCGTCCGACGGAAAGACGTCGCGTGCATCCAGAGGCAGCAGGCCGATCAGCTGCGTCAGCCAGGTCGCGGCGATGGTCCGGTGCTCCTCGTGCAGCCGCGCTGCAATCGTCGCGTAGTAATTCCCGGAGACCTCCGGATCGGGAACGCCGGGTGCCACGGATCCAGCCTGCATGCCCTCTACATTACGTCCACACAACGTCGCGCGGTGACGAATACGCACGGCACAGTCAGCTCAGCACGCGCGGACGGCTGTGGCGAGCAGGCCCGGGCGGCGGGATCGCGCGTTGCCGTTCGAGAATCGAGAGGACGTCCGTGCACGCCTCGGCCACTAGAACCCGCAGGACGTCGGCTGGCCGTTCAACCCCTCGTGGTCGTGCTGGAAGCGGGCGCTGATATTGGTGCCGACGTAGTCCACCTTCACCACATACAGGCTGTCGTAGTCGGTTGAGCCCCAGGTCGGGACGGCGACCCCGCCTCCGTAGCGGTTCATGATGTTCTGCACGAGCTTCTGCAGCTCCAGGTGTTCCCAGGCGACGAAGATCGTGGTGTTCGCCTTGGTAGACGTGACGAGTGCCGCCTGCAGGGTGGAGATGTCGGTATATCCGTATTTGGTGCGCACCGGCATGCCAAGCCGCACGGCGGTCGGTTCGATGGTGGCCAGCGGTCGCACGTAGTAGAAGCTGCCGGCAGAATCGGTGACCTGAACAGCCGGGTTCGGCGCATAGAGATAGTCCGGTTTCCCGTACTTCGCGACGAGCACTGTCGGCAACGCGAGTGCGCGATTGAAACCCTGACACGTCAACTGTCCGAGCCCGCCCGAGGGCTTTTCGCCGTGCCGCAGGAAGACGATGGTCTGTTCGGCGCGGGCGGCGCCCGCCGACGTGAGGAGAAGAACGCAGACAATCCAAAGGAGCCGCTGACGCATGGTCCAGCCTCTCTAATGAGTGCGGCCGCGAAGCGCGACCGGAACAGGTTGTTGGGGAAGGTCTGAGCGTACCTGCAGGCCGACGAATCATCAAGCGGGGCCGTTCCACAGGGCTGCCGTGCTGGCGGCACCGCCGCTGTGCTATGGTGCGGCCCACATCAGGCGCGGCACCCGCGTGGGTGCGGAACGGAGCCCATTTTGAGACAGCGCACGTGGCTCGTCCTGGTCCTCGCCGCGACGGCCCTCGCGTCGGCGCGCGCACAGGAGAAGACGAGCATCAGCTATCCCGCCAGGTCCGGACCCGGCGAGGGTCGCCACGTCGTCCTGCTCGCAGGCGACGAAGAGTACCGGAGCGAGGAAGGGCTGCCGATGCTCGCCAAGATCCTGAGCGAGCGCCACGGGTTCAACTGCACGGTGCTGTTCTCAGTGGCCCCGGACGGCACGATCGATCCGAAGAGCGCGACCTCCCTGTCGGATCCCTCCGCCCTCGACGGCGCCGACGCAGTGGTCATGCTGCTGCGGTTCCGGAACTGGCCGGACGAAACGATGGCCAGGTTCGACAGGCTCCTGAAAGCGGGGAAGCCGATCGTCGCGTTGCGGACGAGCACGCATGCGTTCAACGGATTCCCGAAGGGCAGCCCGTGGGACTCCTGGAACTACAACAACGACGGGGGATTCGGAAAACGGGTTCTCGGCGAGACGTGGCTCAGCCACTGGGGAGGGCACAAGGCCGAAGCGACCCGGGGCGCAATCGAGCCGTCCGAGCGCAGCCATCCGATCCTGCGAGGCATCACGGACATCTTCGGCGACACGGACGTCTACGAAGCCTATCCTCCGGCTGATGCGACGGTGCTGGTGCGCGGCATCGTGCTGGACGGGATGACGCCTGATGCGCCGGCGGCCACCTACCGCAAAGCGCGATCGACGGACAAACAGGAGCAGGGGGTCAACGATCCGGCGATGCCTGTCGTGTGGACGCGCATCAACAAGAACGATACGGGCGCGACGAACCGGATCCTCACGACGACCATGGGATCCGCGACCGATTTGGAGAACGAAGGACTTCGCCGCCTCGTGGTCAACGGCGTCTATTGGGGGCTCGGGCTCGACGTGCCGGCGCGCGCCGATGTCACCTTCGTCGACG
>JBBWZJ010000209.1:0-10437 GCA_039648985.1 Acidobacteriota bacterium | reverse complement strand
TCAATTCTACGAAGAACCCCGTCAAACACCGCTATGTTGAGAGCTGGAATCGTCGGTCTCCCCAACGTGGGCAAATCCACGTTGTTCAATGCCATCACCCGGACGAGGAACGCCGAGGCGGCGAATTACCCGTTCTGCACGATCGATCCGAACGTCGGGGTCGTGAGCGTGCCCGACGCGCGCCTCGCGCCTCTGCAGAAGATTGCGAAGACGACCGTCGTGATTCCAGCGGCGATCGAGTTCGTCGACATTGCGGGCCTCGTCAAGGGGGCGAGCCAGGGGGAGGGGCTTGGCAACAAGTTCCTGACCCACATCCGCGAGGTCGACGCCATCGTCCAGGTCGTCCGGTGCTTCGAAGACCCGGACGTGCATCACGTCTCCGGCACCATTGACCCGGTCAGGGACATCGAGGTGATCAACACGGAGCTGATGCTCGCGGATCTGGAGACGGTCAAGAAGCGGCGGGAGCGGGTCAGCAAGGACTTGAAACGCGGCGACAAGGCCGCCGCTGTCGAAGAGGCCGTGCTGGCGCGGATCGAAGCGGCGCTCGATGCGGGCAAACCCGCGATGACGGTCAAGCTGACGCCGGAGGAGCGTGCCGTGGCCGCCTCGTTCTTCCTGCTCACCGACAAACCGACGATCTTTGCCTGCAACGTGACCGAGACCGACCTGGCGACCGCGGACACGAATCGTTACGTGCGTGAGGTGCGCGACTACGTCACGACCCATCTCGCGTGCGAGGCGGTGGTCATCAGCGCCCAGATCGAAAGCGATCTGGTGGACCTGGCGCCGGACGAGGCCGATGCCTTTCTGAAGGAGCTCGGCGTACAGGAGAGCGGCATCGGCGCGCTCATTCGTGCGACGTATCATCTGCTCGGCTTGCGCACGTACTTCACCGCCGGGGAGAAGGAGGTGCGCGCCTGGACGATTCACGCCGGCGACACCGCGCCGAAAGCCGCGGGCGTGATCCATTCCGACTTCGAGCGCGGTTTCATCAAGGCCGAGACCGTCGCATACGATGACCTCGTGCAGTGCGGGTCCGTCGCCGCCGCGCGCGAGAAAGGCCTGTACCGCATGGAAGGGAAGGACTACGTCGTCGCCGACGGCGATGTGCTGCTCTTCAAGTTCAACGTCTGAAGGACACGGACATGAAACTGTCGATCGTCGTCATCCCGGCTTTGCTGCTCTTCGGGGTCGCCAACGCGGAGGGCCAGGCTCTCACGCCGAAGACGCTGGACGTCGCTCTCGCGGCGCACCCGGCCGGTCCGGCGGCCGAGACCCTGGCGGGTCAGATCCGATCGTATTTCGGTGGGCCGGAGGCGCTGACGAAGGGTGCCGCGCCGAAGATCGATGAGCTCGCCGTCGCGTGGGCGATCGATGCGCCTGTCCCGCCGCCGAACGGAGGCGCCGTGCGGGTGGTGGCGGACGTCGGCGGGTTCGCCCTGCCGTTGATCCGTGTGGGCGACACGAGTCTCTATGCGGGAGTCGCGACGCTCGCTCACGGGACGGCCATGTCCTGGCACTACGAGATTGGCGACCGGCGCGCGGGCGGCGGCCAGCTCGAAGCGTACGAAGCGCACTCGGACAGCCGTGAGCGCGCGGGCGTGCCGAAGGGCACGCTGAAGCAGATGCCCTCGTGGGAGAGCCGGATCTTCGAGGGGACGTCGCGCGACTGGTGGGTTTACGTGCCGGCCCAGTACAAGGCCGACACGCCGGCAGCCGTGATGGTGTTCCAGGACGGCGCCGGCTACAAGGACTTCGTGCCGACGGTATTCGACAACCTGATCGCCAAAGGCGACATGCCGGTCACGGTGGGCATCTTCATCCAGCCAGGCGTCTTCAAGGACGCCCGGCCGAACCGGAGCTTCGAGTACGACACGCTCTCGGATCAATATGCCCGGTTCCTGCTCGAAGAGATCCTGCCGGAGGTCGAAAAATCGGTGAAGCTGCGCCACGACGCCGCAGGCCGCGCGATCGCCGGCGCGAGCAGCGGCGGCATCTGCGCATTCACCGTCGCATGGGAACGGCCGGACCAGTTCAGCAAAGTGGTCTCGTGGATCGGCAGCTTCACCAACATCGCGAGCGGCAGGACGGTGCGCGAGGGCGGACACAATTACGAGGCGCTCGTCCGCAAGACGCCGCGCAAACCGATCCGCGTGTTTCTGCAGGACGGGGAGAACGATCTCGATAACGCGAACGGAAACTGGCCGCTCGCCAACCAGACGCTCGCGAAATCGCTGTCGTACGCCAAGTACGACTACCGTTTCGAGCTCGGGCACGGGTTCCACAGCAATCGTCACGGGCGTGCCATCTTCCCCGATACGCTGCGGTGGCTGTGGCGTGACGTCCAGCCCTGATGGACATCGCAAGGCAACGGCTCAGGAATCAGCACATCGCCGCGCCCGCGTTCGACGACCCGGCCGACGTGGTGTCCTGGCTCGGCGCCGTGCAGGCGCAGGACTATCTCGGCGGGCTCTGGGCGGTGGGGCTGCGGACGCGCGCGGCCACAGAGCGCCAGGTCGAACAGGCACTCGCCCGGCGGGCCATTCTCCGGACGTGGCCGATGCGGGGCACGCTGCACTTCATTGCCGCCGGGGACGTGCGCTGGATGCTCGATCTGCTCGCCTCGCGCGTCATTGCCGCCGCGGCCGGCCGGATGCGCCAACTCGAGCTCGACGCTCCGGTATTCGCACGCAGCCGGAAGATCGTTGTGAAAGCGCTGTCCGGTGGCCGCCAGGTAACCCGGCCTGGGCTTTACCGCCTGCTCGAGGAGGCAGGAGTGTCAACTGTGGACGGCCGGGGTCTCCACATCCTGATGCGCTTTGCTCTCGAAGGGCTGATCTGTTTCGGCGCACGCGACGGGAAACAGCAAACGTTCGCCCTGCTCGCCGAGTGGGCGCCCGCCGCGCGTCGTCTCTCCCGGGACGAGGCCCTCGCGGAACTCGCGCGCCGGTACTTCACCAGCCACGGCCCCGCGACCTGGCGCGACTTCGCGTGGTGGTCGGGCCTCGGGGCGTTGGATGCGAGAGCCGCGATTGCGCTCGGTCGCCCCCACTTGACCAGCGATGTTCTCGACGGCCAGGAATACTGGTCCGCACCGTCGGCGCGTCGCCCGGCCGCCGCCGCGTACAACGCTGGCTACCTGCTGCCCCCCTTCGACGAGTACACGGTGGCCTACAAGGATCGCAGTGCGGTGGTGCATCCCCGCGATGCGGGGCATGCCCAGTCCGGCGGGATGATCAACGCCGTCATCGTCGCCGACGCACGGGTTGTCGGGACGTGGCAGCGGACAGTTCGAACGGGCCGTGTCACGATCGCACCGGCATTTTTCAGGCGGTGCAGCCTCGAGCAGAACCGCCTGGTGCTCGGCGCGGCGGAGCGATACGCCAGATTCCTGGAGGTCGCGCCGGTGCTGACGTCGGCGCGGCAGGTGATGCGCGCATCATGATGACGAGTTACTACCTCCTGACGTTTGGCGTCCTGTTCATCTTCGCGCTGCACCGCGTCACCACGTGGATGTACGCGCGCGGCTGGATCAGCTGGCAGATGCGGCGCGGCACCAGCAGCGGCCTCGGGAATGCGATGCTCGGTGCGCAGCTGATTTTTCAGCCACAGGTGCGTGAGGTCCTGGAGGTCCGCCTCGCGGAACCGAGCGAGGCCGGCGAGTCGGGCGATCCACCGGAGCCGGGCGCCGAGGGCTGGGGCATATCGATGGCGGCTGACGAGAGGCGCGAACGAGGGCGGGTACGCTGGTTCGATCCGGACCGCGGAGTTGGGCAGATCGAGTCGGAAGAGTTCTACGACGTCCTCTGGGTCCATGCCGAACACCTGCGCAGCCGCGGCTCCGGCGTGCCGGTGGCCGTGAGAGAGGGCGAGCAGGTCGAGTACGTGCGGCACGTCCGGTCGGGCCCTCAGGGTCCGCACCTGCTGGCGGTCGACGTCGCGATCTCGTCCACCGGTCAGGCGAACGAAGCGTGAGTATGTTGCGACGGCTTGTTCTTCTGACTATCCTCGCGACCGGAACCGCGGCCGCGGCCGGGGCGCAGCAGAATCGGATCGATGTCGTCACGCCACTCGCACCGGAGCTGGCGGCCTATGGCAAGTTCGAGGTTGGCGTGCGCACTCTGGAGGTGACGGACAGGAACCGCCCAGACGTCCTCAACGCGAAGGAAGGCCAGGCGTCGCCTCGATACGATCGCACGCTGACACTCGAGGCCTGGTACCCGGCGTCGGTCGGCGCCGATCGCCAGGCGGGCGGCCACTACCGCGTGATCACGCGAGACCCGTCGGTCACGGCGACACTGCAGGGCAAGGCCGTCCGTGATGCCGCTCCTCTGACATCGGCAGGTGCCTTTCCGCTGATTGTCGTGTCGCACGGGTATCCGGGCAACCGCTACCTCCTGAGCCATCTGTGCGAAAACCTCGCGAGCAAGGGGTTCGTCGTCGTCTCGATCGACCACAAGGACAGCACCTACGACGACCAGCAGCGGTTCGCCAGCACACTCTACAACCGGCCGCTCGATCAGCTTTTCGTCGTGAACGAGGTCGCTCGCCTCAGCCGGGCCCAGGGCACGTTTCTGACCGGCCTCGCGGACGCCGAGCGTACCGGGCTCGTCGGATACTCGATGGGCGGCTACGGCGTGCTCAACGTGATCGGTGCGGGCTTCTCGAAGGGGAGCGAAACATTCGAGGCGGCTCCGCCGAACCGTATGCTGGCCGAGCGCGGAACCGCGAATGCCGACTATCTGAAGAGTACGGACCGGCGCATCAGGGCGGCGATCGCGATCGCGCCCTGGGGCATGCCGGCAGGGTTCTGGGATGCACAAGGGCTGCAGCACGTCACGACGCCGCTCATGCTCGTCGCAGGCAGCAGCGACGATGTCGCCGGGTACGAGAAGGGAGCCCGAGCGATCTACAACGGCGTGGTGAACGCCGATCGTTACCTGCTGACCTTCGTGAACGCCGGCCACAATGCCGCCGCGCCAATCCCCGCGCCTGTGGAGACCTACGCGTATTCGGAGAAGCTGAAATCATTTCCGTTCCTCCACTACGCCGACGCTGTGTGGGACACGGTCAGGATGAACAACATTCTGGACCACTTCGCGACCGCCTACTTCGACATCTACCTCAAGGACACTCAAAACGAGCTCGCGTATCTGCAGCCGGCCGCCGCCGGAGACGACCGTACGGCTCCCGCTCGTCCGGCCGGGACCGTTCCGCCCGAGACGGGCTTCAAGGGGTTCAAACCGCGCACCACCGTCGGGCTCATGCTGGAACACGCAGCGGCCGGCAGATAGGTCAAGGTTTCTTGACAGCCGGAGCAAGCGCGGCTGAGAATGCCCCCATCCGCGGACACGAACATCCGCCGTCCACATCACATTCGTATGCAGACCACTATGCACAAACGCTTCATCGCTGCCGCCGTCCTTGCGCTGATTGCCTCGCCTGTCGCGGCCGGGCAGGCGCCTGCCGCCGGCGCCTCCCAGCCGGGTGCTTCGCAGGCCGGATCGGCTCCGGCTGCGTCGCCCAACGCGCCAAAGCCGGCCGACACCGAAGTGTGGGAGCCGGTCCCGAAGGTTGTCACGCCTGGCCAGTCCATCAACACGGCCCCTGACGATGCGATTGTGTTGTTCGACGGGAAGAACCTCGATCAGTGGGTCACGGTGAAGGACAAGTCTCCCGCCGGGTGGACCGTCGCTGACGGCATCCTCACGGTGAACAAGGCGACCGGGAACATCGAAACGAAGCGCAGCTTCACCAACTACCAGCTGCACATCGAGTGGCGCATTCCGGAGAACGTCACGGGCGAAGGCCAGGCGCGCGGCAACAGCGGCGTCTTCCTCGCGTCGACCGGATCGGGGGACAGCGGGTACGAATTACAGGTGCTCGATTCGTACAACAACAAGACCTACGTCAACGGGCAGGCGGCGAGCATCTACAAGCAGTCGATTCCGCTCGTCAATGCCTGCCGCAAGCCCGGCGAGTGGCAGTCCTACGACGTCGTGTGGACCGCACCGACCTTCAACGCGGACGGGTCGGTCAAGACGCCGGCGTACGTGACAGCGTTCCATAACGGCGTGCTCGTGCAGAACCACTTCGAGCTCAAGGGCGAGACGCTGTACATCGGCAAGCCCGTGTACAAGAAGTACGATGCCGCGCCCATCAAGCTCCAGGCGCATGGCGACCCGAGTCCGCCGATCAGTTTCCGCAACATCTGGGTGCGGGAACTGACGCCGTCGGCATCAAAGTAGCGGACGAGGATCGACGCTGAGCGACAATCGCCGCTACCAGGGGCCGCGATGAACGCGCGCATCCACGCCCTGGTCGAGACGATCTGGCACTACCATCAGCTCAATCACGAGCTCACCCGGGCGGAGGCCATTCTCGTTCTCTGCAGCCACGACCGGCGCGTGGCCGAGTACGGCGCCCGGCTGTGGCTCGACGGCTGGGCCCCGCTTCTGATTTTTTCCGGCGGGCTCGGATCGATCACGAGCCGCTTCTGGAGCGAGCCCGAGGCCGATCAGTTCGCGGCTGTCGCGCGGGGCATGGGAGTCCCGGCCGACAAGATACTGATCGAGAACGCCTCCACGAACACCGGGGAGAACATCCTCTTCACGAAGGCGCTCCTCGCGTCGCGCGGGATCGATCCGCACACGTTCATCCTCGTGCAGAAGCCATATATGGAGCGGCGAAGCTTCGCGACGTTCCGGAAGTTGTGGCCCGAGCCGCACGTGATCGTCACGTCCCCGAGGGTCACGCTCGACGAGTATCTCGCGGCGTACTCCCACGATGCGCTGTCGGAAGACGAGGTGATCAGCATCATGGTCGGCGATCTCCAGCGGATCCGGGTCTATCCGGCGCGTGGATTCCAGATTCCCCAGGACATGCCGGACCCGGTCTGGGAAGCGGCGCAGGAGCTGATCCGGGCTGGATACGACTCGCGCCTCGTCGCCACCCCGGCGGAGTGACGCGCCCGCTTCGCTTTCAGCTTCCCGCTCTCCGCTTCCGGTTTGCCGGTTGCCGAGCCGAGCCGGAACCGGACGCCGTCAACCCCAGTGACGAAAGCTGATAGCTGATAGCTGATAGCTGATGGCTGATAGCTGGTAGCTGGTCGCCGGAAGCCGGAAGCCGAAGCCGAAGCCGGAAGCCGGAAGCTTTACGTGAGCTCATCAGGTAAGTCGTTCACTATGTAAGATTTGCGCTTGACGTCCACCCTGTGACGGTTTACAGTCGGAGACATCCCAGCACGTCGTCGTCGCTCCCGCAGTCCAAGCGAAAAGGGCTAGCCCCTGATGGGGCGGCAAAGCTGTAAGCTCCGGCGATCCGGGGTGATTTAGCTGCCGAACTTGGAGTAACTATGTCCAAACGCCGCGCAGTTCCCGCATTCCTGGCGATCGTGTTCGCTATCGTCTTCTTCGGGCTTGGGAACTATCTCGCCGCCCGCCAGACCGCTGACAGCGAAGAGCGTCTCGCCTCGCTCCGCGCGGAAGTCGAGTTCCTCAGGCATCGCGACATGCAGCAGCAGGCCGCCGGCACCGCCGGACGGGTGCCCGCCGCCGCCGTCTCGATGATGGACACGGAGAGCCGCGCGTCGATTATTGCTGACGTCAAACGCGAGTTGACGGCCGAGATGGGGCTGCTGCCGCTGACACTCCTGCGTGAGCGCCGCAACAGTTTCGTCGAGCTGAATTCGTTCGACGACAAGGGCGCGAGCAGCTACGGGACCGCCGGGTATCTGGGCAACGGGTATTTCATCACCGTCAAGCATGCGGTGATTGCGCTCGGGCAGGAGGGGCTGGCGGATCCGCGCCGGATTTCGGCCGTCAAGCTCACCTACAAGGGCAAGCCGCTGACGGCCCGCATCATCGATTACGGTGATGCCAAGGCGGAAGTCGATCCGGGCGACTGGGCCATCATCAAAGTGAAAGAGGCCGTGGATCTGCCCGCCCTCAACCTGAATTTCTCGTACACGTTCGACTTCGCGAATGCCATCTTCCGGCTCGGGAACGACTATTCGAAAGGGATCATCCTCTCGACCGGGTACGTCGGCCAGCGGACGGCGAACAACCTGGTCACTTGCCTGACGGACGGGCACCCCGGCGTCTCGGGCGGCGGCGTCCTCAACAGCGAAGGGGACCTCGTCGGCATTCCGATCGGGCGGATGCAGGGGGACTATCGGTTCTCGTTCATCCTGCCGCTCCGTCCGGAAATGCTACGCAAGGTGAAATAGCAGGGATCAGCCCTCGCCGGTTTTCTTCCGCAGCGCGTCCAGCTTTCGTTTGATCTCCACCTCGAGGCCCCGGTCCACGGGCTCGTAGAACCGCCGGCCCGCGTGCGCCGGCGGCAGGCACTCCATCCCGCTCGCGACCCCGTCCGCCTCGTCGTGCGCGTAGCGGTAACCCTTGCCGTACTCCAGTTCCTTCATCAAAGTCGTCGGCGCATTGCGTAGATGCAGCGGCACCGGCTCCGCCACTTCCTGCGCGGCTGCTTCGGCGGCTTCCGAGTACGCCCGATACACGGCGTTGCTCTTCGCAGCGACGGCCATGTAGATGGCCGCCTGAGCGAGCGCCGTGTTGCCTTCGGGCATGCCCATGAAATGCACCGCGTCTTTCGCCGCGAGCGCGATCGACAGCGCGCGGGGATCCGCGTTTCCGATGTCCTCGGAGGCAAACCGCACGAGGCGCCGCGCGATGTACAGGGGGTCTTCGCCGGATTCAATCATGCGCGCGAGCCAGTACACCGTCGCGTCGGGGTCGCTGTTGCGCATCGATTTGTGCAGCGCGGAGATGAGGTTGTAGTGCTCCTCGCCGCTCTTGTCGTACAGCAGCGCGCGGTTCTGTGCGAGATCGGCGACGAGCGCGAGATCGATGCGCTTCGTCTCGCGGGCCAGCCCCGCGGCGGTGTCGAGCATGTTCAGCGCGACACGCGCGTCGCCGTTCGCATAGCGCGCAAGCCCCGCGAGCGCCTCGTCGTCGGCAGCGATCCCGAGCGCGCCGAGCCCTCGTTCGCTGTCGTCGAGCGCGCGGCGCAGGATCGCCTGGATCTGCGGAGCCCCGAGCGCCTTCAGGACGTACACCTTCGATCGTGAGAGGAGCGCGGAGTTCACTTCGAACGATGGATTTTCGGTGGTCGCGCCGATGAGGACGATGTCCCCGGCTTCGACCCGAGGCAGGAAGGCATCCTGCTGCGACTTGTTGAACCGGTGAATCTCGTCGACGAAGACGATCGTGCGGCGGCCCAGCCGCCGGCGGGCTTCCTCGGCCTCCGCCATCACGACGCGGATTTCCTTGATGCCGGAGAGGACGGCGCTGAAGGAGATGAAGTGCGCGCGCGTCACGCTGGCGATGAGCCGCGCGAGCGTCGTCTTGCCCGTGCCCGGCGGCCCCCAGAGGATGATCGACTGCAGCCGGTCCTCGTCGATGGCGCGCCGCAGCGGACGGCCGGGGGCGATGAGCGCATCCTGGCCCACGAATTCGTCGAGCGTGCGGGGGCGCATGCGCTCGGCGAGCGGCGAGGGGGCGTTCGCCGCAGGCGCCGCCGGCTCGTCGTCAAACAGTGACATTGGTGCCGCGCGCGCGGTGAGTGATGCTGGTGCGTTGCCGCGCGGCCTCGTAGAGAATCAAGGCCGCGGTGACGGCGACGTTGAGGGACTCGACGGGCGGCCGCATGGGAATCGTGAGCCGTTCGTCGGCGGCGTCCACGACGTGGGCCGGGAGGCCCGGCCCCTCGGCGCCGAGCAGGATCGCACAGCCCGCGCGCAGGTCGCAGGCCGGCAGCGGCGTGCCGCGCGCCGCTGTCGTGGCGATTACGCGAAGGCCGGCGGTTCGTGCCGCCGTCAACACGGCGTCGAGCGGGTGGCCCGACGCGATCGGCAGGCGGAACGTGCTGCCCATCGCGCCGCGCAACGCTTTCCACCCGAAGGGATCCGCTCCGCCGGCAGTGGCGATCACACCCGTTGCGCCGCATCCTTCCGCTGCCCGCACGATCGCCCCGACGTTCCCGGGGTCCTGAATCTCGTTCAGGATCAGGACGAGCGGGCGCTCGCCATCCAGCGCGCGCGCGAGGCTCGTCGCAGGGCGCGCTGCGAGCGCTGCGAGGCCGGAGGGCTCTTTCACAGGACTGATGGCTCCGAGCACCTGGTCGGTGACGATGACGACGCGGGTGCCTCGGTGCTCGAGATCGGCCGCGAGGCTCGCGAGCCGCCCGTCCAGGAGCCGCTCTGTCATCGCCAGCACGTCTACGTCGAGCCCCGCCGCGACGGCCTCTGTCACCAGATGTTCGCCGTCGAGCAGCATCCACTCGCCCGCAGGCCCGTCACCCGCAACCTCACGGAACCGCTTGACCACGGCGTTCTGACGACTCGAGATGCGGTCCATGGGTGGAAGTGATTGTACTGTGCTACTCCAGCTTCCAGCTTCCAGCTTCCCGCTTCCAGCT
>JBBWZJ010000100.1:0-13831 GCA_039648985.1 Acidobacteriota bacterium | reverse complement strand
ACGGCAGCGCTCAGCCCGCAGGCGCAGACCGCGGGGCCAGCTACGCTGCCGTCAATCGACGTTGCCGCTCTGCCGGGCGCCGCCCGAGAGGCGATCTCTGGTGCGTACGACGACGCCCGCGCCCATGCGCAGGACGTCGAAGCTGTCGGACGACTCGCGATCACGCTGCACGCGTGGGAGCAATGGGACGTCGCCGCTGCCACGTACAGAGCGGCGCAGCAGCTCGCGCCGAAGGATCGGCGGTGGTGGTACCTGGACGGACTGCTCGAAACAGCCCGCGGCCGCCACGCGGACGCACTCCCGCTCTTCGAGCGCGCGGCCACGCTCGCGCCGGATGATGCGGCAGGACGGCTGCGAGTGGCCGAAGCGCGGATTGAAACGGGCGATTTCGCGGGGAGCGAGCCGCTCCTCGCCACGCTGGTGCGCGAGCCAGGCACGCTCGCGCCAGCCGAGTACGCGATGGGGCGCGTCGCCATGTCGCGTGCAGACTATGCAGGCGCCGTCGTCCACTTCGACCGTGCGGTGACGGCGTTCCCTGATTTCGGTGCGGCGCATTACGCGCTCGCGCTGGCGTATCGACGGCTGGGGAGACCTGCGGATGCCGCCCGCGAGATAGAGAAGCAGCAGAAGTGTCTCGCCTGCTGGCCGGCGGTCGAGGACCGCGTTGCGGCCCTGATCCCCGCGGCACGGGACGATGCCGCCGCGACACTCAGGCGAGGAATTCAGCTCGCGGCGAGTGGCGATGTGCCTGGAGCCATCGCGGCCCACGAAAAGGCGCTGGCGCTTTCACCGGCGCTGGTGCAGGCGCGAGTCAACCTGGTGACACTGTACGGACGCGCGGGCCGGTGGGCAGACGCCGAGGCGCAATACCGGCAGGCGCTCGCGGCCGGCAGGAACATCGGTGAGGCGCACGCGAACTACGCGCAGGTGCTCCTCGCGCAACGCCGCGCCGCCGAGGCGATTCCGGTATTCCGCGCCGCCCTCGAATCGAACCCCGCGGACGGTGTCGCGCGCAATGGATTGGGGCTTGCGCTCGAGATGACCGGAGACGCCGCGGGCGCCCTCGCCGCCTACCGTCAGGCGGTCGCTGATGCCCCCGCGCTGCGGGCCGCACGATTCAATTACGGCCGCGCCCTCGTGACGGCCGGACGGGTTCAGGAGGCGATTGCGGAGTTCGGCAAGATTCTCGAGCCGGAGGACGCGGAAACGCCGCGCTACCTCTTCGCGCTGGCTGCCGCGCGGGTGCGGTCCGGCGACGTCGAGGCCGGACGGGCACAGGCGGCGACCGCGCTCACGATGGCGCGACGGTTCGGTCAGGAGGATCTGGCCGCCACGATCGAGCGGGATCTCGCGGGGCTCAAGTAACGTGCTACGTGCAACGTGCCACGTGCGAAACGCGCAGCTGAAGCTGCGCGCTACGATTGCGCGGCCGTCATAGCGCGAGGGCTCGTAGCGCGAGGGCTCGTAGCGCGGGGCTCGTGCGCGCCGTCGTAGCGCGGGGCTCGTAGCCCGGGGCTTTAGCCCCGGGATTTGGACGCGGACACTTGATGATCATGAACACCCACGCGCGGGACTCAAGCGCGACCGGTCCGCTCACCTGCCTCGCGCTGGCGCTGGCGGCAGGCGTGTGGCTCGAGTCCAGCCCGCCGACACGGATCGCGGCGGAGCCGCCTCCTTTTCGCGAGCTCGGGCCGGAAGCCGGCCTCATATTCGTGCACGACAACGGCGCGCGTGGTCACCTGTACTTGCCTGAAATCATGGGCTCTGGCGTCGCGCTGTTCGACTACGACGGCGACGGCGACCTCGACGTGTTTCTCGTCCAGGGAAGACCCGTAGACGAGGCGCCGGGGGACACGGCCGCGCACAGGAGCACTTCGACGAGCCGTCTGTATCGGAACGACATGACGAGAACCGAAGGCGGGCAGTCAGTACTCCACTTCACCGATGTCACGGAGGCCGCGGGCGTAGGGTTCGCCGGCGTCGGGATGGGCGTGGCGGTCGGCGACTACGACAATGACGGAAACCTCGACTTGTACGTCACCGGATATGGATCGAGCGCGCTCTATCGGAACAACGGCAACGGGACCTTCACGGATGTGACACGCGAGGCCGGCGTGGACAGTCAACGATGGAACACCAGTGCGGCGTTCATCGATTACGACCGGGACGGCGACCTCGACCTCTTCGTCGCAAGCTATGTGGACTTTACGGTGGCAGCCGGCAAGTCCTGCACGGACCCTGTGGGCGCGCCTGACTATTGCGCCCCCTCCGCGTTCCACCCCTCGCCGGCCCGTCTGTTCCGGAACGAGGGGAATGGGACCTTCACGGATGTGACCGAGTCCGCCGGCGTCTCTCGGGCCTACGGCGCCGGCCTCGGAGTATCGGTCGGCGATTACAACGGCGACGGGTGGCTCGATCTCTACGTCGCGAACGACGCCACGCCGAACCAGCTCTGGATCAATACGGGCAAAGCCACGTTCGAAGATCAGGGATGGCTGTCGGGGTCGGCGGCGAACGCCGCGGGCCGGCCCGAGGGCAGCATGGGCATCGCGTCGGGGGACTACGACGCCGACGGCGATGAGGACCTGTTCGTGACGAATCTGACGCGCGAGACATTCGTGTTGTATGTGAACGACGGACATGGGAATTTCGAAGACCGCCGCGCGAGCGCAGGCGTGGCCCGGACGACCGCCGAAATGACCGGCTTCGGCACGGCGTGGCTCGATTACGACAGGGATGGGCTCCTCGATCTCATTACGGCGAACGGCGCCGTCAACGTCGCCGCGGGGCTGCGCGGGACCCCCGCCCCGTATGCACAGCGCAACCAGCTCTTTCACAATGCGGGCGGCGGACATCTTGTCGATGTCACCGATGCCAGCGGTCCCGCGTTTGCACCCGCGCTCGTCGGCCGCGGCCTCGCGACCGGCGACCTCGACAACGACGGTGACGTCGACGTCGTGATCACCGCAAACAATGGCCCCGCGCGCGTCCTCCTGAATCAGTCGACGACCGGACACTGGACGAGTGTGCAGCTGCGGGCACCTGCGCGTAATCGCTTCGGCTTCGGTGCGCGCATCGGCGTCGTCCGGCAGGGCCAGCCCACGCTGTGGCGGCGTGTCGGCACCGATGGCAGTTATCTCTCCGCCTCCGACTCACGCGCGTTCTTCGGGCTGGGCTCCCAGCCGCGCATCGACCGCATCGTTGTCGAATGGCCCGACGGTGTCCACGAGCAATGGAGCGGGATGGCCGCCGACCGCGAGCTGACGTTGAAGCGCGGGTCCGGTGCAACGGAGTCACGCCGGTGAGGGTCTGTTCATTTGTCCTGGCGGCCACGCTGTGGGGCTCTACTGTGACAGCGCAGCCGCCGCAGACGTCTGCCGCCGACGCATCGGCAGCGAAGGCCAGGCGGGCGGCGACGGCCATGGACCAGGGGCGATTCGACGAAGCAGCGGGGATCTACCGGGAGCTTGTCGAATCGATGCCGGACGAAGGCGGCCTGCTCATGAACCTGGGGATGGCGCTCGCGATGGGCGGCCATGAAGACCAGGCCGTGGCGCCGCTCGAAAAGGCGGTGGCGCTGAAGCCGCAGCTCATCCCCGCGCAGATGTTTCTGGGTTCGAGCTATCTCGCCGTCGGACGCGCGGCCGATGCGATTGCACCGCTGAAGCGGACGGTAGCCGCGAGACCTTCCGACATCGAAAGCCGGCGCATGCTTGCACAGGCTTATGTCGAGACCGGCCGGCCGAAGGATGCCGTCGCGCAGCTGCGCGCCGTCACGGACCTGGCGCCCAGGGTCCCCGGTGCCTGGTACGCGCTTGGACACGCGTACAACGCCGTCACTCAGGCGGCCATGCAGAGCTTCGATGACCAGCCGGAGGACTCACCCTGGCGGCAGCTGCTCGTGGCGGACGCCCTCCTGGCCGACGGACGCCTCACAGACGCGTTCGCGCTGCAGCGGGCCGCACTGGAACGGCTGCCGGCGATGGTCAGCATCCACGACTCGATCGCCCGCATCTACGACCTGACCCAGCACCCTGACTGGGCGGCGACGGAGCGGGCCAAAGGGGCGCTCTCGCCCGCTGCCTGTGCGCGGCGGAAAGCTCTCTGCGAGTTCCGCGCGGGTCACTACGGCGCCGCCCTGGCAGCGGCGAATGCAGGCTCGGACGTCGAGTCAAGGTACTGGCGTGCGCGCGCGGCTAACGAACTCGCACTCGTCGCCTTCAAGCGCCTCGAAGAGTTGCCTGATTCGCGCGAGCGCCGCGAAGTCCGTGCGACGCTCGCGATGAGCCAGCGGAGATACACTGACGCGATCGCGGAGCTCACGGCCGCGATGAAGTTCGCGCCGGAGGATCCGGGCCTTCGTGATGATCTCGGCACCGCGTACTACTCGCTGCGCGAGTACGAGAAGGCGGTGGAAGCGTTCACTCCCCTCCTCCGCGCGAATCCTGACGACCCACGGCTGCTGACCCTCGTGGGTGACTCGCTCCTTCAACTGCAGCGCGTGGACGAGGCGCTCCCCTTGCTCAGGCGTGCCGCCGAGCGCGATCAATCCGATCCAATGCCCCGACTGGCCCTCGGCAGGGCATACCTGCAGAAGGGTGACTTCGCGTCAGCCATACCGCTGATCGAAGCGCAGCTCGCCGGTGATCACGACGGCAGCCTGCACGTGCAGCTCGCGCGCGCGTATTCCGGGATGGGTCAGAAGGAGAAAGCGGAGGCGCTGCTCAAGCAGTCGCAGGAAATCCAGCAGGCGGCACAGGAACGCAGTGCCGCAACGGGCCAGAGAACGATTGAACCACCGAAGTAGCATCATACAGCTCCCAGCTCACAGCTATCAGCTCTCAGCTTTCAGTTCCAGTCAGCCGTCCCGAGTGCTTACTGATTACTGGCGACTGCGTACTGGTCACTCCGCCTTCTCCGTCACCGTCAGAACCTGGTCCGCCTTGACGTGTTCGATCACCTGACGCGTGCCAGAGGGCCATTGCACCTCCAGCCTGGGGACCTCGGTCGCACTGCCAAGGCCGAAGTGCACGCCGGCGTGCGAAGACGAGGCATATCCGACGGCACTCGTCATCGTCCGCACCTGATCGCCGGCGACGACGCGCGCGCCGATGCCATCGCGGTTGCTCTTGCCGCCGGTGAGTCGCACGATGAGCCAGTGGCTGGCGGGGCCACCCTGGTTCTGCCACAACTCGGCGGGCTCGCCGAGTACGAGGACCACGACGTCGAGGCGTCCGTCGCCGTTGAGATCGGCGATGCCGCAGCCGCGATGCGCTGCAACCGCGGAGGCGAGACCGGATTCTGCTGTCGCGTCGCGAAACCGGCCATCACCTTCGTTCCTGAAGACGCTGTTGGGCTGCTTCCAGCCGGAGATCTCGAACTCCGCGGCGCGGTCGTTCGCCTGGGAGTTGGCGGTGAAGATGTCCTTGCGGCCGTCGTTATCGAAATCCGCCATGACGGCGCACCAGCCGGAGAGTTTCGATGTGAGCCTGCCGAGACCGCTGGACTGCGTCGTTTCGGTGAATCCGCCGCGCCGATCGTTCCGGAAGAGCGGGAACGTCTCGCCCGAGAGCGCCGTGAGGACCAGATCCTCCCAGCCGTCGTTGTCGTAGTCCTGGAAGTCCGTGCCCATGCCGGACACGGGATGGCCGGATTCGGGTACCGAGACGCCGGCAAGCAGGGCCGTCTCGGCGAAGGTGCCGTCACCCTTGTTCCGGAAGAGGAAATTCGGAACCGTGTCGTTCGTGACGAACGCGTCGATACGGCCGTCATGATCGTAGTCCGCGAACGCCACGCTCATTCCCTTCCCGACGTGACTGAGGAGCCCCGCTGCAACTGATACATCCTCGAACGTGCCGTCGCCGCGGTTGTGGTACAGCCGGCTGGGCAGCCCCTGGAAAAACCTGGGGTGGCAGTAGGTCCTGACGCCGCGCGCCTGGTCGCCGCAGTACCGGTTGGTCTCTGGCGACCACTGCACGTAGTTGACGACCATCAGATCGAGTCGGCCGTCGTTGTCGTAGTCGAACCAGCCGCCCGCCGCCGCCCACTCTCCGCTCGCGATCCCGGCCCTCTGGGTGACGTCCTCGAACGTGCCATCACCGCGGTTGCGCAGCAGCTGGTTGCGGCGAACGCCGGCCACGAACAGATCGACCTGACCATCGTTGTCGTAATCCGCAGCGGCAGCGCCCATCGCGTACCCGACCCCTCGTACGCCAGCGGCCTCGGTCACGTCAGTGAACTTCATGCCTCCGTCGTTGCGATACAGGCGATTCGAGAACTTGTCGGCGCTCTTGTCGAGCGACGGCGTCTGGGCGCCATTCGTGAAGAAGATGTCCGGACGGCCGTCGCCGTTGTAGTCGAAGACCGCGAGACCACCGGGCGCGCTCTCGACGTAGTATTTCTCGGGCGTCGGGGAATGCTGGTGCACGAAGCGCAGCCCGGCGGCATCGGCGACGTTGCGGAACTGCACGGCAGGAGCGACCTGCGACGGCTGGGAGGCGCCGGGCGTGGCAGCGACACCGGCGACGAGCCCGCCGGCCAGGGCAAGCCCCACACCGTATGCAGAAATGCTCACGATGGAAATAGTATATTTAGATGCCTCCCCCTTTTTCAGGAGTTCAATGCGTTCCATGACATCGATGCCATCGTTCGGATGCCGCCTGGCGGCTGTCGCAGTACTCGCCGTCACGCTCCCGGGGCTGGCCGCCGCACAGGTGCCACGCAATCGCCCTCTCCTGCCAGGCGAACAATGGGAGCAGCTGTTCAACGGCAAGGACCTGACCAACTGGGTCGAGGTCGGGAAAGAAAAGTGGACGGTCGAAGACGGCACGATTCACGGGCAGGGCGTGACCTCCGCGTATGGGTACCTGCGCACGGCCAAGAGCTACAGAGATTTCTGGATGTCGCTCCGGTTCAAGTGCGAAGCTGACGGGAACAGCGGCCTCTACTTCCACACGGACTTCACGCCGGGCACGGTCGACGTGTCGAAGGGGATGCAGTTCGAAATCGATCGGACGCTCAACCACCACACCGCCGGACTCTACGGCGACGGCAGGAACTGGATCGCCTGGCCTGCACCCGAATACGAGCAGGTGATCCGCCCGACCGACTGGAACGAGCTGCTCGTGAAAGTCGAAGGCAACCACATGGTCGCGATTCTCAACGGGGTCGAGGTCCTGAATTTCACGGATCCGACACCAAAGTCGTTCGACGGCTTCATTGCCCTGCAGCTGCACTCGGGGGGCCTGGGCAACATGCGGTTCAAGGACATTTACGTCCGCGACCTGTCGGCGCCGCCCGCAGCGACCGCCCCGGCCGCCCGGTAGGGCGAGCCGGTTCAGAGCCGGAACAGTTTCGCGGCGTTGTCGTGGAGCAGCCTGCGCTCGGTCGCACGGCTGCCCGCGAGGCGCCGGACGGCGGCTATCGTCTGGGACCCCTGGCAGGCGTCACCTGATCCCTCCACGTCGCTGCAGTCGCTGCCGAAGAGGAGCCGATCGCGGTGACGCTCCAGGAAGTCCCGCGTGAACGGCTCGTCGCGCGTGAGCGCATTCAACCCTGAGCCGGCTGACAGGTCCCCGAACATGTTCGGGTAGTCGCTCAGATACCGATCCGTCCACCCTCCAGGCGTAACCGGTCCCTTCGGATACAGCACGGACTGATCGGTGTGGTTCCTGTCGATGTTCGCCCACCACGTTTGTGCGTGCCCGATGAAGGTCACGCGGGGGTATCGGGCGAGCACGCGGTGGAAGCGCTCGAAGCCGTAGTTGTACTTCTCGAACTGCCAGTGCATCAGCACCGGAACGTTCCGCTCCTCGGCGAGCGCGTAAATGCGGCGCATCGCCCGCGAGTCGCACTCCACGCCGAACTTCTGCTCGGCCACCATCAGAGCCCCGAGTCGCAGATAGCGATCGATTTCAGCGACGGCACCACGAACATCCGGCACTTCGTTCGCCGCGAATCGATAAGTCCCGGGATGAGCGACCGAAAACGCGCGGCAGGCTTCGTTGCCCAGGCACTGCACCTCGAGACCATTCGATGCGCCCTGGTGAGTCGACGCGGTACTGACCGCGCGACCTGCGGGAAGCAGAATCGTCGTCGTCGCGCCCATCCGCTGCTGGTGAGCCAGGAACACCTCATTGCGACGCGCCGAGTACCCCAGATGCTGATGGATGTCGATGATTGGATCGTCGGCGGCGATGATCGCGCGTGAGTGCAGCGCAAGGCCCACGGCGGCGAGACCGGCTGATTCGACAAACGCCCGGCGTGATACCGATTTCGGTGTCCTGCTGTTCATCGGTCACAACTATACGGTCGTTCGGTCGCCCGCGCCTCGCGCACGCGATCGGAGGGTTGGAGTTTTTCGCAGCCGGTGGGCTATCGTAGCGGCATGTTCCTTCCAGGGTTCCGCGGGATCGCGGTAGCCGTCTCGGTGATTGCCGCTGCCAGCCTCTTTCAGGATTCGCCCGCCAACCGTCCGTGGCCGCCGGGTGTCCAGAACGTCTCGGATGATTCTCCCGCGCTGTCTCCGGAAGACGCGTTGAAGACGTTTTACATGGCCCCCGGCTATCACCTCGAGCTTGTCGCGAGCGAGCCGCTCGTCCAGGCGCCGGTTGCGATGGACTGGGATCTCCGAGGCCGCCTCTGGGTAGTAGAGATGCCCGGCTACATGCGTGATGCCACGGGCGCCAACGAACACGACCCGATTGGCCGCGTGGTGGTGCTCGAAGACACCAACGCGGACGGCAGGATGGACAAGCGGACGGTCTTCGCTGATGGGCTCGTGCTGGCGCGCGCCATCAAAGTCCTCGACCACGGAGTCCTCGTCGGCGAGCCGCCGAATGCCTGGCTGATGCGCGACACAAACGGCGACCTGCGGATGGACACAAAAACGCTGGTGACGGCCGAGTACGGCGTTCGTGACGGCGACCCCCAGAACAACGCCAACGGCTTTTTCTGGGCGATGGACAATCGCATGTACACGGCTGGCCAGGTCGACATCTACCTGCACTACAAACGGGGTGACTTCGCGGTCGAGAAGACGCTCCTCCGCGGTGAGTGGGGCGTCAGCCAGGACGACGCAGGGCGCATCTTCAGAAATACCAACTCCTCCGCGGTCCACGCGGACCTCGTGCCGACGCCGTACTACGCCCGCCACCCCGGCCTGCTGCGCACGCGCGGCAGCTACGAGGCGCTGAGCGGCGACGATGACGCGCTCAACACCGTGTGGCCGGTGCGGCCGAACCCCGGGACGAATCGCGCGTATCAGGCCGGCATCGATCGGCCCGACGGCACACTGGCAAGCTACACCGCGGTGTGCGCGCCGCTCATCTATCGGGGCGACCGGCTGCCTGCCGATCTCGCTGGCAATCTGTTCGTCGCCGAACCGGCAGCGAACGTGGTCAGCAGGATCGTCCTGACCGACGACGGCACGACGCTCAGGGCGCGGAAGGCCTACGAGCACGCCGAGTTCCTGGCATCGACGGACGAGCGGTTCCGTCCTGTCTACCTCTCCAATGCCCCGGACGGCACGATGTACATCGTGGATCTGTATCGGGGCATCCTCGAGCACCGGAACTCGCTGACGGTGTATCTGCGCAACCAGATTGCGTCCCGGAATCTGAGCAGCCCGATCGACAAGGGCCGGATCTACCGCGTCGTTCACGAAACCACCAGGCGCGACATGTCCAACGACCTCGCCGACGCCTCGCCGGCGACGCTTGTCGCGACACTCGCGCACCCGAACGGGTGGCGGCGCGATGCGGCGCAGCGGCTGCTCGTCGAACGAGGGGCACAGCTGGCGCCAGGGACGGTGGCAGCTCTCGTCCGCACCGCACAACAGGCATCCGACTGGCGCACCCGCCTGCACGCGCTGTGGACGCTTGACGGCATCGACGCCGTCCAGCCGCCGATCGTGGCGGGGGCTCTGCGGGATTCGTCGCGGGACGTGCGTGCTGCGGCAGTAAGGGTTGCCGAACGGTGGCTGGGCGGGCCCGACACGTCGATCCGGTCCGCCGTGCTCAATCTGATGGACGATCCGGACTGGGCCGTGCGCGAACAGCTGGCGGCAACGCTGGGAGCATTGCCTCCGGGCACCCGCGAACCGGCTGTGGCGGCGCTGCTGGCACGTCACGCAACTGACCCAGTCGTCATGGATGCGGCGCTCAGCGGGCTGCGTGGCAGCGAATCCGCGGTGCTGGACATCCTGATGCAGTCGCCAGGTCCTTCGACTCCGCAGCTCGAATCCGCGATCGTGATGATTGCAGCGACTATCGTGCGCGGCAATGGGGAACCGGCCATCCAGCAGGTATTGGCGCAGGCTGCGAGCGAAGGCCGGGCGGCGTGGCAGCGGTCGGCAATCCTGCGCGGCGCCGAAGTGGCCCTGCTGGGTGCCGATATGCCGGGGTCACGGCCGAAAGCGGCAACAGGACGTGCGACGACGGCGTCGGAACCGTGCGCCACCTGCCCGGGGGGCCGCGCCGGTCCAGGTGGGGCGTATGCGTTCCCGCATCCGGATCCCGGTGCCAGCGCGCCGTATGGCGGCGCCAACGGCGGCGAGCCCGCCGCATTCGATCCCTCCTCCCGCGGCCGCAACGTTCGACTGACTCGCGAGCCGGCGGGGCTGCGCGCCCTCGCATCCACACCAGGTGAACTGGCCGCGCGCGCCGGCCGCGTGCTCGAACGGCTGTACTGGCCAGGGAAGCCCGGGTCTGCGCCGCGTGTTGCCGACCTGACCGCCGACCAGCAAGCCTCGTTCGACGCGGGACGGGAGGTGTACCGCAACATTTGCCAGGCCTGCCACCAGCCGGACGGCCGCGGGCTGGACAAGGTCGCTCCGAGCCTCGTGGGGTCCGCCCTCGCGCTCGGGCCGCCCGAAGTGCCCGCCAGGATTCTTCTGAACGGCAAGGAAGGTCGCGTCGGCCTCATGCCGTCGATCGGCTCGGCGCTCACCGACGAACAGATTGCGGGCGTGCTGACGTACGTCAGGCGCGAGTGGGGGCAGACGGGGACGCCTGTCGATGTCGCGATGGTCAAAGCGGTCCGTCAGGCGACGGCCGGGCGCACGAGACCCTGGACGAACGAGGAGCTCGAGGCGGTGGCGGCGGGACGATAGATCTCGTAGCGCGAAGCTGTAGCTTCGCGTGCCCGGCGGAGCTAAAGCTCCGCCCTACGTACCGGCATCTCCGGCGGAGCTAAAGCTCCGCCCTACGTACTTCGTGTGTCTCGCGGAGCTGACGTTCCGCCCTGCTGTCCCACGCCAGGGCAAGGAACGCCGCGCAGTAGCACACGGTGCCCGTCCAGAACGCCGCCGAAATGCCAGCACCGAGGGCGATGACGACAGCAAGCACCGACGCACACACCGAGGCGGAGCCGTTGACAGCCCACAGCCAGGGCGCCAGAGCCGGGGCATCGCGGAGCGCCCGTCCCATCCCGATTGGAAAGGCCATGCCCATGAAAAACCCGAGAGGGAGCAGTGTGCCGACGGACAGGAGCACCCGGATCGGCGTTGAGGAGGCCTCGAAGGTCCGCACCAGTGCCGGGGTCAGTGCGCCGAATGCACACAGAACCACGACGAGCAGCGCGAGACGCACAACCGCGCTGCCCGGAGCGGCATCTCGCGTCAGCAGTCCGGTCGAGAGGCTGCCGGCGCCGCTCGACAACAGGAGCGAGAACAGCACGACGGACAGGCTGTACACCGGGTGGCCCAGAAAGACGGTCAACCGCTGCACCTGTGAAATCTCAATCAACATGAATCCGAGGCCAATCGCCCCGAAGAAAATCAGGTGCGGGACGACGCCCCTCAAATCCGCCCGGGGCCCGGCGAGCCACAACGGGACCAGGATGCAGGAGGCCGTGAGCACGACGACGGTGACGAAGAGGATGCCCAGGACGCCGACAGCGGTCATGTTGAACTGCACGATGCCCTGGTCGCGCCAGCGCGCCGTGTCGAAGACGTCCCGCAGCCGGAGCATGTGAAAGAAGAACGGCCGATTGTCTGTTGGAGCCGAGATATTCAGTGGGTACTGGGCAACCGCGCTGGCGAGCCGCGACTGGTCTGCCAGTGCGGCGAACGTCGCGTCGGCCGACCGCCGCGGACTCTGCACGATTTCAAACTGCATGCGGGCCGCGACCGCCTCGAGCGCATCGAGATCCGCGTTCGACAGCGGGTCCGGGGAAACGAGGATGGTGCCGATCCCGTCCGGCGCATTGGGGCCGCCGGGACGGGCGCGAACGATCGCGAAGTGATCACCGGGGCGCGTCACACCGATCCGCATCAACGTCGTCGAGGCGAGCGACGCAAGACGGTAGACCTCGCCTGGCCGGTTCGCGTAATACCACCGCGACACTGTGAGGATGCCGCGGGGCGCGAGGTGCTGTAGGAACACCCGCCAGGCCTCGACGGTGTACAACGAGTTCTCGGTGAGCACGAACGCGCCGCTGGCTGTGGCGGCCCAGGTGTCGATCAGCGAAATCTGAATGATGTCGGCGCGATCGTGCAGCCGGGCGATGTAGCTCCTGGCTTCGTCGTTCACGAACCGCACGCGGGGATCCCTGTCGAGATGCCCGGTAAAGTCGCCGAATCGTCCGTTCACCAGATTGATGATGCCCTCGTTGATCTCCACGCCCGTGACGGCCTTCTGATCGAATGCCAGCGCCGACAGGACGTCGCGGCCGCCGCCGGTGCCGACGACGATCACCCGCGAAGCAGGACGGAGATAGTGCACGACGTTGGTCACGTCGTAGCGCAGGTGCGCCACGTCCGCCGGATCGCCGCTGAAACGGGTCAGCTCGGTGCCGGCGTACGAATCGATGTCCAGGTGCAGCTCGCGCGCCCGGCGCTCCGGCGGCAGCGTCGCGCTCAGGCCCCACCCTGACGGCCTGACCTGCTTGTCGGGGTCGCCGATTACGCGAATTCGCGAGAACGAATTCCACTTCTCGACGAGGGGGCGCGGCTCGAACTGCCCTTTCACCCAGACAAGCCGCAGCCATCCCGCATTCTGGCGCGCGGCCACGGCGTGGACGCCAGCCGCCAGCGTGAGCGTGACGGCGAGCGCAGCCGAGACGCGCAGGATACGGACACCGGACCACCTCGAAGCGTCCTCAGGGGCCCCGCGCTCCGCCTCCGACGCGTGGGCGAACAGCCAGCCGGCGGCAGCGGCGACAGCGGCGGTGCCGAGGACCGCGGTGGGCGCATCGGTCAGCTGCAGCGCCGGCCCGACGAGCACGCAGCCGACGGCCGCACCTGCAAGGTCGGCCGCATAGAGTGAGGCGACCTGCCGCGGAAATCGCGTCAGCGCAATCGACACGACAATCCCGCTGAACACGAACGGCACCGTCAGCGCCGCGTACGTGAGGGCGATGCCATACACCGTCACGAGAGACCTGTCGATCACGAACGGGATACTGAGATGCGTCAGGTAGCTTGCCACCACCGTGACGGCGAAGATCGCCGAACCAATTGCAAGATGGCGGTTCGCACGCGCGGGCACGAACACCGACGGATTCAGGAACACCGCCACCGCCCCGGCGGCCATCCCGAACATCGTCACGGAGATGGCCACGAAGGCGAAGTGGTAGTACATGGTGACGCTGAAGGTGCGCGTCAACAGCAGCTGGTAGGTGAGGGTCGAAAGAGTGACGAGGAAAAGGCCGGCGAACGTGGACCGCCGGGCGCGGGGCGCTAACTCCAACCCTTGCCTTCAACGACCGTGACGTAGCGATCCACCGGGACATCGGTGAGCCGCTCGACGCGACCGCTCGGCTGGGGCCACTTGATTTCCACCCAGTCGGCTTTCGCGGCGGTGCCCAGCCCGAGCACCTCGCGCATGTCGTG
>JBBWZJ010000097.1:0-28460 GCA_039648985.1 Acidobacteriota bacterium | reverse complement strand
GCACGCGTCACCAGGTAGTTGTGCTTCGTGACCGGCAGCGTGATTCCGGTGATGTCGATTTCCTGGAACGCATCGCTGCCAATGAGCCGGCTGCCGACCTGCCCCGTGATGCAGACGATGGGGGAGGAGTCCATCATCGCGGTTGCGATGCCCGTCACCATGTTGGTGGCGCCGGGTCCGGATGTCGCAATCGCCACCCCGACACGGCCGCCCGCGCGGGCGTAGCCGTCAGCCATGTGGGTCGCCCCCTGTTCATGGCGCACGAGGATGTGCCGGATCGGGTAGTCCAGCATCGCGTCGTACGCCGGCAGGATTGCGCCGCCCGGATACCCGAACACGTCGGTGACGCCCTCACGTACCAGGCAATCCCACAGAATCTGCGCACCAGTCAGTTTCATAATTTGCTCGCTTACTTGCTCACTTCGTTCGCGGTTTTATGGTTTTAGGGGTTCTAAGGGTTTTAAGGGTTTTACGTCTAGAACCCAGACCTAAAAACCGTAAAACCTAAAACCCCAACGTTTAAAACCCGTAAAACCTGTAGAACTCTAAAACCCTCGAGCGTCAGAACCCAGTAGTAGCGCCCTCTGAGGCCGACGACACGAGCCGTGCGTACTTGGCCATGACGCCGGTTGTGTAGCGCGGCGGCAGCGCCCGCCACTCCGAGAGGCGCGTCGCGAGGTCCGCCGCGTTCACCTCGACGCTGAGCGTGCGCGCCGGGAGGTCGAAGGCGATGATGTCGCCGTCGCGTACCGCCGCGATGGGGCCGCCGGCGGCGGCTTCGGGCGCGACGTGCCCGGCCATGAGGCCGTGCGTGGCGCCGGAGAAGCGACCGTCCGTGACGAGCGCCACAGCATCGCCGAGACCGGCCCCGACGATGGCGGCCGTCACGCCGAGCATCTCGCGCATGCCCGGCCCTCCTTTCGGCCCTTCCTGCCGGATGACGACGACGTCGCCGGCCTTGATGCGGCCGGCCTGCACCGCGTCGAACGCGAGTTCTTCCGACTCGAACACCCGCGCGGGACCGCGGAACGTGCCGAAGTCATGGCCTGCGACCTTGACAACACAGCCGTCGGGCGCGAGGTTGCCGCGAAGGATCACGAGCCCGCCGGTGGCCTTGAGCGGGCGGTCCACCGGCCGCACGACCTGCTGGCCGCCTGTTTCGACGGCAGCGTCAGCTTCGTCGCCAATCGTCTTGCCGCTGACCGTCATCGCGTCCACATGGAGCGCGCCGGCCTCCTTCAGCCGCCGGGCGACGAGGCGTGTGCCCCCGGCGCGGTGGAGATCGACGGCAACGAAGCGGCCCCCTGGCTTGAGGTCCGCCAGGAGCGGTGTGCGTGCGCTGATACGATCGAAGTCCTCGAGGTCCAGCGCCACGCCCGCCTCGCGCGCAATCGCCATGAGGTGCAGGACGGCGTTGGTGGACCCGCCGGTGGCGGCGACCGACGCGATCGCGTTCGCGAGCGACTCGCGCGTGATGATCTGCCGCGGGCGCACGCCGCGCCGGAGCACGTCCATGACGAGGGTGCCGGCCTGTTCGGCGACGCCGGCCTTGCCGGGATCGGTCGCCGGCACGTCGCCGCTGCCCATCGCCGCGAGCCCGAGGAACTCGCACGCGGTCGCCATGGTGTTCGCGGTGAACTGCCCGCCGCAGGCGCCGGCGCCGGGGCACGCGCGATCTTCGACTTCGCAGAGCTCCGCGTCGGACATGCGCCCCGCCGCGTGCGCGCCGACAGCCTCGAACACGTCCTGGATCGTCACGTCCCGTCCTTCGAAGCGGCCCGGCGCGATCGACCCGCCGTAAAGGATGAGCCCCGGGATGTCGAGGCGGGCGAGCGCCATCGCCGCTCCCGGGATCGTCTTGTCGCAGCCCACTAGGATGACCAGCGCGTCGAACAGGTTGCCGCGCGTCACGAGCTCGATCGAGTCGGCGATGACTTCGCGGCTGACGAGCGACGAGCGCATGCCGCCCGATCCCATCGTGATGCCGTCGGAAATCGAGACCGTGTTGAATTCCATCGGCGTGCCGCCGGCGGCCCGGATCCCGGCTTTGACCGAGACCGCCAGATCGCGGAGGTGGAAGTTGCAGGGACCGATTTCGATCCACGTGTTCGCCACGCCGATGACGGGCCGCTTCAGGTCTTCACGGGTGAAGCCCGATGCGAACAGCATCGCCCGGGCCGCCGCGCGGCTCGGACCGTCCGTAATCCCGCCGCTCTGCCACTTGAGCGGCTTGCCGTTTCCCTCAGCCACGCTGTGATCCTTCTTTCGTCATGGGAAGCGCCGACACGGCCTGGCGCTCGGCGCCCGCCTCGGGCTCGCGCCATCGCGGATACGATCCGAGCGTGCGCAGCGAGGCGGCGAACTCCGCCAGGTGCACCATCGCCCGCGCACAGGGCAGGTCCTCGCGCGCCGCCGCGACGTCGGCGTAGAACAGGTACTCCCACGGGCGGCCGGGCACGGGGCGCGACTCGAGCTTGGACAGGTCGATGCCGCGGAGCGCGAACACGCTCAGGGCCTTGAAGAGCGCCCCCGGCTCGCTGCGCAGCGTGAAGACGAGGGACGTCTTGTCCGGCGGCCCCAGCGGCACGCGCTGCCGGCCGATGGCGAGGAAGCGCGTGATGTTGTCGTCGTAGTCCTGGACGCCGGCGCGGATCGCCTCCAACCCGAAGAGCGTCCCCGCCCGCTCTGACGCAATCGCGGCCGTGTCCCGGCGCTGCTCGTCGCGCACCATCTTCGCGCTCCCGGCCGTGTCATACGTCGCGATGGCCTCCACTCCCTCGAGGCTCCGCAGGAAGCGCGCGCACTGGGCGAGCGCCTGCGGATGCGAAAGCACCCGGCGGACCTCGCCCAGCTGCACGCCCGGCAGGGCGAGCAGGTTGTGCACCACCGGCACCTGCACCTCGCCGACAATCGACAGTTCCCGCTCGACCAGGAGGTCGTAGTTGCGGTGGATCGAGCCCCCGATCGAATTCTCGATCGGGACCACGCCCAGGTTCACCGCCCCCTCGTGGACCGCGTCGAACACCTCGTCGAAGGTCGGATACGGACGCGGATCGGCATCGGGCAGCAGCCGCATGACCGCCGCCTCGCTGAACGCGCCCGGTTCGCCTTGATACGCCACTCGCACGCTTGTCTCGTTTCTCAAGAGCCGCGCCGGCCCGACAGGGCCGCAAAAGCAAAAAGGCCGTCCCCGGTTCGAGTGACGGCCCCTGAGGTTCGGCAGGTTCGGCGCGTCACTCGTCGGCCGTCGCGCTGGCGATTCCGCCAGAGACCGCCGCGCCGCGAACGACACCGCCGGACCCGCCCAGCGCGCCGATGACACGCAGGACCGCGGACCGCGTCTGACCGTGCATGCAGCTATGGTGTGGGCCGGCGGAATCAAAGTCAAATTTATAATGTTTTGAACTTCATAATCAAAATTGATACTGAACGGGTTTGACCTTGACGCCTGCAAACCGGACCGCGAGAATGCACGAGATGGCCCATCCAAACTTCACCGCCGGCACGCGGGCGTGCCGCGTCGCGATCGCGGGTTTCGGCACGGTGGGCCAGTCGGTGGCCAGGCTGATGCTCGATTTGAAGCCCCTCGAGCTCCAGCTCGTCGCGATCTGCAATCGCGACGTCGCACGCAAGCGCGTGGACTGGGTTCCCGCCGCCGTCCGCTGGACCGACAGCGTCGCCGATGTGCTGACGGACGACGTGGATGTGCTCGTCGAGCTCATCGGAGGCCGCGCGCCTGCCGAGGAATGGATCCGGCGCGCGCTCCAAGCGGGGAAGTCAGTGGTGACGGCAAACAAGCAGGTCATCGCGCATGCCGGTCCCGAACTGCTGGACGTCGCCGAGCGGTCCGGGAGCCGCGTCCGCTTCGAGGCCGCCGTCGCGGGCGGCGTGCCGGTCGTGCGCGCGATCGAGCACGGCCTCGCGGGAGATCGGCTGACACGGGTCGCGGGCATCCTCAACGGGACGTGCAACTACATCCTGAGCCGGATGGAACAGGACGGCGTCGAGTTCAGGAACGCGCTTGCGGAAGCGCAGGCGCTCGGGTTCGCCGAGGCCGATCCGTCCCAGGACATCGAGGGATTCGACGCCCAGGCGAAGCTGGCGATTCTCGCGCACGTGGCGCTGCGCGCGCATGTCGAGGCGGGGGCGATCGAGGCGCGTCGGATCGACGCCATCGAGTCGGTGGACTTCCAGTACGCGCGGCAGATCGGGTGCACGATTCGACAGATTGCCTGGGCAGAGCGCACCGAGGATCCCGCGATCGTGCGCGCCGCCGTCGGTCCGGCGCTGGTGCCGCTGGGATCGCCCCTCGCGAGCGTCCGCGGGAGCGAGAACCTCGTCATGCTCCGGGGCCAGTACGGCGGCGAGACGACGTTCGGCGGACTTGGGGCAGGCGGGGAGCCGACCGCCGTCGCCGTCCTATCCGATCTGCTGGCCATTGCGCGCGAGGCGGGCCCGTTCACGGCCCGCCCGCCGGCGCTCCGGGCCGCCGTTACGAGCGCGTTCATCAGTCCTCATTACGTGCGCTTCACCGTGGCCGACCGCCCGGGGATCATTGCGACCCTGGCGACGGTATTCGCGCGGCATGAGATCAACATCGACGCCGTCCTCCAGCGTCCCGGTTTTCCCGAAGGCCGTCGGCCGTTCGTCGTCAGCCTCGACCCCGCGCCGTCGGCGTCGATCGAGCGGGCGATGCGCGAGATTGCCGCCTTCGACTTCCACGGGGTACCGCCGGTGTCGATGCCGGTCCTGACGAGCCTCGTTCCGGGTGGGGGGACGACGGTGTGAGCGGCCCCGGCGGCCGGCGCCCCGCTCCTGCCGATCCGGTTGTCAGGTTTCGCGGGCTCGGAGCCAACTGGCTGCGTTCGCTTCGGAAACCGCTCTGCAAGCCGGAAAAACGCGGCTCCGGCTTAGCGTCGGTGGAACGCGGCGCGCCGCCATTCAGGACGGCGCGCCCTGTCGCCGGCCTGCGCCGCCTTTTTCGTCAGGCCGCGACGGCTTGCTCCGCATCGTTTCCGAGTCGACCGCACCGAGTCGGCTCGGTATGTTCGAATTGTTGTGAGTGAGGGTCGACACGTACGGTTCCATGGCGGCTGAACCGCCCTCCCTGGGTGGACTGGCTTGGATCCCAAGGCCGCCCGGTATCCTTTGACTCAGTGACCCCACCATGTTGTGGAGCGGCGGAGTCACGTCGGTCCGCCGGGCGCGATGCGGCCAGCCCGCGGCGTCAGGCGCGAAAAATGCGTTGGAGGCGTACCGGCCGCGGAAAGGCTGATTCGCTGCTGCCACTCGAATCTCCCGGGGGCCCAACCGATTGTTCACCCGCGCGTGGATAACCCGAGCCGGAGCGGGCTTCGTCAGCACATCCGCCGGCAGCGCATTTTTCCGGGCGTAGGCCGAGGCGCGCGGGACTGATGTGGCTCCGGCGCTAAACGACGACAGTGGGCCTACCTGAGTCAAGCGTATGACTCGCATGCCGGCTGCGCTTTCGACCTTCCTCTGCCAGAGTTCCGCGGCTGGCCTCGCGTTGAGCCCGCCCGAATCGGTCGCCGCTGTCGAGCCGGCCGGGCCGGCTTGACTTGACTGGCTGCCCGGCGATATAACTGGCTGGATGTTCCGCGGAAGCCTCTGCGCGTGTAACTGTTGCTGCTGTATGCAGTGCCATGGGCTTCCCTGCCTTCGGTCCACGCGTTGATGCTCTGAACCAGGTTCAACACATCGCAACGACAACGAAGCCCGGGAGGCCAGACCTTCCGGGCTTTTTACGTTTCAGGAGACGTCACATCGCACTCTTTCCCGTTTACCTCAAGCTGCACGGCCGCCGGGTGCTCGTCGTCGGCGGCGGGCCCGTGGCGGCGTCGAAGCTGGCGGCGCTGCAGGCCGCGGGGGCGGAGATTTTCGTCGTCGCGCCCGAGGTGTGCGACGAGATCCGGGCCGCGGGCGTACCGGTCGCGGCGCGGGGATTCGAACCGGGCGATCTGGACGGCGCGTGGTTCGTCGTCGCGGCGGCACCGCCGGAGGTGAACCGCCGCGTCGCAGAGGAAGGCGAGAAGCGCCAGGTGTTCGTCAACGCGGTGGACGATCCGCCGAACGCGAGCGTGTACCTGGGCGGCGTCGTCCGGCGGGCCGGTGTGACGGTGGGCATTTCGACCGACGGGGCCGCGCCGGCGCTCGCGGGCCTCCTGCGCGAAGCGATTGACGCGATGCTGCCGCACGATCTCGAAGCCTGGATGCTGAGAGCGCACGAATTGCGGCACGAATGGCGGGAGCGTCAGATACCGATGGCGGCCAGGCGGCCCGAGCTTCTCGCGGCTCTGAACGCGCTGTACGCCGGCCGGGGCGGCCCGGCGCTCGACGCATCGAACACAGCGCAGCCGGCTGCGCGCCTGGAGCTCGTCAAGTGACCGGCCTCGTGTCGCTCGTCGGTGCGGGTCCTGGCGATCCCGAGCTGCTGACGCTCAAGGCCGCGCGGCGGCTCTCCGAGGCCGATCTGGTGTTGTACGACGCGCTCGTCGAAGCCGACACGCTCGCGTTCGCCGTGCGCGCGCGACGCTTCTTCGTCGGCAAGCGCGCAGGGCGTCCGGCGATTCGCCAGGACGCGATCAACCGGCTGATGATCCGCGAGGCTCGCCGCGGGCACCGCATCGTCCGGCTGAAATGCGGGGATCCGTTCGTGTTCGGACGGGGGGGTGAGGAAGCGCTGGCGCTCGCCGCCGCGGGCATCGCGTGTGAGGTGATCCCGGGGGTCTCGAGCGCACTCGCGGCGCCGCTGCTGGCGGGCATTCCGGTGACGCACAGGGGCCTGGCGTCCGCGTTCGTGGTGGTGTCCGGTCACGCCGAGGCCGCGTACGGTCCGGTGCTTCGATCGCTCGCGCCCGGAAGCGCCACGGTCGTCGTCCTGATGGGCATCGCCAACCAGCAGGCGATTCGCCGGCAATTGCTCGACTGCGGATGGAGCGGCCGCACCCCGGCGGCGATCGTGCTCGGGGCGTCGCGGCCCGGCGCCGACCAGTGGTACGGCACGCTCGACACGCTGGGGCGTGCGGAGCCGGAGCCGTCCGAACTGCCAGGCATCATCGTGATCGGCGCCGTCGCCGGCCTCGCCGGTCTGCTGTCGGCGCCGGATGCGCGGCAGGCATCTCTTTCAGGCGGACGCGCGGCGTCCACCGCCACATAGGTAAATCATGGCTGTAGTAGACGATCCCCGTACGTTCGGCCGTTCGCGGCTGTCGTTCGCCAAGACGAGCGACATCGACGAGTTCGTTCTCATGCTGGACCGCTTCGAACGGGGCGACATCACGCCGGAGGAGTGGCGGAAATTCCGTCTGCTCCGCGGCACGTACGGCCAGCGCCAGGATGCGGACGCGCAGATGCTGCGGGTGAAGATACCGCAGGGCATTCTCGACGCCGCCCATCTCGAGGCGCTCGCCGACGTGGCCGACCGCTATTCGCGCGGCTTCGGGCACATCTCGACGCGGCAGAACGTGCAGTTCCACTTCGTCAAGCTGCACGACGCGGAGCCTGCGATGCGGCTCCTCGCCGAGGCCGGCGTGACGACGCGCGAAGCGTGCGGCAATTCGGTGCGGAACATTACCGCGTGCCCGTATGCGGGGGTCGCGCGCGACGAGGTGTTCGACGTGACGCCGTATGCCGATGCGATGTCGCGCTACCTGCTGCGGCATCCCCTGAGCTCGACGCTGCCGCGGAAGTTCAAGATCGCGTTCGACGGCTGTGCGTCCGAGGATCATGCGGTCACCTCGATCAACGATCTCGGCTGGCGTGCCGCTCTCCACCCGGACGGGTCGGGGCGGCGCGGGTTCCGTGTCAACGTCGCCGGCGGGACGGCGATCATGTGCCGCACCGGAGCGTCGCTGTACGAGTTCCTGCCCGCGGGCGACATCCTCATGGTCGCGGAGGCCGTGCTGCGGGTCTTTCAGCGGTACGGGGATTACGAGCACAAGCAGCGCAACCGGCTGAAGTTCCTGGTCAAGACCATGGGCTGGGCAGCGTGGCAGGCGGCATTTCAGGAGGAGCTCGACGCGCTGCGGGCCGCCGGCGGTGCGCAGCTGCCGTTCGATCCCGAGCACCCGCCTGTCGAAGTGGCTCCCGTTGATCGGGCGGAAGCCCCGTCAATCGCGCAGATCGCGGAGCTCGTCACCGCGACCGCCGTCCGGGGCCCGGGCATTGTTCCAGTCGTCGAGGTGCGCGACGGCGGCCCGGGCCGCGAGCGCACCGAGTGGCTGCGAACGAACCTCCAGCCGCAGAAGCAGGGAGAGTTCTCGCAGGTCACTGTCTCGCTGGAGCTCGGCGACATCACGTCGGGTCAGATGCGCGCGCTCGCCGCACTGTCGCGCGCTTACGCGGACGGCACCGTGCGCGTGACAGTGGATCAGAATCTCGTGATGCGTTGGGTCAAGAGCGGACAGGTGCCGGGCCTGTATCGCCGGCTTGCCGCCGCGGGGCTCGGGCGGCCCGGCGCCGGCACGATCACTGATGTCACGAGCTGCCCCGGGGCGGAATCCTGCAGGCTCGCGGTGACACAGTCGCGCGGGCTCGCGCGGCTCATTGAGGAGGGTCTCGAGGCGCAGCCGGATCTGGCGCGTGCGGCCGCCGACGTCCACATCAAAATCAGCGGCTGCCCGAACGGCTGCGGCCAGCATCACATCGCGGGCATCGGGTTCCAGGGGAGCATCCGGAAGGTCGGCGATCGGCCGGTGCCGCAGTATTTCATGATGCTCGGCGGGGGAGCGGGATCCGACGGGGCGAGCTTCGGACGCCTCACGGCAAAGATCCCGGCGCGCCGCATTCCGGAAGCGGTCAACCGGATGCTCCGGTTGTACGAGGAGGAGCGCACGTCAGGAGAGACGGCAACTGCGTTCTTCCACCGCGTCGATACGACTCACGCCCGCGCGGCCGTTGCGGATCTCGAGGCCATGGGGGCAGACGAAGCGCTGCCCGCGGACTTCATCGATCCTGGCGAAGACCATGCGTTCAAGCCGGAGGTGATGGACGGCGAATGCGCGTGCTGAAGGTCCCTCAGGAGGTGGCCGTGCCCGCCTCCATCGCGAACCTGGGGCCGGGACTGGATACCCTGGGGCTCGCCGTGACGCTGTATCTGACAGTGAAGGTCACGAGGGTCACGGACGACGGCGCGGGGCGGCTCAATTGCAGGTTCTGCGACGGGCCAATCGGCGGGCCCAACCGGATCCAGCAGGGATTCGACGCAATCCCCTCAGGACGCCGGCGTCCGCCGTCGCTCGATATCGAGGTCCGCAGCGCGATTCCGCTGCGGGGCGGCCTCGGCAGCAGTGCCGCCGCCACGGTAGCCGGTCTCCGGCTGCGCGAGCTCGTGGACGGCCGGCGCAACGCGACCGACATTCTGGCGGCGACGTCGAAGATCGAGGGGCACCCGGACAATGCCGCGGCGTCGATCTACGGAGGAGTGACGAGCTGCTGCGCGCGCGCCGATGGCAGCATCGCGGTGTCGCAGTGGCCCTGGCCGGCACGGTGGCGGATCATCGTGGCGACGCCGCAGACGGAGCTCGCGACGTCGGTGTCGCGGCGGGCGCTCCCGAAGAAGGTGCCTCTGGCTGATACGATTTTCAACGTGCAGCACGTGGCGCTGCTGCTGAGTGCGTTGCAGACGGGGCGCGCGGAGGACATGCGGGAAGCGCTGCACGACCGGGCGCACCAGCCGTACCGCGAAGCGCTCGTGCCGGGGTTGCGCCGGCTGCTGGCGCTGCGGCATCCTGATGTGATCGGTGCCTGCCTGAGCGGCGCCGGCCCGACGGTCGCGGTCTTCGCCTCGGGCCACCCGGGAAAGGTGGAGCGCGTGCTGCGCGACGCCTATGCGGCCGAGCGGGTCGCGTGCACGGTGAGAACAGTGAAGGTACATCGAGAAGGTGACGCATGACGTTCATGACGGGGCTCCAGTGTCATCTCTGTGGGACCAGGTATCCTGCCGAGGCGCTGTGGGTCTGCGGCGAATGCCTCGGCCCGCTCGAGGTCGTGTACGACTATGCGGGCGTTCGCGAGGCGATGACGCGGAGCGCGATCGAGAGCCGGCCCCGCAATGTGTGGCGGTTCCGCGAGCTGCTGCCGATCTCGGGTGAGCCGCGGACCGGATTCCATTCGGGGTACACGCCGCTCGTCAGAGCCGATCGCCTCGCGCGGCGGCTCGGTCTTCGCGAGCTCTACATCAAGGACGACTCGGTCAACCATCCGACGCTGTCTTACAAGGATCGCGTCGTCTCGATGGCCGCGACGCGCGCTGTCGAGCTCGGATTCACGACGTTCGGCTGCGCGTCGACAGGGAATCTCGCGAACAGCGTCTCCGCGCACGCCGCCCGCCTGGGTCTCGAGTGTTACGTCTTCATCCCGCACGATCTGGAATTGAACAAGGTGCTCGGGTCCGCCGTCTTCAAGCCGCACGTCATCGGCGTGCGCGGCAATTACGATGACGTGAACCGGCTCTGCACGCAGATTGCGGAGAAGCACGGCTGGGGGTTCGCGAACATCAACCTGCGCAGCTACTACGCCGAGGGCGCCAAGACGCTCGGATTCGAAGTGGTCGAGCAGCTCGGCTGGCGGTTTCCGCAGCACCTCGTCTGCCCTGTCGCGGGGGGCACGCTGCTGCCGCGCATCGCCCGCGGATTCAGGGAACTGAAGCAGATCGGCCTCGTCGACGGAGAGCTCCCGCGCATCCACGCGGCGCAGGCGGCCGGATGCGCACCGGTCATCCGTGCGCTCGACGAGGGGCTCGAGTTTCCCGACCCCGTCAAGCCGAACACGATCGCCTCGTCGATCGCCATCGGCAACCCGGCCGACGGGTTCCAGGTCGTTGAAACGGTGAAGTCGACCGGTGGTTCCGGGGCGGCATCCACGGACGAGGAGATCCTCGCCGCGATGGACCTGCTCGCAGAAACCGAGGGCATTTTCACCGAACCCGCGGGTGGTGCGACACTGGCGGGCGCCATGGCGCTCGTCCGCCGCGGCGCGATTCCGCCCAACGAATCCGTTGTCGTCTGCATCACCGGCAACGGATACAAGACGGCCGCGGAGGCCGTGGGACCGCGGCTGCCGGCCCGAATCGAAATCGGCCGGGCGCTCGCGGACTTCGAGGCATATCTGCAGTCGGCGCCCGAAAAGGCGGCCGCGCTGCCGAATGCCTGATCTCGTTACTGTCTCCATTCGGCGCGACGCGGCGGGAACGATCTCCCGGCGGCGCCAGCGCGAGGACCGCTCCGGTTGCGACCGGAAGGACACTACATGGCCCATCGAATTCTGATCCCGACGCCGCTCCGCCCGTTTGCCGGCAAGCTGGACGTCGTCGAGCTTGACGGCGGCACGGTCGGCGAGGTCCTCCAGGCGCTCGTCGCGCGCTATGGCGATCTGCGCAAGCACCTGTACAACGACGACGGGAAGCTGCGCAGCTTCGTGAATATTTACGTGAACGACGAGGACATCAGACACCTCGAACGGGAGAAGACCGCGCTCAAGGCGGGAGACACGGTGAGCATCGTTCCCTCCGTCGCCGGCGGCGTCGGCGCCGTCGTCCAGCGCGAGGGAGAGGAGTTGAGCCGCGACGAAGTGCAGCGCTACAGCCGGCACCTGATCATGCCGGAGGTGGGTGTCGAGGGTCAGCGGAAGCTGAAGGCCGCTCGCGTGCTGTGCATCGGGGCGGGCGGGCTTGGCGCGCCGGCGAGCATGTACCTCGCGGCTGCCGGCGTCGGCACGCTGGGGCTCGTCGACTTCGACACGGTGGACGCGAGCAACCTGCACCGGCAGATCATCTACGGGACGCCTGACGTCGGCAGGCCCAAGCTGGAGGCCTCGCGCGATCGACTGCTGGCGATGAACCCCTCGGTGAAAGTCATCACGCACGAACTCGCGCTCACGTCGAAGAACGCGCTCGACGTCCTCCGGGACTATGACGTCATCCTCGACGGCACGGACAATTTCCAGACCCGGTATCTCGTGAACGACGCGTGCGTGCTGCTCGGCAAGCCGAACGCGTACGGCAGCATCTTCCGGTTCGATGGGCAGGCTTCGGTGTTCGCGGTCAAGGGCGGGCCGTGCTATCGCTGCCTGTACCCCGAGCCGCCACCGCCCGGCCTCGTCCCGAGCTGCGCGGAGGGAGGCGTGCTGGGCGTCCTGCCCGGGATCATCGGCATCATCCAGGCGACCGAGGCCATCAAGCTCATTCTCGGCGCAGGGCAGCCGCTCGTCGGGCGCCTGCTCCTGTACGACGCGCTGCAGATGCGTTTCCGCGAGCTAAAGCTGCGGCGCGATGTCGAGTGCCCCGTCTGCGGCGACAATCCCACGATTCACGAGCTCATCGACTACGACGCGTTCTGCGGCGTCACGCCCGCGAGCGCGGGACCTGTCTCGTCCGGCGTTCCCGAGGTCACATCACAGGAGCTGAAGGCGCAGATCGACAAGGGCGCGAACGTCTTCATCCTCGACGTCCGCGAGCCGAACGAGTATCAGATTTGCCGGATTCCGGGGTCCACGCTGATTCCGCTTGGCGAGATTGCGGCGCGCTCCGCGGAGCTCGATCGCAACCGCGACATCGTCGTGCACTGCAAGATGGGCGGACGGAGCGCCAAGGCTGTCGCGCTGCTGCGGGATCGCGGCTTCACCCGGGTGAAGAATCTGAAAGGCGGCATTCTCGACTGGATCGACAAAGTCGATCCCACGCAGTCGAAGTACTGACGAGGGCCTACTTCCGGCGCTCGGGCAGCCGGCGCTCCGAGGGGCCGTCGTAGATGTGGTCCTTCGGATCGATCTGCCGCATCGGGTGCTGCCGCTCGCGTTCTTCCTGGGCCTGGGCGGCAATCCCGGGGACGCGCGAGATGATGAAGAGTGCGTTCGCGACATCCGGCGGCATGCCGAGATCGCCGCAGACCGCCGCAATCGCGCCGTCGATGTTCACAGGCACTGCCGGCTGCGTCCCCCGCTCGGTCGCGAGCAGCATCTCCACGGCCCGAATCATCTGGATGTGGCCGCCCTCGATCTCGAGCTCCAGCGCCATCTGAAAGAGCCGGGCGGCGCGCGGATCGCGCGTGTGGTACCGATGCCCGAAGCCCGGCACCGACTCGCCGGTCGCCTGCCAGCGTGCGACCATCTCCTGGGCGGCATCCTTGTAAGAGCTGCCGGCCCGGACCAGCTCCAGCCCGCTGTCGAGAAACTGCATGCAGCTCTCGATGTCTCCGCCGTGGTAGCGCCCGAATCCGAGGACGCCCGCAGCCACGCACGAGCGCAGGGGCGCACCCGCGGTGGCGGTGTTCCTCGCGGCCAGGGTGGACGGGGGCGTCGCGCCGTGATCGATGAACGACACGAGCATGGCTTCCATCAGCCGGCCAATGCCGGGGGTAGGGCACTCTCCCATGAGCAGCAGGTAAATCGTCTCCCCGAACGTGAGGCGACCCATCAATTCGTCCAGGGGGTACCCGCGGACGAGGATCTTGTTCGGCTCGATGCTGGTGAGCGCCGTGCGCCACTTGGAGTCGGTCACCCGCGGCTGGCTCCGGCGATCCACTGTGCGCTCGTGTATCGGTGGCTTCATGATGTGGCTCGTGCGCGGTTTACTACGTGCCATACAGCCGGTCGCCGAAGTCGCCGAGTCCGGGGACGATGAACTTGTGCTCGTTGAGCCCTTGATCGACGACAGGGGTGAAGATGTGCACGTCGGGATGATGACGCTCGACGAGCGCGATGCCTTCGGGGGCCGCGACGATGCAGATCATCCGCACGTTGCGGGCACCGGCGTTGCGCAGAAGGTCCAGGGCGGAGACGGCGCTTCCGCCGGTCGCCAGCATCGGATCGATCATCAGCACGAAGCTGCCGGTCAGGTCGTCGGGAAGCTTCGAATAGTAGCGCGAGGCGATCGCCGTCAGCTCGTCGCGCTGCAGACCGATGTGCCCCACCCGCGCCCGGGGGAGCAGTTCGAGGATGGCGTCGAGCATGCCGAGACCGGCACGGAGCACGGGCACGACGACGACGTCGCCTGTAATCCGCCTGCTCTCGGCGGGCCCGAGCGGCGTGCCGACGATTGCCGCGGCGCTTGGGACATCGCGCGTCGCTTCGGCGGCGAGCAGCAGGCTGATTCGGACCGCCATGCGCCGAAACAGCTCCGGCGGCGTCCCGGCGTCCCTCAGCGTCGCGAGCGCGTCGTGGACCAGCGGGTGCGGGACGAGGTGCAGCGGCACGCGTTCACTATACAAAACGGCGGCGGCAAAAGGGGAAAAGAGAAAAAGCGAAACGCGATAAGATCACCCGTCCATGCTGCGCGCTTACGCTGCCCTGGTCTGTGCCGCCGCGATCGTGTCCGCGCAGCCGGCGCGCCGGGCCGTGGCGCTCGTCGTGACGGGCGGCATCGTGGTGACCGTCGATCCGGCCGGCCGGGTGCTGGCCCCGGGCGCCCTGGCGATAGACGGCCGCGACATCGTGGGCATCGGCACGCCGGAAGCGATTGCCGCCGGGTTCGACGCCGGCGAATCGATCGATGCGACAGGCCACGTGGTCATGCCGGGCCTGGTCAACACCCACACCCACGCCGCGATGGTCCTCTATCGCGGACTGGCCGATGATCTCGCATTGATGGACTGGCTGCAGAAGTACATATTCCCGGCCGAAGCGAAGACCGTCACGCCCGCGTTCGTGCGGGCGGGCACGCGGCTCGCAGCGCTCGAGATGATCCAGTCCGGGACGACGACCTACGCGGACATGTACTACTTCGAGGAGGAGGTCGCCCGGGTGACGAAGGAGGCCGGCCTGCGGGGCGTCCTCGGGCAGACGATCATCCAGTTTCCTGTCGCCGATGCCCGGACCCCCGCCGAGGGGCTGACGCGGGCCGAGGCATTCCTTGATCGCTTCGCCGACGATGATCTCGTCGTCCCTGCACTCGCGCCCCATTCGATGTACACGCTGGACAGCGCGACCCTCCAAGCCGTTCGGACGCTTGCGGATCGGAAGCGAGCGCCCGTCCTCATCCACCTGGCCGAAACGGCGGAGGAAGACACCAACTCGGAGAAGCAGCACCACGCCTCGCCGACCCGCTATCTGGAATCCCTCAACTTCTGGGGGCCGCGCACGGTGGCGGCGCACGGCGTGTGGCTGTCGCCGGCCGACATGGCGATCCTGGCGTCCCGGCACGTCGGGGTGTCGCACAATCCCGAGAGCAACATGAAGCTGGCGAGCGGCGCCGCCAAGGTCGTCGCGATGCGGGCGGCGGGCGTACGCGTCGGTCTCGGCACCGACGGCGCGGCGAGCAATAACGATCTCGACATGTTCGAGGCCATGCGGCAGGCGGCGTTCCTCGCAAAGCTGGAGACCGGCGATCCGCGGGCCGTGCCGGCGCGCACTGCGGTGGAGATGGCCACGATTGACGGCGCCCGCATCCTCGGTCTCGACGCGCAGACGGGATCGCTCGAGACGGGCAAGCGCGCCGATCTGATCGTCGTGGCGCTCGGCGCCGCGAGGCAGGTGCCGATGTACGATCCGCTGTCGCACCTCGTGTACGTGACGCGGGGCGACGACGTGACGACGACCATCGTGAACGGCCGCGTCCTGATGCGTGATCGGAAGGTGCAGACGCTTCCGGCAGCGGAGGTGCTCGCGGACGCGCGCGCGCTGGCCGCGAAGGTGAGAGAAGCGGTTAAGTAAAGGGTGCCAGGGGTGCGGGGATGGTGAGGCTGAGTGGATGAAGGTTCTGCTCGAGGCGGCGGCGATTCAGGCACGCGTGCGGGCGCTGGCGGCCGAGATCGAGGCCGACTACGCGGCTGAGGACGGCATTCACCTCGTCTGTGTGCTGAAAGGCGGGTTCGTGTTCATGGCGGACCTGGTGCGCGCGATGGGGCCGCGGGTGACGATGGACTTCATCGCGGTGTCCAGCTACGTGACGAGCACGCGGTCCTCGGGCGAGGTGCGGCTGCTGAAGGATCTCGACTCCGGACTCGAAGGCCGCCACGTGATCATCATCGAGGACATCGTCGACACAGGCCTGACGCTGACGTACCTGCAGGACATCCTGCGGGCCCGCTCGCCGAAGTCGCTGCGCACGGCGTGTCTGCTGAGCAAGCCGTCACGCCGGGCGGTGGACGTGAAGGTCGAGTACGTCGGGTTCACGATCGAGGATCGGTTCGTGGTCGGCTACGGGCTCGATTATGCGGAGCAATATCGTAACCTCCCGCACATCGCGGAACTGGAAGAGCACCGAACGGAGTGAGCGCTCAGCATTCAGCTCTCAGCTCTCAGCTGGAAGCCGGGAGCCGGGAAGCGGGAAGCGAACTGATAGCTGGTCCTTGTGGTGTCGCGGCAGAACAAACGCGTGAAAAGCCGAGTCGTCTCGGCTCATTAGCTTAGGAAAACGCATAACAAGCCGGAAAAACGCTTCTCCGGCTTACTGTCGTCCGAACGCGGCGCGCGACCATTGAGGATCGCGCGCCCTGTCGTTGGCCTGCGCAGCGTTTTTCGTGGACTCTAACGGCTTGCTCCGCATCGTTTCCGAATCGAATGACCCAAGTCGCCTCGGCGTTCAAGCCGGAAGCGGGAAGCGAACTGATAGCTGATAGCTGAAAACTGATAGCTGATGACGATGAAGCGTTTCGACCTGATCACCGAGGCTGACGCCCGGGTGCTGGATATCGGTGCGACGGTGGAGCTCGCGGCCGGAGGCCACGTCACGCCGCTTGCGCGCGACACGCTCGCGGCGCGCCGCGTGTCGGTGATCGCCGCGGGATCAGCGGACGCGTCCGGCGCGGGAGAGCTGGTGCCGGCCGCGGACATCCGGCGCGTGGCAATCGGGTGCGACCATACGGGACTGGCCATGAAGCGCGCGCTCGTGAGCCATCTGCGCGCACGCGCGATCGCGGTCGAGGACATGGGCACGGAGACGGCCGAGCCGGTAGACTATCCCGACGTCGCGGCCCGGGTCGCGACGAGCGTGGCACGAAAGGAATCGGACGCGGGGATCGTGATCGACGGGGCCGGGATCGGCTCCGCGATTGCGGCGAACAAGATCCGCGGCATTCGCGCCGTGATGTGCACGACCGAAACGATTGCGCGGTATTCGCGCGAGCACAACGGCGCAAACGTGCTGACGCTCGGATCGTCGCTGCTGGACGGCCCGGATACCGCGATTCGCATTGTCGACACGTGGATGGGCACTCCGATGCGAGAGGCACGGTACATCCGGCGCCTGCTCAAGATCCGCCGGCTGGAGGAGCGCTTCTGATGCCCGGGCGATCTGCCGGCGGACCGGCACGACGGGACAAAGGCGAGCCGACGCAGCCATGTTGAACCCGCAGGATCTGCAACGACTGATCGACATCATCACCGACGAAGTGGTGAAGGCGCAGCCCTCCGCCGGAGGCGTCATCCAGCGCTGCGCCTGCCATGCGGCGGTGTCCGACTGCTGCCCCGACCGGTTGCGCGGGGTGATCGATGCCGGGGCGACTCGCCTTGGCATGCACGCCAGCGGGAGCGCGACAACGGGTGTGTCGTCGATGATCGATCACACACTGCTCAAGCCCGACGCATCACGCGGCGACATCGAAAAGCTCTGCCGCGAAGCGGCGGAGTTTCATTTCGCCACGGTCTGCGTCAACCCGGCATGGGTCGCGACGGCGGCGGCGCTCCTGCGCGGCACGGGGGTTGGCGTGTGCTCGGTCGTCGGATTTCCCCTCGGAGCGACGACAGCCGACGTGAAGAACTACGAAACCCGGCGCGCGATCTTCGACGGTGCGACGGAAATCGACATGGTCATCAACATCGGCGCGCTCAAGTCCGGCGACCTGCGGACGGTGGAGCGCGACATCACCGCGGTCGTGGACGCATGCCGCCAGTGCAACGTGATCAGCAAGGTGATCATCGAGGCGGCCCTGCTGACCGACGACGAGAAAGTCGCGGCGTGCACGCTCGCAAAAGCCGCGGGCGCTGACTTCGTGAAGACATCCACCGGATTCGCGTCCGGCGGCGCCACGGCTGCAGACGTGGCCCTGATGCGCCGCGTCGTCGGCTCCGAGATGGGCGTCAAGGCCGCGGGTGGCGTCCGCGACCTGGAAGGCCTCAAGGCCATGGTGGCGGCGGGGGCGACCCGGGTGGGTGCGAGCGCCGGCGTCAAGATTGTGCAGGAATCGGCGGGGCAGAAGCTCACCCAGGGATCGGCTGCCGGCGGCTACTGACCCGCACGGTCAGGCCGGACGGCAATGTCAGGCGGCGGCGCGTCAAGCCGGCGAGGCTCCTTCGGCACGGTGCTCGAAGGCACGGGGAAAGGAATCGAGAACCCGTGCTGTTCGAACGCCTTGATGATCCGCCGGCGCAGCTCGCGCCCCACGAACCACTGCTTCGACGGCATGGTCTTGATCCGCGCCTTGATCTGGATCGACCAGTCACCGAAGCTCTCGACCCCGAGCACCTCCAGTGGCGCCAGGATCGCGGGCCCGAACTCGCTGTCACTCTGGAGGTGCGCGCCGACGTCCTTCAGCACGGCCGCGACAGCGTCGGTGTCGTCGAAATACGAGACCGACAGATCGATCACGTAGTAGGAAAAGTCCTTGCTCCGGTTCGCGAGCGTGTTGATCGCGCCGTTTGGAAAGACGTGCACGGTTCCCTCGACATCGCGCAGGATCACGGTGCGCAGGTTGATCGACTCCACCACGCCCCCGGTGCCGTTGATCGCCGCCACGTCGCCGACGCGCACCTGATTCTCGAGAATGAGGAAGAACCCGCTGATGATGTCGCGCACGAGCGTCTGTGCACCGAATCCGACCGCGAGGCCCGCGATGCCGGCGCCGGTGAGCACGGGCGTGATGTCGATGCCCACGCCCTGCAGCACCATGAGCGCGGCGCTGCCGATCACCAGGACGGTCGCGGCTTTATGAACGACGGCGCCCAGCGTCCGCGCGCGCTTCGCCCGCTCCAGCGCGTCGAGATCGGTGCCGAGGCTCAGATCGTGCTCGAACCGCCGCACCAGGAGCGCCGTCGTCCGGACCAGCGCGTATGCCAGGACGATGATGAGAACGGTGCGGAGCCCGGCGCCAAAGCTCCAGTCTGCCAGGTTTCGCAGCGGAACGCCGGCCCGCGGCCGGAGCCCCGCAAGCTCGAACGCGGGGAAGAGGAGGATCGCGAGGACGAACACGAAGGTCGCGCCACCGATGATCCGGAGCGGCGCGCGGACTGTCGGGCTCGAGACGAGGAGCGCCGGGTCGCCCATCAGGCCGCGCAGCCACGCGGCCATCACGCGGCGGACGAGCCGCGCCGCGATCCAGGCGGCGCCAATCGTGCCCGCGACCGCGAGGACGACGGCGCTCAACTCCACGTGTCCGGCGAACAACCGCGTCAGCATCCTGGGAACCGCCTCGAACCCCGGCGCACGCGCATCGAGCACCTCAGGCTCATGATGTCACGCCCTGCGCCTCGGCGCCCTCGAGCGGCTCCGCCCGCAGCACGTGGCCGGTGTGCAGCGGGATCCGCAGACTGGCGCGGCATCCCTGGCGATCCCCACGGTTCTCGAGCGTGAGGCTGCCGCCGTGCGCTTCGGCAATCTGCCGGCTCAGAACGAGCCCGATTCCCGAGCCGCCGGGCTTCGTCGTGAAGAACGGGACGAACAGGTTTCCCGTATTCGAGAGACCCGGGCCTTCATCCTCCACCCACAGCTCCATGGTCGGCGGCACGGACCCGGCCAGGCGCTGCCAGCCGACCGTCACCCCGCCTCCAGTCTCGCGGGCGGCGTCGGTCGCATTTCGCAACAGGTTGATCAGGAGTTGCTCGAGCTGATCGCCGTCACCCTGGATCGTGAGCCGCGGCCCTGCGGCGATCCGCACACGCGGATCCTTCTCGAGGGTGACGACGCGATCAACGAAGGGAGCGACTTCCAGTGCGGTCAGTCTGGGCGGCGGCAGCTTCGCGAGCCTGGCGTACGCGTTCATGAACCGGCTCAGCGCTTCCGAGCGCGACGCGATTACCGCGAGGCCCCGCTGCATGTCCTCGCGCCAGTCAGCCGGAGGCGGCTCGCGCTCGATGAGCGTTCCCAGGCTGCCGGCAATCGACTTGATGGGCGCGAGCGAGTTGTTCATCTCGTGGCCGATGACGCGAATGAGCCGCTGCCATGCCTGGCGTTCTTCCTCGCGCAGCGGTTGACTGAGGTCCGACAGCACGAGCAGCTCGTGCGGCCGTCCTCCCTGGCGGAACAGGCTGCGGCGGATCTCCCAGCGCCCGACCCCGCCGGGAAACGCCGTGTTGATGACCCGCGGCGCGTCGCCGGTCAGGCAGTCCGCGAGATCCAGTTCCTCCGCCCGCCGGCCGAGCAGGCGCTCACCGGGCTGGCTGAGGAGCCGTGCACCCGCACGGTTGACGAATTTCAGCTCGTGCTCCTCGTCGAACGTGAACACGGCGACGTCGATCTCCGCCATCACCTTCCGCAGCAGCGTCGTGGCTTCCAGCGCGTCGAGTCGCTGGTGCCGCAGCGTTTCGACGAGCGCATTCACTTCGACCATCACTTCGCCGAGGGGGTCCCCTCCGTGCGCGCCGCGGGCGCGGATGGAGAAGTCGCCTTCACCGAGCGCGGCGAGCAGGTTCGAGAGAGTCTGGAGCGGAAGGATGACGCGCTCGCGCAGCGCGAACGCAAAACCGAGACAGAAGGTGCCGATGAGGACGGTCAGGGTCCACTGGACCTTGGGGGTGTAGTCGCCTGTCCAGAGGAAGATCATCGAGATCGCGGCCCCCGGCAGCGCCGACGCGAACGCCATCAACAGGATGCGGCGGTCGTGGCTGAGACGCGGCTCGCGCGGGCGGTTTGCCGGCATGAACAGGGAAGTATGGCACTTCCCGGTGTCGCTCAGAGGCCGTAACGCTGAAGGCGGCGGTACAGGGCGCTGCGGCTCAAGCCCAAGGCCTTGGCGGCCTGGCTGACGTTGCCGTCGAAGCGGGTCATCGCCTTCTTGATGAGGAACGACTCGACTTCCTCGAGGCTCATGTCCTCGAGCCGGCCGCCGCCTTCCCGGGTGGCGCGCAGCCCGAGATCCCCCGGCTTGACTAGGGGGCCTGGCGCCATCAGCACCGCACGCTCGATCGCATGATCGAGCTCGCGGACGTTGCCGGGCCACGAATGCTCCAGGAGCATCTGCATCGCGCCGCTCTCGAACCCCGTCAGCCGCTTCCGATAGCGCTGGGCATGCTGCCGCAGAAAGTGCTGCGCGAGCAGCGGGAGATCCTCGCGCCTGTCGCGCAGCGAGGGCAGCCGGATCTCGATCGTGTTCAGGCGGAACAGCAGGTCCTGACGGAAGCGCCCCGCGGCAACTTCCTCGGTCAGGTTGGCATTCGTCGCCGAGATGATGCGTGTGTCCACGCGCCGCGTCCGCGACGATCCGAGCCGCTCGAACTCGCCCGTTTCGATGACCCGCAGCAGCTTGGCCTGCTGACTCATCGGGACATTGGCGATTTCGTCGAGGAAGAGCGTGCCCTGGTCGGCGAGCTCGAAGCGGCCCACGCGATCGGTCTTGGCGTCAGTAAAGGCGCCGCGAACGTGGCCGAACAGCTCGCTTTCGAAGACGCCTTCCGACACACCGCCCGAGTTCACGACTGTCATTGGTCTCGAGGCGCGGCTCGAGACGGAATGGAGCGCGCGGGCGACCACACCCTTGCCCGTCCCGTTCTCGCCGAGGATGAGGACGTTCGCATCCGACGGGCCGACGCGCGCGATCACCTGGAGCACGCTCTGCATGGCAGAGGATTCCGAGATGAGCTTCGGCATGCCCTCGCCGCGCAGCAGCGAATTCTCCGCCTCGAGCCGCTGCCCTTTGCGGAGCGCCTGGCTCAGCTCCATCTGTGTCCGGATGATGGCCATCAGCCGCGCGTTGTCCCAGGGCTTCTGGACGAAGTCGCGCGCGCCGCGCCGCATCGCTTCCACGGCCACTTCGACGCTCCCCCAGGCCGTCATGACGACCACCGGCAGCGTCGGATCGATGCCCTGGATACGCGAGAGCAGGTTGAGGCCCTCTTCGCCGGAGGTGGTGTCTCGCGCGTAATTGAGGTCGATGAGCGCGACGTCGAACTCGCGCGCCTCGACGGCGGCGAGCACACCGGCAGGGGAGGATGCGGTCTCGAGCTGAAAGCCTTCGGCCTTGAGCAGCAGCCGCAGGGCCTCGAGCACGTCCGCCTGATCGTCGGCGATGAGGACGCGCGGCTCAGACGCGCGCACCGGATGGCGCACGTGCTCCGGAGAGTCGCTGCGCGGCGTCTTGAGATGATCGCTTATAAGCATGCGGGGAATTGCTGATGCCGGATCGCTCACGGCCGATCGCCGGCTGCGTGCGCAGCCGGGCGGGCGGCCATCAGCAATTCATGACGGTCAGTGCGCGACGTCGAAGCCGCTCTCTTCGAGCTCGCGCTCGCCGCGGTGCTTGCTGCCGTCTTCCTCGACAACCCGGCCGTCGAACAGGTGGATCGATCGGTCGGCATGGCGGGCGTAGCGCGGGTCGTGCGTGACCATGCAGATCGTCGCCCCTTCGCGATGCAGCTCGCGCAGCAGCTCCATCACCGCCTCGCCGTTCTTCGAGTCGAGGTTTCCCGTCGGTTCGTCCGCGAGGAGAATCGATGGGGCGCCCGCCACCGCCCGCGCGACAGCGACGCGCTGCTGCTGACCGCCCGACAACTGGCTCGGCAGGTGCTTCGCGCGATGCGCCATCCCGACCTTCTCGAGCGCCGCCATGACGCGCTCCTTGCGCTCCGCCGACTTCATGCCGCGATACGTGAGCGGGAGCTCGACGTTCTCGTAGACGTTCAGGTCGCCAATCAGGTTGAAGCTCTGGAAGATGAAGCCGATCTCCCGGTTCCGGACCCGCGCGCGCTCCGACAGCGGCAAATCCGCGACCGACTTGCCGTTCAGGATGTACTTGCCCTCCGTCGGCGAGTCGAGCAGACCAAGGATCGACAGCAGCGTCGATTTCCCGCAGCCGGACGGCCCGGCAATCGCAATGTACTCGCCGCTCTTGATCTCCAGGTGGATGCCTGCGAGGGCGTGCGTCTCGACCTCGTCGGTGAAGAAGACCTTCGTGACCCCGTCAAGGTGGATCAGCGTCGGGGCGGACGTGTTTGGCGGCGTGTTCATCGGTGCTCCTCAGTCAAGCTAGCAGTCAACGGGAAATCACAGCTATCGGCTCTCAGCTCTCAGCTTTCAGCTCTCAGCTCTCAGACATCAGCTCTCAGTGCTCGGTTCTCGGTTCTCGCTTCGCAGCCTCAGCTACGAGGATCCAGTCGCCCGGTTCGAATTTCAATGTTGCCCCCGCGCCACCCTGACGGCTAAAAGCTCACAGCTGATGGCTGATGGCTGATAGCTGAAACCTGACCGCCTCATCCCGCGATCCGGATCCGATCGAACTGGTCCTGCGCGGACATGTCCGACAGAATCACCTGGTCGCCGGGCTGCAAGCCGTCGACGATCTCGATCTTGTCCACGGAACTGCGTCCGAGCTTCACGTTCGTCCGGATCGCCTCGCCGTCCGCGTTCAGCTTGAACAGGCCGACGGTGCTCTGTTCCTGGCCGAAGGCCGGGCGCCCGACGTAGAGCACGTTCTCGAGCCGTTCGAGCTGGATGGTGCCGTCCACGCTCAGGTCCGGGCGCGCGCCGCTCGGCAGCGCGCCGTCCAGGATGATGTCCACCCCCACGGTGCCTCCGGCGGATGCCGGATCCATGCGCGAGACATGTCCCTTGACGACGCCGTTGCGCGTGTCGACTTCGGCGGTCTGGCCCACGCGGATATCCTTGGTCTGCGTCTCCGCGATCCGGAGCTCCGCCTTCAGGTTCGTCGGATCCGCAACACGCGCCAGGTTCGTCCCCGGTGCGACCTGCTGCCCGCGTTCCACCGGCACGAGCTGCAGCACGCCGTTCATGCCCGCCTTGACCTTGAGATCGTCGAGCTGCCGGACGCGGAGCTCGTAGGCGGCGCGTTTCTGATCGACGTCCGCTTCCTGCGGCGCGAGCTGCGAGCGGATGCCGGCGGTCTGCATCTCGAGCCGCTTCTGCCCGATGTCCAGCCGGTTCTTGAGCTCCTCGGCGGCGCTGCGCGACTGTTTCAGCTGAATCTCGGAGACCAGGCCGTCCTTATAGAGCTTCTCCTGGGCTTCGAGGTTCAGAGCCGCGTTCTTGTACGCCGCTTCGATCCCGGCGACATCGCCCTGCTGATTGAGCAGTGCGCTTTCGAGCTCCTGTTTGCGGTTGACGTAATTCGCCTGTGCCGACTGATAGGCCAGCTGCGCTTCTTTGACGGACTGCTGCAGCTCAGGGTTGCTGAGCTCCAGGATGACGGTCCCCGGCTTCACGGTCGCGCCGGGGCGAAGGACGATGTTCTCGACCCGGCCCTGCGTCGTCGCCGGGATCCAGCGGATCTCTTCGGGGACCAGCGTGCCCGACCCGCGCACTTGCCGCAGCATCGAGCCGCGCTTCACGGTATCGATCCAGACCGTGGCCCGGTCGACCGACGGCGCCGCCGGCTTCAGCCGCGACACGCCGACCGTGATGAGCACGATCGCGCCGAGCAGCCCGGCGCCGATCAGGATGCGGCGAATCTTCTTCTTGCGTGCCTGCGAGGGACGTGCGATGTCGACCATTGGTTCCTCTGTCTCGCGTTGCCCGCGGAGATCGGACCTCGGGCTCAGTCGGGACAGTCCAAACTGAGTGCCACAGCCGGGCAGGGCCACTAAGTCGCTGATACGTAAGCTCTTGGTGGTTTGTTCCCGGTAGCCATCAGGCATCGCGGCTGCCCGGCTTCGAACCGTTGCGTCCCGGATTCGAACACCACCGGGCCAAGACTCCATGTTCTGGCTGTCGGTGCAATTGGACGAGAGTGCAGGGTGTCTGGTTTAGAACAATCTGCGGTAAGTTGAGGTTTGGCGGCCGGATTCGGCGAAGCAGCGGGAGACCGGAGCAGCAGCTCAGCGGCCGCGAGACGGCACGGGGCGTGCGAGGGGCGCCTGAGATGGGTGAAATCAACAATCAGATCCTGAACGAGTTGGTAGAGGCGGTCAAACAAATCGTCCGAAAAGAGCAATCGGACCGCCTTCGGGACATATACCTCATCGGCGACATCGAGAAGGACACGGCGCGGACGGTCATCGAGCGGCTGCGGGAACTGGCGAACGACAGCACCCGGCCGATCACGATTTACATCAACAGCGCCGGCGGCAACGTGACCGACGGTCTCGCCATCCACGACGCGATCCAGCACCTCGTCGCACGGGGGCTCGAGGTCACGATCGTCGTGCAGGGCATGGCTTACTCCATGGGATCGATCGTCCTGCAGGCCGCAAGCCCCGGACGCCGGCTCTCGTTCCCGCATTCGTGGATCATGATTCACGAGCCCGCCAAATGGGCGGGCTGGCAGTCGACGACCGCGGCTGCCCAGCACCTCGACCGGTTGAAGCAGATGCAGGGGCAGATCTACAGGATTCTCGCCGAACGGTCAGGAAAGCCGTTGCGCCAGATCATCCGCGATACGAAGCGGAACGACTTCTATCTGGATGCCGCCCGCGCGAAGGATTACGGGCTCATCGACGGCGTCCTGGGTCCCGTTCAGGCCGCCGCTCCCTCGGATTCCTCGTCCGTCTCGTCAGCCGACGCCGACGGGGCCGAAGCGCCCGATATCGCTGCAGCTGAGCGGCACGCCGGCCCGGTGACCGACTGAGAATCCGTGGCATGTGCGTTGCGACGTTACGGCCCGTGCGGGTATGGCAGGCGTCTGAAGGTCGGGTGCGGGACACTGCATGAAAGGAACGGCTGATCCGTACCCGTTCAGCGCCCTCACCCCGCCTGTCCGGTTCGTCATCGCGCTGCTGGTTGTCGCCCTCGTGTACGCCGTCTGCTGGCGCGCGGGTGACATGATCGACGGCGGAAGCGAATTCCTGCTGCTCGGGACGGCCGTCATGGCGTGCGCGTGGTTCGGCGGCACGGGCCCGGCGCTCGCAGCCACCGTGCTCGGGGCTCTGCTGGGCGCCTTCGAGGCGAGCCGCTCCGCGGCCCCCGACACCGCCGCCCCCATGCACCTCGCGCTCTTCGTCGTCCAGGGGCTGCTGCTCACGGCCGTCATTTCCGAGCTCCGGGCTGCGCGGCGGAGCGCCGAGCAGCAGGCGGACGTCGCCCGCGCCGCGCGTCGCGACGGCGAAGCGGCCAACCGGATGAAGGACGAGTTCCTCGCCACCGTGTCCCACGAACTCCGGACCCCGCTGAACGCGGTACTCGGCTGGGTGCATCTGCTGCGGACCGGCAAGCTCGACTCGCCCACGGCAGGTCGCGGTCTCGAGTCGATCGAACGGAACGTCAGGCTCCAGGCGCAACTCACCGGCGATCTGCTGGACGTCTCGAAGGCGCTCACCGGCAAGCTGCAGCTGAATCCCAACCCCACGTCGCTCGTCGAGCCCGTCCAGCAGGCCGTCCGCGCGATCGAGTCCGCGGCCCGCGCCAAAGACGTGGTACTCGGGGTGTCGCTTCCGGACTCGCCGGTGGTGGTCCTCGGCGATCAGATGCGCCTGCGGCAGATTGCGTGGCATCTGCTGGCCAATGCCATCAAGTTCACACCGCGCGGCGGGGCGGTCGATCTGACGGTCGACACCGATGGACGGCACGCGCGCCTGATTGTCCGGGACAGCGGACGCGGCATCGCGCCGGAGTTCCTGCCGCGCATCTTCGAACGGTTCACCCAGGCGGACGCTTCACCCACGCGCGCCGCGGGGGGGCTCGGGGTGGGCCTGGCCCTGGTCCGCGAGCTCGTGGAGCTGCACGGCGGCGAGATCGAGGCACGGAACGCCGAGACGGGCAGAGGCGCAATCTTCACCGCCCAATTTCCGCTGCAGCCGGCCGCCCTGCTCGATCGACACGTCCCGGCGCATAGCGCCATCGTCGCCGCGTCCTCGGCGCCGCTGGACGGGCTGCGCGTCCTGGTCATGGAACGCGATCGCGAAGGGCGCGAGCTGTTGAGGACGGTCCTTCAGCAGCGCGGGGCGGCCGTGCGGACGGCGGAATCGGTCGCCGAGGCGCTCGAGACGCTCGAATCGTGGCGGCCTGACGTCCTCGTCAGCGACAGTGCGTCGCCGGAACGCGACTCGTACTCCCTCGTCGGCAAGGTGCAGTCGCTCGACGCCGAACGCGGCGGACGCATACCCGCCGCGGCGCTGACGACGTTCGGCCGGACCGACAAGCGGCTGGGCAAGCTGCTCGCCGAGGTCCATCGCGACGTGCCCAAACCGGTCGAGCCCGCGGTGCTGACCGCCGAGATCGCCCGCCTCGCCGGTCGCGAACGGCGCCGGGCGCAGCGATGAGGGCATCCTCCACCTTATGCACGGAGTGACGGAGCGCCGGCTCTCGACCGGCCTCGAAATGTACGGACCGGGGGAGGCCTCCGTGCGCGTCTGGGCGCCGGCGCGCCAGCGCGTGGACGTCTCGATCGAAGGCGGTGCCGGCCACCGGCTCGAGCCGGAAGACGACGGCCTGTTCAGCGGGAGGATCCAGGGCGTCCACGCCGGAGCGCGCTACTGGTTCCGCCTCGACGGAACGGATCTGCGGCCGGATCCCGTCTCGCGATTTCAGCCCGACGGCCCCCACGGTCCGTCGGAGATCGTCGATCCGGGGAGCTTCCGATGGACCGACGCGGGCTGGTCCGGCGTGCCGGCACGAGGGCAGGTGCTGTACGAGATGCACGTCGGCACGTTCACTCCACGGGGCACATGGGCGGCCGCGATGGCGGAACTTCCCGCCCTCGCGGATCTTGGCATCACGGTCATCGAGATGATGCCGATCGCCGACTTCGCGGGCCACTTCGGATGGGGCTACGACGGTGTGAACCTGTTTGCGCCCACGCGGCTCTACGGCCGGCCTGACGACCTGCGCGCGTTCGTCGATCGCGCGCATGCACTCGGGCTCGGGGTCGTGCTCGACGTGGTCTACAACCACCTCGGGCCCGATGGCAATTACCTGGCCGACTTCTCCCCCGATTACTTCACCGATCGGTACAAGAACGACTGGGGCCGGGCCATCAACTTCGAGGGGCCGCCGCAGGCACGCGCGTTCTTCGTGGAGAACGCGGGGTATTGGATCGACGAGTATCACTTCGACGGTCTGCGGCTCGATGCGACGCAGGACATCAAGGACGCCTCGCGTGAGCACGTGCTCGCCTCGATTGGCGACCGAGTCCGTGCGGCCGCGGCGGGCCGACGGACCTACATCATCGCGGAAAACGAGCCGCAGGACACGCGGCTGGTGCGGGAACGGTCCGCGGGCGGCTACGGCATGGATGCGCTCTGGAACGACGACTATCACCACAGCGCCGCGGTGGCGCTCACCGGGCGCCGCGAGGCGTACTACACGGACTACAAGGGATCCGTGCAGGAGTTCATCTCCTGCGCGAAGTACGGCTACCTCTATCAGGGGCAATGGTACAAGTGGCAGAAGCACCGCCGCGGCACGCCGG
>JBBWZJ010000174.1:0-31489 GCA_039648985.1 Acidobacteriota bacterium | reverse complement strand
CCACGAGCAGCGCAGCGTGGGCGAGCATCGCGACGGGCGCCACCGGCTCGGGCGCTGGCAGCGTGACCTTCAACGTCGCCGCAAACACGACCACGTTGGCGCGAACCGCGACCCTGACGGTCGCGGGTCAGACCTTCACCATCACGCAGGCCGCTGCGAGCTGCTCGTTCAGCATCTCGCCGACGACTCAGAGCTTCGCGGCCGCGGGGGGCTCGGGATCGATTGCCGTCACGACAACCGCCGGGTGTTCGTGGACCGCCACGAGCAGCGCAGCGTGGGTGAGCATCGCGACGGGCGCCACCGGTTCGGGCACTGGCAGCGTGACCTTCGACGTCGCGGCGAACACGACGACGTCGACGCAAACTGCGACCCTGACGGTTGCAGGCCAGACCTTCACCGTCACCGAGGCGGGCGCCCCGGGCTGCTCGTTCAACATCACGCCGACGAGCCAGTCCTACGGATCGTCAGGCGGGTCCGGTACGATCGCAGTGACAGCCCCAGCGGGGTGCTCGTGGACGGCCTCGAGCGGCGCAGGGTGGGTCGCCGTCATCATCGGCGCCAGCGGGAGTGGCAACGGGACGGTGAGCTTCAGCGTCTCGGCAAACACCACGACGGCGGCGCGGTCGACGACGGTCACCGTCGCCGGCAACGTCTTCACCGTCACGGAGGCGGCGCCGGCAACGTGCAGCTACAGCGTCAGCCCGTTGAGCCTGACGCCAGCCGGCGCGGGCGGAACAGGGGCGCTCACGATCACGACCCAGGCAGGCTGTGCGTGGTCGGCGTCCACCGGCACGCCTTGGATCACCATCACCGGTTCGGGGACCGGATCCGGGACGGCCGCTTACACAATCGACGTGAACGCCACGACGAGCAGCCGGACGGGCAGCATGCTCGTCGGCGGCCAGACAGTCACGGTGACGCAGGCGCCGCCCGCACCGCCCGCGCCACCGAGCAACGTGCGCATCATCGGCTGACCGCGCTTCAGCGACCCGGCAGGAGCCCCGCGTGGCCGCAAGGCTGCGCGGGGCTTTTTCGTGCAGATTCGACGGCGTGGCAGCCTCAGAGGATCCACTTGGCGGCCCGGGGCCGGCGGACCGGCCATCCGGTACGAAGATGACGCGTAAAGGGCGGTGGGGTTCCCGCCACCGTCTGCAGCCCCGACGGCGATGCCGCCCACCGTTCGGTCGCGTCTTCGTTCACGAGCGGTCTCGGCTTGCGACTCCTCGCAGCGGCTCGGGGCGCCGGCTGTTCGAGGGCCCGGCGGCGTTCCTCCTGAAGCGCCGCATTGAGCCGTTCAGCCAGCTGACCAAAATCGGCCCCCGCCTTCCGCAACGCCGCATTTTCCTCAACTAACTCGCGAATCAACTCCTGGCACGCTTGCACGGTTGCTGGCAATTCCATGGCCCTGGTCCGTCTCCCATCGTGATCTGGCGCCCGCGCGGTTGTACGTGGCGCCGCCTCTAGTAGTAACGACGGGATGTGACAAACAGTACAGGCCGGGACTTCGATGGAAGGTGGGGCAGTGCCTCGCGCGGCCGGCGGGGCGCCGGGGCAGATCGTCGAACGAGGGCCAGAGCGAGTCAGGCTAGTGGCTGAACCACTGCCAGATGGACGCCATGCTCAACCCCAGGATCGCGAGACCCAGACCGAGGCCGACCAGAATGGCGGCGGGAAGCGTCCCGTTGACGAGCAGCGATTCGTCCGCCTGCATCTCGTGCAGGTGCGGCGTCGTCGACCGGGCGGAATGCAATGTCATGGTGTCGTCCTTGGCTGACGGGCCGGGAGAGCGGCAGGCCCAGTACGAGCCGACGCCCCGAACTCGACAGCGCGAAGGCAAAACGCTGGCCTTCAGCAGACGCGGAATTTGCGCCACTTTCCGGGACTGACGACACGGAAGCCGCTGCGGCGGCGACTATTTGTCGCGCCGGACGGCGCCGTCGGTTGGGGACAACACGGGAGCGCCTGCCCGGACGTTGTGGAAGGCGTTCAATCGCCCTTGACGGGCGCCGACAGGTGCGCGCAGCGCGGGCACTTCAGGACGGTGACCACTTCGCTGTCGGTCAGCATCGTGAGCCGGGGAAAGCCGCACTCCGGACAGGGCAGCGCGGGCTGCGGGTCGCTGGGTGGAACGTCGCCGGGGCTGGGCTGAGTTCGCTCGGGGGGGGCCTGCGAGTGCCCGTCTGCTCCTACTGGAGCGTCGCGTTCACGATCTGCCATCTATCATTGTCCCGCGAAAGATTGAACGTCCACTCGCGTTCTGTGAGCCGCAGCACGCGGGAGCCGACCTTCGGCCGGTATGTGGCATCGCCACGGCAGCGCGCGTTGGCGTCTCGTCCCGACACCGAAACTCCGCAGGACGCGAAACGGAGCTGCTGGCCATCGAGCTGCTGAAAGGCCCGCTGGAGTGCTCTGTCGTCCACGGTCGGCCAGATCGCCTTCGTGGCCTGCACGTCAAGCCGCTCGAAGGCGCGCGTGTAATCGAGGAGGACCCGGCGAACCGTCTCTTCCTCCTTCTTGAGCTCAGCCGAGTGATCGACAGCAGGCACAATCGACAACGCACTGTTCGCATCGGCGGGCATGCTGTCGTAGTGCGACGCGAAGGCAAGGGTCGCTGGCGCGGAGGACGCCGGCGCAACCGATCCGGCGCCAGCCGTACGAGGTTCGTCTGCCTCGATCCTGGGCAGTACGCGGACGTCGGAGGCGGCGACCGATGCCGGTTCGCGCTTCGATTCGCGCGGCGTGCTGACAAACGGCTCGACCGTTTCGGGGCGAGGCGTCTCCACGCGCGCGCGCAGGAACCCGCTCGTCGCAACGGGCACTTCCATTACGGTCGGCGGCGGATCGACCGCCCGGCCCACTTCGATGAGCTCTGTCTTGATGCGCACCGAGGGCGCTTCCGCACTCGCGGGCTTCTCGGCACTCGTCGGCTTCCTCGTCGCAATCGCGGGAGCTCCGATCAGGCCCGCCTGCGAAATCGCACCGGCATTGGCGAGCTGCAACGGGCCAGGCACTCGAGGACCACGGACGACACCCATGTGCAGTGCGACGGCCGCGGTGAAGAGCAGGATTGCGCGGCGCAGTCTGGGTCCGAACGGATGCTCCAGCGACAGCTCGACAGAAACGCCCTCTTCGACAGGTTCCGACAATGTCGTGCGCTCCTGCATGTGTCGTCCGTCCGGCACCGGCGCCGCAGCGATGTGCGCAGATGCAAGCGCCGAACCGGAGCATTCACACGCACGCGTCCCACGCGCGGGCGGATTTACTCCACAAATCGCGTGGTGACGGCTCTTCAGTATTCGCGTGCGCGGCAGGCGCACCGCGATATTGGGCAAAGGTGAGAACTCGCGTGCCGAATCAGGCGCGACGACATCACTCGATTAGCGGATCGATCTCGAGATTTGATCTGTCACGTCCAGGACGGGACCATCGAACACCGTTGCAGGCGGCATCCGCTCTGTCCACACCGCGCCTCGGCGATACACGGCGGCCAAATCCCAGAGCGTCCCGCTGCGCTCGCAGCAGTTCTGCACCGGTTGGGGTGGCCGGGCGTCGCGCGCGATCTGCGCGGCAACGAGGTGATGGGGATCCCAGTACTGCCGCACGCGTGCATCGGTCAGCCGCCTCAGCACGAAGGTGCCCGGTGCGGCGAAGTCCGTGACGAGCATCGGCTCCCATATGGCGAAGACGCGCACGCCGGCGCCGGACTGCTGTCGGAGAACGGTCTCGAATGCGGAGGCCCCCCGCAGACACGTCGTTCAACTCGGGGAGAGCAGCACGATGACCCGCACGCTGTCGGCGTGCTGATTGAAGTCGCTCCGAAGCGCATCGAGCGACTCTGCCTGAACGGTCGCGAGCGGCGGCTGGCCTGCCGGCGTATACCGTGTGCCAAACAGGTACCAGCCGAAGGCAAGCACGACTGCGGCAAGCGCCGCCATCCAGAAGAGCCGTGGCCTTGTCATGCAGAGTTACCGTACCCAATCGGCGAGGATCGCAGCGAGCACCTGCGGGAAGAGTACGACAAGCATCACCACTATCGCAGACAGCCCGAACACGATCCACGACGATGTGGGCCGCGTGGCGCAGGCGCGGTTCGCACGACGGAGCTGGAAGAGTCCCGCGGCCAGCAGCAGCAGTGACGCCCCGATGAACCATCGCTGGTGCGCGCTGACGACCGACGCCACGCTCGCCGTCGCGATCGCTGCAGCGAATCCGAGCGGCACGCAGCAGAGCAGCGTGCTCAGAGCGGTGAGGGCAGCCGCCACGGGCGCAACCTTTTCGGCGTGCTTCATGGCCGCGCCGTCGGCTTGACGCCGATCCAGTCGGAACATCCCTCGGCGCCCGGCGGGCCGCCGACCGCGAGCGCAATCCTGACGGCGAGAGCCCACGGCAGGTAGCCGCCAGCGGCTTCGCCGCCAATCGGCTTCCATGTGCGGCCGTCTGCGCTCATCGCAAACCGGAACCTCGCGCCTGCGACCGCGCTGACGCGGAGCTGCACGGCGCCCGGTCCCGGCACAGCCACTGTTGCGACGGTCTGCTGCGCCGCATTTTCCCGGCGGACCCCCGCGACCACGACGAGCGGCGACCCGAACCCGCAGCCCCGAGGTGACTGGCGGGCTGGCGCTTCACGAACCATGGTGCATCGTAAGGATTGCCAGGCACCCGCGCAACCACTGGAAAAGCGACAGGATTCATCCCGGTTGTGCCATGCTCGGAAGGTCCGCGGAGTGGGCCCCGGACTGAACGGAGGCGACGCATGTTTCGCAGGCTGACGATCTCATTCGTGTTCGTACTCGCACTCATCTCTCTGGGTGTCCGATGGGCGGCGGCGCAGGCGGCGCAGGCGGCGCCCGCGGCACCAGCCGCGTCCGGCGCACCGGCCGCAGCGACCCCGGAAAGCGCGGCGGCATTTCTCGGCGACTGGACGCTGTCCGCGGAGGGGGCGAATGGCCCGGCCACGTTCGCGCTCGCGATCAAGGCGAAAGACGGCACGGTCGGAGCGGAAATCAGCTCCGAAATGCAGCCGCTGCAGCAGATCACCGATGTCACGATGAGCGGCACGAGCCTCGTCCTCAAGTACATGTTCGATTACCAGGGTACGCCCGTTCCCGTCGTCATCACGCTCAAACCCGCGGACGACAAGGTCGGGGCGCAGCTCGATTTCGCCGACGGCGCGTATCAGATGACGGGGACGGCGACGAAGAAGAAGGCCGAATAATCGCGGCCGCCTAGGTTGGGTGGACGGCGCCGCGCGAGTGCTGTCCCATGCAGTACATGTCGTTGGCCTCGCAGCCCTCTACCTCGACCTGTACGGTGGTGTGTGTGATGTGAAAGCGGTGTTCGATGTCGTGGACCACGGCACGCAGCACCTGCTGCCCTTCGCGGACGCTCTGCTCCGCCACCAGGATGTGACAGCTGCACGCCACGACGCCCGGGCCAACCATCCAGACGTGGAGGTCGTGCACGTCGATCACGCCAGCCACGCCCTTGATCACCTCGATGACCGAGGGCATGTCGATCCCCGGCGGGGTGCCTTCGAGGAGCACGGTCGCGCTCTCGCGAAGTACCGCGTAGGTGCTGTAGAGGATCAGGACGGCGATGAGGAGCGAGACGATCGGGTCCGCCAGAGGCGCTCGCATCGTCAGCACGAAGACGCCTGCGACGACGACCCCGAGCGCCGACACGGCATCGCCGAGCATGTGCAGGTAGGCGCTGCGGATGTTCAGGTCGTGCTTCGAGTCCTTGTGCAGCCACAGGCTGATGACGACGTTCACGATCATGCCGGCGGCGGCGACGGCGATCATCAGCCGGCCGTCAGCGAGCGCCGGCGCGCGGATCCTGGCAATCGCTTCCCACCCGATCCCGATCGCGATGAGGACGAGGGAGACCGCGTTCGTGAGCGCCGCGAAGATGCCGACGCGGTGGTAGCCGAACGTCATCCCCTGGTGTGACGGCTTGGTGGCGATCCAGACCGCATACCAGCTGAAGGCCAGTGCCGCCGCGTCGGCGAGGTTGTGCCCCGCATCCGACAGTAGCGCGAGGCTGTGTGCGAACCATCCGGCGGCAGCCTCGACGGTGACGAAGAGCAGCGTCAACGCCACCGCCGCGCCCATCGTCCGGCCCGACAGGTCCCGGGGCGCGTGCGAGTGCCCGGGTCCGTGCTGATGGGCCGCGCCTGTGTGCTGGTGAGACATACCCTGCCGTCAGAATACCATCCGGCTCGGGGTCATTTAGCTGTGCGAGGACGGCGGTCGGTACGTAGCGCGCAGCTTTAGCTGCGCGGGGACGGTCGTCCGGCGTTACTCACGGGCCGCCCTGCGTCGTGGCCCTGCGCCGGTACGCCTTGATGAAGAAGAGGGGATCGCCGATCTCCGACGCCGTCCCTGCACCCTCTCCAAAGACCGCCACCACCTCATACTGCGCGTCGATCCAGCCCATCAGATCGCGATAGCAGTCACGCCCGAACGCGCGGCATCCGAACTCGATGGTGGGACGGTTCAAGAGGAAGATGAACCTGACCTGCCGTCTCGCGAGCTGCTCGATGGCGCGCCGTTCGCCGCCGGCGTCGAGGAACCCGGGGGTGAGGATTTCGTAGCGCAGCGGCGCCGGCCGGTCGCCGAGAAAGTTCAGGCTGCTGCCTTCCGGCAGCGCGCCTATGTAATCGGCCGGCTGCGTGGATTGCGCGATGAATGCGAGCGCGCTGTTGAATGCCCGGCTCTGCGCGGGCGCCACCTGCGTCGTCCCCCGGGCGGTGCTGACGGTTCCGTAATCGCTCTTGACGTAGCGATACGCGATCACCACGGCGGAAACGGCCAAGGCGGCGGAGAATGTCACGGCGATGAGCCGGCGCGCGACGAGGGCCGCGGCAGGCAGTGTGCGAAACACCGGACGGTGAAATCTTGTCGCGACGTGCGTGAAGAGCAGAAGCGGCACAGGGAGCAGATACGATCCGTACGCGCCGCCGCTCGGGACCCTGAGGATCACGCGCGCGAGCGCCGCCAGGGCGTACACGCTGAGCACCAGAAGCGACCGGCGCTGCAGGTCGTCGTCGCCGTGCGCCTCGCCGCGGGGATACGCCCCGTACCAGATGAGCCCGGCACAGAGCACCGGCAGCGCTCTGAACGGGCTCACATCCCATCGGGTCCTGAACACCCAGGCGTTGACGATCAACACTCCGAGACTCGCGCCAGCCAGCGCCGTCAGCATCCGGCGTTGCCGCGCCGGCAGCACATCGAACGCAGCCTGGACCGATCCCACGCCCGCGCGTGCACTGACCGCCAGCACCGCCGACGCGACGATCCCCAGCATCGCGACTGCGCTCAGCAGTTCGCGCAGCGTCTTTGCGGGATCGTTCAAGCCGAGCTTCGTGCGGTTGAAGTACAGCAGCTCCGCGGGAATGTCGCCGGGCCAGAGATACGTGTCTTTCACGAGCGTCTGCCACGGCATCACCCACAGAAGGCTCGTGTACACGACTACCGGAATCGCCGCGGCGGGCCACATCGCCAGGACGAGAGTACGGAACCGGGCGCCCCTCGCCTCTGAGAGCGCCAGGGCCGCCAGGCTCGCGGCCGCCGCGAAGCCGAATTCGAGTTTGCAGATCAACGCGAGGCCGGCGAAGACACCGGCGAGCGTCAGGGAGCGGGTCCGGCGCTGGTGGATGTAGCCGATCTCGGCTGCGACGGCCGCAAGGCCGAGCAGCGTTCCGTAGACGGCCGAATACGTGTAAGGAAAGACGTAGTTGCCGTTGCGTTTGAAGATGCAGAACACCAGCACGGTCCAGACGGTCAGGACGGCGGGACCGAACCCGCTGAGGCGGTTCGCCAGGCGGAACAGGATGATCAGCACCGCGATTGAGGCGAGGGTTCCGGCGCCGTACAGCGTGTTGAGGTGAACGCCGAAGACGGCATAGAGCGCCGCGTTGAAATACGGGGCGAGCGGACCGTACAGGTAGTAGACGTCTGTATAAATGAGCTCTCCCCGCAGCAGGCGTACCGGCGTGTTCATCTCCCGGCCGCCGTCGATCGCGAGGTCCGCCCACTTCTGCCAGGAGATGGCAAACAGCACCGCGAAGCCGATCGCCGTGACGATGAGGAGCAGGCGCTTCTCTGCCGCGCCGCTCGCGAGTCGTGCCAAGGGCCTCCCTCCGCCCCCGAACCCGCCGGCGGCGCGATCAAGAAGGTAAGCGAGGCGGGTGGATTCGAACAAGGATCCCGATCGTCGGCAGCCCTGACGGTAGACTTGACCCATGCCACGCATCGCAACGCCCGCGCCCGTCATTCCTGCCGAGCGCGTACGGCTCCTGTTTCCGACGCTGACCCAGGCGCAGATCGAGCGCGTTGCGCTCCACGGCGCCGTGCGCCCGGTCCGTCAGGGGGACGTGCTGTTCGATGCCGGCGATTCGCGCGTGCCGTTCCTGCTGCTGACAACCGCGGAGGTGGAGATCATCCGGCCGTCACCCGACGGCGACACGCTCATCGTGACGCACGCCCCCGGCGAGTTCACGGGTGAGACGAACATGCTGTCCGGCCGGCGTTCCCTCGTGCGGGCACAGGTGACCGCGGCCGGCGAGGTCATCGAGCTCAGCCGCGATCAGCTGCTCGCGCTCGTGCAGAACGACAGCGAGATCGGCGAGATTCTGATGCGCGCGTTCATCTACCGCCGGCTCGAACTCATCGCGAGCGGCATCGGGGATGTCGTGCTGGTCGGGTCGGTCCACTCGCCGGACACGCTCAGGGTGCGGGCGTTCCTGACGCGGAACGGGCACCCGTTCACCTACATCGATCTCGAGCGGGACCCCGACGTGCAGACGCTCCTGGACCGGTTCCATGTGGCTGCGTCTGACGTGCCGGTGCTCATCTGCCGCGGCGACGTCGTTCTCAGGAATCCGACGAACCACAAGATTGCCGCCTGCCTGGGGTTCAACGAAGCCATCGACCAGACCAAGGTCCGGGACCTCGTGGTCGTCGGCGCCGGCCCCTCGGGACTCGCGGCCGCGGTCTACGGCGCATCGGAAGGTCTGGATGTCCTCGTGCTCGAGTCGAACGCGCCGGGGGGGCAGGCCGGATCGAGCTCGAAAATCGAGAATTATCTCGGCTTCCCGATGGGGATCTCCGGCCAGGAGCTCGCGGGCCGTGCGCACAGCCAGGCGCAGAAGTTCGGCGCGGAGCTGATGATCGCGAACCGCGCGAGCGCGCTCACCTGCAATCGGCAGCCGTACGGGATCCAGATCGACGAGGGCCCGCGGGTGCCCGCGCGCGCCGTGATCATCGCCACAGGCGCTGAGTACCGGCGGCCGGGTTTCGACAACCTGTCGCGCTTCGAAGGCGCCGGCGTGTACTACGCGGCGTCCGCCATGGAGGCGCAGCTGTGCCGGCAGGAGGAAGTGTTCGTCCTCGGCGGCGGCAACTCCGCCGGCCAGGCCGCCGTGTTTCTGGCCGCCACCGCCAGGCGCGTGCACGTGCTCGTACGGTCGGGCAGCCTGGCGAGCAGCATGTCGCGGTATTTGAGCCGCCGCATCGAAGACAACCCGGCGATCGTTCTCCACACGAACGCCGAAGTCCTCGGCCTCGAAGGGGTCGATCACCTCGAGCGGGTCCGCTGGCGCGCGGCGGATGGCACGGTCACGACGACAGAGCTTCGGCACGTCTTCGTCATGACCGGCGCGACGCCGAACACAGGCTGGCTCGAGGGGTGTGTCGCGCTCGATTCGAAAGGGTTCATCAAGACCGGCCCCGATCTCTCGGCGGAGGACCTCAGCGCCGCGCGGTGGCCGCTTGCGCGTCGCCCGCATCTGCTCGAAACGAGCCTCCCGGGCGTGTTCGCCGTCGGCGACGTCCGGGGCGGCAGCATCAAACGTGTGGCGTCGGCGGTCGGCGAAGGGTCGATTGCCGTCGCGTTCGTGCACCAGGTCTTGAGCGAATGAAAGGTGAGTGATGGTATCTGACGGCGGCTGCGAGCACATCCAGGCGGTGACGACGGTCAAGCACGCGAAAGAGCGCGTCTGCGACGAGTGCGTGAAAATCAAGGCGCAGTGGGTGCACCTCCGCACGTGCCAGACGTGCGGCTCGACCCTGTGCTGCGACAATTCGCCAAACCGGCACGCGACGAAGCACGCGCACGCGAGCCATCATCCGGTCATCGCGTCGGCCGAGCCTGGCGAGCGCTGGCTGTATTGCTATCCGGACGACGGATTTTCCGAATATTGATTCGCGGCGGACGGCGTCAGGGTGGCCGGCTCCGGCCCTCGAGGGGCCGGCTTCGTGCCGCCCGCGCGCGCAGTCGTCCCCGTCATGGCTCCACGCGCGCGGTATCCGGGACGCGCTGCCGCTCGGGTACGCGCGCCGTCCGCGGTCCGAGATGGAACGGCACGCTCGTCACCACCACGTTCGGCCTGAAGAGCAGCGCCGCCTTGATGAGGAGTGCGTGCTGGTTGTGCAGCAGCTGCTGCCACAAGCGGTGCGGGACGAACTCCGGCAGGATCACGGTGACGTACGCCGACGGGTCGTCGCGCTGGATCTGATCGACGTAGTCGAGGAGCGGCTCCATCAGCGAGCGGTACGGCGACTCCAGCACGACCAGCGAAACGCCCTGATTCCAGCGATGCCACTGGTCGCGCATCCCCTGGGCCCCCGCGGGGTCGAGCTCGACGTAAACCGCGCGCACGTCGGCCGACAGGCTCGCCGCATACCGAAGCGCTTTCACGACCGCGCGCTGGATGCCGCCAATCGGCACGATCACGATGTGGCGGCTGACTGTTTCGGGTTCCCAGTCCCGCAGCGTCAGTTCGGCCGCGACATGGTCGTAGTGCCGACGCGTGGTCGTGAAGAGCGCCACCAGCGCCGGGATCATGAGGATGATGAGCCATGCGCCCTCCGCCGCCTTCGTCACCGCCACGATCACGAGGACGATGCCGGTGACGAGCGCGCCGAACCCATTCACCATGGCGCTCGTGCGCCAGCCCGGCCCACCGCGCCGGCGCCAGTGCACGACCATGCCCGCCTGCGACAGCGTGAACGACACGAAGACGCCAATCATGTACAGCGGGATGAGTGCGTGAGTGTCGCCGCGGAAGCCGACCAGCAACACCGCCGCGAGAACGCTCAGAATCAGGATGCCGTTCGAGAACGCCAGCCGGTCACCCTGATTGGTGAACTGACGCGGGAGAAAGCGGTCACGCGCCACGATTGAGGCGAGCCGGGGGAAGTCGGCATAGGCGGTATTGGCCGCGAGCACCAGGATCAGCATCGTCGCCGCCTGCGTGCCGAAATAGAGCGCCGTGCCGCTACCGAAGGTCGCCCGCGCGAGCTGGGAAATGATCGTCTCGGAGTCGTTCGGCACGAGCCCGTAAGCGTGCGCCAGCAGCGTGATGCCCATGAACATGACGATCGACAGCACACCCATCGCGACAAGTGTCGCCGCCGCATTCCGGCTCTCGGGCGGCCGGAAAGCCGGGACACCATTCGACACCGCCTCGACCCCGGTCATCGCCGTGCAGCCGTTCGAGAACGCCGTCAGAAGCGCGAACGTCGTCAGCAGGCCCGTCGTCGATGCGGGGTGTGCCAGCTCGTGCGGGGGAGCAATGCCGCCCGTGAGATACCGCCACGCCCCAGCCGCGAGCATGCTGAGGATCGTGACGATGAAGAAGTACGTGGGCACCGCGAAGATGCGCCCGGACTCACGAACCCCTCGTAGATTGCCGATCGTCAGCACGGCAACGAACGCCAGCGCAATCTCAATCCGGTACGGCACCCACTGGGGGAACGCGGATGTCAGTGCGGCTACTCCCGCGGCCACGCTGACCGCGACAGTGAGCACGTAGTCGATCAGCAGCGAGGCCGCAGCCACGAGGCTCGGGCGCGTGCCCAGGTTGTCCTTGGCAACGATATAGGCGCCTCCGCCGCTCGGGTACGCATGGATCGTCTGCCGGTACGAGAAGACGACGATTGCCAGCGTCACGGCGATGACGGCGCCAATCGGCGTCACCAGGCCGAGAGCGGCGACGCCGCCGACGAGCAGCACGCGAAGAATCTCTTCGGTTGCGTAGGCGACTGAAGACAGTGCGTCGGACGAGAGCACCGCCAGGCCCGTCACGCGCGACAATCGCTCGTGGTGCGCCTCGTGGGAGGGAATCGGCGCGCCCACCAGGACGCGTTTCAGTTGCGACAGGAACAGTCCATCGGCCATGACACACCTCCAATCGCCGACGGGGTTAGCTGACGGGCTCGAGGTTGGAGTCCTCTACCAGCAGGTCGCTGGATTCGCCCCGGCGAGCGTGCCGCTCGCGTGGGTCCCCCGTATCGCTTCATGACGGAAGCGATTTTGGCGATGGCTCGATTATGCGCGGCGCGAGAGGCACGCGATCGCCGATCCGGGCCGTACTTATGACCTTTTTACGACTTTCTTAGTGGTGAACCCCGGGGCGGCCGGGCCGCGGTCCATGGGGTGTCAGAATGGGGTGACCGACAATGACTCAGCCCGTGCGCACTCGCGACGCGGTCGCCCTCCTCGGCAGTCTCCTCGCGATCCTCGCGCTCACTGCCGCGCTCCGGGCACTGCCGCATGTGAGTCCGACGACAGTGGCACTGGCCCTCCTCCTCGTCGTCCTCGGTTCCGCCACCATAGCCCGACCACGCATCGCGATCATGGTGTCGATTGCCGCGACGCTGCCGTTGAACTTCTTCTTCCTGCCGCCGGTGGGGACGTTCACGATTGCGGATCCGCAGAACTGGGTCGCGCTCGCCGTCTTCCTGATCGTCGCCATTGTCGGCAGCAATCTGTCGGCCGCGGCGCAGCGGCGGGCGAGAGAGGCAATCGCGCGTCGCAACGAGGTCTCGCGGTTGTTCGATTTGAGCCGCGACGTGTTGCTGACGACCGAGACCTCCGGCGCGCTCGACGCGCTCGCGCGCCATATCGCGCGTCGCTTCGAACTGTCCAGCGTTGCCATCTGCCTCCCCGACGCAGACGGGTGGAAGATGTACCAAGGCGGCCGCGACGAGGTGAGAATCGATGTCGACGTGTTGAATACCGCAATCGCGAGTGCGCGCGGCACACTCGAATTCGACGCCTACAAGCGCGCGTACGGTGGGCACATGCAGCTTGGCGCCGGCAATGGACTCTCAATCGTGCCGCTGCGTCATGGGACGCGGGCGGTCGGGCTCCTGGCCGCGTCGCCCACGCTCGACGTCGGCGCACTCGACGCGGTCGCCGGCGTGGTGGCGATTGCGATCGAACGCGCGCAGTTCATGGCCGAGCGGGACGCCGCCGGCCTTGCCCGCCAGAAGGCCGACCTGGCGACGACGCTGCTCGCCTCCCTGAGCCACGACCTGCGCACGCCGCTGACGGCCATCCGGGTCGCGGTCGAAAACCTCGGCGGGGACCTGCCGGGCGACGAGCGTCAGGGGCAGTCGTCGGTCGCGATCATGGAGCTCGATCGACTGACGCGCCTGCTTCAGGATCTTCTCGACATGGCCCGCATCGATGCGGCCGGCATCCGCGTGGACCGGCAGTGGGTTGCGGCCGCGGACGTCGTCGATGCCGCGATCGCGCACGTCCGCCACGCGTTCCGCGGGCATCCCCTGCGCGTCGACGCCGACTTGGAGCTGGCGGTCGAAATCGATCCGCGTCTCGCCTCGGTGGCACTCTCGCACCTGCTCGAGAATGCTTCGCAGTACTCGCCGGCGGAGAAGGAGATCGTGGTCCATGCCCGGGTCGAACAGGACGGGCTCCATGTCTCCGTCACGGACAACGGCCCCGGCCTCGACCCGCACGAGCTCGATCACCTGTTCGAGCGCTTTTATCGCGGACGGACCGGACGCCGGTCGTCGTTCGGCACCGGCATGGGACTTTCGATCACACGCGGGTTGCTTGCCGCCGCCGGCGGGCGGGTCTGGGCGGAGAACGTGCCTGGCGGAGGCGCCCGCTTCACCATCGTGGTTCCCGGCCCGGTACGCGCTGCAGCGGTGGTGCAGTAGGAATGGCCGCCCGCATTCTGATCGTGGACGACGAGCCGAACATCATCGGCACCGTGTCGCCGCTGCTGAGGGCACGCGGCTACGACGTCTCTTCCGCGATGACCGGGCGCGCCGGGCTGGACGCGGCCGAGCGGATCAAGCCAGACCTGATCGTCCTGGATCTCGGATTGCCCGACATGGACGGTGTGTCGGTGTGTCGCGAGGTGCGCCAGGGATCGAGCGTGCCGATCGTCGTGCTGTCCGCACGGGGCGCCGAGGCGGACAAGGTGGGCGCGCTCGATGCGGGAGCGGACGACTACGTAACCAAGCCGTTTGGCGCCCAAGAGCTACTCGCCCGCATCCGCGCCACGTTGCGGCGGACCGAGAATCCGCCGCCCTCGAGCGGGCCGCTGGTCCGCGGCAGCCTGGTGATCGACCGCGAACGATTTCGCGTCCTCAGGGATGGCGACGAGTTGCGGCTGACCCCGAAGGAATTCGAGCTGCTCACGTTCCTGGCGCAGCATCCCGGCCGCGTCCTGACCCACCGCACGATACTCAAGGCGGTCTGGGGCGCCAACGCGGCCGACCAGCCCGAGCACCTGCGCGTGCTGATTGGTTCGCTGCGGAAGAAGGTCGAGCCCAACCCGTCGTCGCCGAAATACATCCTGACCGAGCCGTGGGTCGGCTATCGTTTCGCCGACGCGTGACCCAAATGGGGAACTCATCTCTTCGGCAAGCCCTTGATTCTGAATCGCGCCGGCCTGATGCATCGCCAGAGCTGGGGTGGGGCGACGCTGCGAACCTGGAGGTCCTGACGTTCACGCGTCAGAGTGGCGATCGAGCCATGCGCACCAGCAGGCCGCAGCCGCGGCTGCAACCCCGAAGCTCAGAGCCGGGGGCCCGTAGGCCACGGCAAGCGTCGTAACGACGAGCGACGTGCCGAGCCCGGTGACCAGCGCCATGCGAGTGAGTGTGCCCACGTCCCAGATGTACGCCGAAGCACATAAGAAGACCGTAAAGAGTCCATAGAATGTTCATCCGGCCATCGCGTCGCCGGGACGTGGCGTGGACCCTGAACATCCCGCTGCTATCCACAGGAGAATCGTCATGACGACAGAGACGGCTGCGAACAGGGTGACTCCGCGGGCGCCTCGGAATGCGACGCGATCCCGGTCGGCGAACGTCCTGCTCTGGATCGGTCAGGTCGTGGCGGCCGCCATGTTCCTGATGGCGGGCGGGTCCAAGCTCGCCGGCGCGGCGCCAATGGTCGCGATGTTTGCCACGATTGGCATCGGGCAGTGGTTCCGGTATCTGACGGGCACGATCGAAGTGGTCTCGGCGGTTCTGCTGCTCATTCCATCACTCGCGTTTTTTGGTGCTGCCGCGCTTGCCTCGACGATGGCCGGCGCAATTTTCACGCATCTATTCATCATCGGCGGCAACCCGGCCGTGCCGATCGTGCTGCTGGCGATCACGGCGATAGTGGCCTGGGTGCGGCGGCCCTCGTTCCTGACGCGCTGATTGCGGCTGGCTGAGACCGTCACCCGGAGCCGACACTTGTTCTGGAGCGTTGGACCCGATCGGGCATAAGCTCGCTGCCCAGGATCGCGGTGTTCGAATGGACCGTGAACGGAACCCGCTGAAAGGACGCCGGTGCACCCATCCCGATTCGTCGTTCCCTTACTCGCCGTCACGTTGATCGCTTCACCGAAGGGTCAGACGCTCGACGAAGCGAGCGTCGCCATCGACGCGAGTACCGTCGAGAACCGCATCAGTCCGCGCCTGTACGGGCAATTTGCCGAGTTCATGTTCGAGAACATCAAATTCGGCCTCCACGCCGAGCTGCTGCGGGACCGCGGCTTCGAGGAGGAGCCGAACGCCATCGGCCTGCCGAGATCCTGGGACCGTGACCCTGACGATCGCAACGACGATGCGATCCGGTTCCGGTGGGATGATTCCGTCGCGTATCCGCCGTCGCGTCCCATCGGGCAGACACAGGTGGAGCACTCGCTCCGGATCGACCTGCCGGTGCAGGACGGCCAGCGTCGCGGGATTCATCAGAGCGGCGTGCCCGTGCGCGCGGGACTTCAATACCAGGGGTCGGTATGGGTGCGCACGTGGGACTTCGCGGGGCACGTGACCGCGACACTCGAGCAGGATCGCACTGGGGGAGAGACGTTCGCGTCAGCCGACCTCGGGCCGATCACCGCGGACGGGGCCTGGAAACAGTACCGCTTCACGCTGCGGCCGGGGAAGACCGATTCGCTCGCCAGACTCGCGCTCCTCCTGGACGGCCGGGGGCGCGTGTGGATCGATCAGGCCTCGATCATGCCAGGGGACGCCGTGGACGGAGTCCGGGCGGACGTGTTCGAGCAGGTCAAGGCGCTCCGTCCCGCATTCGTCCGCTGGCCGGGCGGGAACGTCGCGCAGGACTACCACTGGACGTGGGGCGTCGGGCCGCGCGACGAGCGTCCCGAGTGGATCAACCTGGCGTGGCAGAACGAGCGGGAACCGAGCGACTTCGGCACGGACGAATTCATCCGGTTCTGCCGGAACCTGGGCGCCGAGCCGCACCTGGTCGTCAACGTCGAGGGGCGGGGCGCGACGCCCGAGGAGGCCGCGGCATGGGTCGAGTACGTCAACGGCGCAACCACGACCAAGTATGGAGCGCTGCGCGCGAAGCACGGCAACCCCGAGCCGTTCGGGGTGAAGACGTGGGAGATCGGGAACGAGATTTTTGGCGCCTGGGTTCGGGGTCACAGCGACGCGGACACCTACGCCCGCAACTACCTGCGATATCGCGAGGCGATGCTCGCGGCTGATCCGTCCCTGCATTTCATCGCCGTGGGGGACAACGACATGGCGTGGAACCGCACGGTGCTCGGCCGCGCGGGCGCGCAGATCGACTACCTGGCGATTCACCATTACTACGGCCTGAACGCGGCCGAACGCGAGTATCCGAACCTGATGGCCAGGCCACTGGTGTACGAGCGGTTCTACCGCGACGTCGCCGGCGCCATCGCCGAGCTCGCGCCGGGCCGCAAGATCCGGATCATCACCAACGAGTGGAACACCGGGTTGCCTCTGCCCCGGCAGCACTCCATGGTGCCGGCGCTGTACGGCGCGCGGCTGATGAACGTATTCGAGCGCTCCGGCGATCTGGTGGAGATGACGGCGCCGTCGGACCTGGTGAACGGCTGGTCCGGCGGGATCATACAGGCCAGCCGCCACGACGTCTTCGTGACCCCGTTGTACCTCGTCGTCCGTCTTTACACCGAACATCTCGGAAGCGAGCGGCTTGCAGTGCGTGTCGCGTCGCCTGGCTTCGACAGCTCGCGCGAGGGCACGCATGTTCCAGTGCTCGACCTCGTCGCCAGCCGATCCACTGATGGCCGGCTGCTGTTCGTGAAGGCGGTCAATACCGGCCCCGACCTGGCGCTCCGGACGACGGTAACGGTGACCGGTGCGATTGTGGGCGGCGACGGCACGATGCAGACGGTCAGGGGCGACTCGCCGGACGCGTTCAACAGCTTTCAGACTCCCCAGGCGGTCGCCACGCGCACGACCCGGTTTCGGAGCGGTGCCCGCTTCACCGTCGACCTTCCGCCGCGGTCCGTGACGGTGCTGACGGTCCCGGTTTCGAGTGCGCCTCACTAGTAGAAAAAGATTAGTCTTGACACACGAACCTCTGGTGCGCTTAATGCTCCTGTTCGGTGCTCTCTCATTCATCCGGAGGTTCACGTGGCGACAACGATTCGTGGTGTGGTTCGCGTCACGGCTGCGCTCTGCGTGAGCCTCTGCATCAGCAGTCCTCTTTTCGCACAGCGGGCTGACCGAGGAAACATCAGCGGCGTCGTCGTCGATGCTCAGGGAGCGCCGGTTCCGGGCGCCACGGTCACTGTGCACAATGAGGCCACGGGCGTGGACACCGTCCTCGTGACCAATGCCGCCGGGGCATATACCACCCCCCCTCTGGTCCTGGGCAGCTATTCGGTGACCATCGACCTCACCGGGTTCAAGAAGGCGGTGAGCTCAGGAATCCTGCTCGAGGGCGGAGCCCAGGTTCGCCAGGACATCACCCTGCAGGTCGGCTCACTCAATGAGACGGTTGACGTCACGTCCGCAACAGGGCTCAACGTGACGCAGCCCGACGTGAGCCACACGGTCAACGAAAAGTACTACCGAGACCTTCCGATCGTCACGGCCGGAGACGTCCGCCTTGCCGAGTCCGTGCTGCAGATGCAGCCCGGGTACCTGCCGATGAAGCCGAACGGCGACCCGATGTTCCGCGGCAGCCAGTTCAACTCCCGGATCAACGGCGGCCAGAGAATGGCGAGCGAGAATTTCTTCGACGGCGCCGCGTTCGGTTACGCCAGCGGGCACCAGCAGAGTCAGGAGAGCACGCCTCCGGTGGAATCCGTACAAGAAGTGAAGGTCATCACGACCACCTATTCGGCCCAGTACGGCCACACGAGCGGGGGTTTCATCGAGTACACGGCGAAGTCGGGCACCAACGTGTTGCGGGGAAGCGGTTACGGATATTTCGCGGATGACTCGTTCAACTCCAAGGGATTCTTTGCTGTCGGGAAAACTCCGCTCAGTAATAACAACTACGGGTTGGCCGTGGGCGGCCCCGTCGTGATCCCGCGCGTCTACAACGGAACGAACAAGACATTCTTTTTCACCAACTACGACTACACCAGGCTTCGCTCAGGCGTGCTCCCGGGTTTCGGCAACACCACGCCGACAGATGCGTTCAAAGCCGGTGACTTCGGAGCGCTTCTCACGGGCAACCAGGTTGGCGTCGACGCGCTGGGGCGCCCCATTCTCGGCGGCCAGATTTTCAATCCCGCGACGACTCGCCTGGTGAACGGGGTGCCCGTCCGCGATCCGTACCCGGGCAACGTCATTCCGGCCAATGATCCTCTGCGCAGTCAGGTGGCTGCCAAAGTCGCGGCCCTGATGGTGCACCCGGACCGGCCCGGCACCGCCTTCAATGTGGCGGGTAACCCGGCGGGTGATCAGACGTGGGTGCTGAACGCGCGCAATATCCTGGGGCGCGTGGACCACATCTTCACGCCGAATTTCAAGATGAGCCACAGCTTCTACTGGAACCGCCGGCCTTCGATTCGGAACTGCGGTGAAGGCGGGGGATGCACGACCCAGTTCTCCGGCGAGAAAGAGCCGGAAAAGAACAGCAGCTACTACGGCGCCGGGTTCTACCAGCGCATCTCCACTCACCACGCCCACCAGCAGTTCGACTGGGTCATTCGCAACAACCTGCTGAACCACACCACGGTGGCATGGGACCGCTGGTTCATGGGGGGGAATTCTCTTTCCGCCGGTGTGGGCTGGCCGCAGTTGCTGTGGGGCGCCAATCAGGGCGGCCTCCTCGACAATAAGGCGGGTCCGCCTGTGATGACGTTCGGCGGCAACACCCCGTACAACGCCGTCGGGCAGAACTGGCAGCAGTTCGGCTACGAGAAGAACGACCGGTGGCAATTCTCGGACGACATGACGTGGGTCAAGGGCAGGCACTCCGCGAAGGTTGGTATCGAGTACCGCCGCCACAAGTTCCCATCGCGGGGCTGGGGCACCAGCACCGGTGGCCAGTTCGACTTCAATCGCCTCGGCACAGCGGGCTACGACAGCCAGGGCAACAATCTGGGCGCGACCGGCGATCCATTCGCGTCGTTCCTGCTGGGCCAGGTGCAGCAGGCAAGTCAGACGATCCCGGTGTACCCGACGTTCAACGAAGCGTACACGGCCGGGTGGGTCAATGACGAATTCAAGGTGAACGACCGGCTGACGCTGACGATGGGCCTCCGGTTCGACTACCAGTTCGCCCGTACGGAGAGTCAGGATCAGTACTCGACGTTCGATCCGAACACGCCCAACCCGGGGGCCGGCAATATTCCAGGCGCGTTGATTTTTGCGGGAAACGGTCAGAATCGTTCGGGACGCCGGACGTTTGAAAGGCCGGACAAAGACGCCTGGGGTCCACGGGCAGGTTTTGCGTATCGACTCGGAGACAAGAATGCGATCCGCGGCGGCTACGGTATCTACTATTCAGGGGTGGCATTCTCGCAGTTCACCGGCCAGCCAACACTCGGGTTCCAGGCCAATCTGCTGGCGCCCAACCTGACTAACGGCGTGTCTCCGGCCTTCTATCTGGACAATGGATTCCCCGCAGATCGGGTGGTACGACCGCCCTTCATCGACCCGACCTTCGCCAATGGCACGTCACCTCTCGCCGTGGCTCCCAACGGGTTGACGCTTCCGCGCTTTCAGAACTGGTCGGTCACGTACCAGCGGCAGATCGCCTCCAACATGATGCTGGATGTGTCCTACATCGGCAACCACGGCAGCCGTTTGAATCACCACTTCCGAACACTCGGGGTGGACGCCAATATGAACAACCCGAGCGTTCTCGCACTCGGTGCAAGGGTGCTGCAGGCGGACATCAACTCGCCGACGGCACAGGCTGCCGGAATCAAGTCTCCCTATCCGGGTTTCCAGGGGAATGTGGCGCAGGCGCTCCGAAAGTATCCTCAGTACCAGGATATCGTGTGGCGCGGGGTGCCCACGGGCGAGAGTCAGTACCATGCGGCAGAATTCGTGATGGAGCGGCGGTTTTCGCGGGGGCTACAGGCTCGGGTGGCATACACCTTCTCCAAGCTTCACAACAACGGTGCGGAGACCGCCCAGGGCGACGACGGGACCAACGGATTGATTCAGAATCCGGCGGACCCGCTTGAATGGGGTCTCAGTGCTGACGATACGCCGCACGTTTTCTTGACGGGCTTCACTTGGGAAATCCCTGGAGCTGGGAGGTGGACGTCCGGAGCCACAAGGGCCCTGCTTGCCGGGTGGAATGTCAGTGGCGTTCTGCGGTATGAAAGTGGCCGGCCGTTCAATATCACGATGTCCAACGATCTCGGCGGGTTGCTCTTCAACGGGCAGAAGCGTCCTAACCGCGTGTCCGGGGTCGCAGCAGTGGCGCCGCGGAACGGAGACTTCAATCCGAACACCGACCGATACTTCAACCCGGCCGCGTGGGCGGACCCGGGTCCGCTTCAATTCGGAAACGAGGTCCGGCGCGACGGATCGGCGCGTGGGTTCCCCACGTACAGCGAAGACATAAATATCTTCAAGGTGTTCCCGATGACCGACCTGAAGAAAATGCGCTTCGAGGCGTCGATCGGTAACCTCTTCAACCGAACGCTGTTCTGTGATCCGAACACGAACTGGAGCGCTGGCAGCTTCGGTTCAATCAACACACAGTGCAATCAGCCGCGGTCGGTTCAGTTTGCCGTGAGGTTCGACTTCTAACAAGACCCGTCTCCGAGGTGTCGATGCTGGTGGCGTCCGCGAGGCGGGCCGGGACCGCTGCGCCCGCCAGCGGCGCGCCTGACGCGCACTGCGTTATCGGGATATAAAGAGGTAGTCGTATTGGGCCCCCGGGTTGTCTGTGTGCTGCTGCTATGTTGCGTTGAGGGGCTGGGGGCTCAGACAGCAACTGACTCGCACGACGCCCTGCAGAAGGCAGCCGCGCTGGTGCAGCAGGGGCGGCTGGAAGAGGCCGATCAACAGGCGCGGCTTGCTCTCCCGGACCCGGAGACGCAAGCCGTTGCCTTTTCGGTCCTGGGCGCCAATAGGCTTCAACAGAAGCGACAGGCTGAAAGCGCGACGTTACTCCGGGACGCGATCCGGTTGGAGCCCCACCTCATCGGCGCGCATCTAAGCCTCGCGCAGGTCTACACGCTTCAAGGAAAGCATTCCAGCGCTGACGGACTCCTGCGGCGGGTACTCGAGCTGGATCCCTCGAACGCGGAAGCAAGGCTGGCCCTGGCCAGTGCGGAGGCCGAGAAGGGAAATTACCGGCGCTCGCTGGATTTGGCCCAACCTGTTCTCGAGGTGTTCAAGCAGTTTGCTGAGGGGCTGAGGGTACTGGCCACGGATTTCCTGAAAACAGGGGATCGTGTCGCGGCGGCTGCATTGGTGAATGACTGGATGCGTCTTTCTGACGTGCCCCAGGCGTGGTCGATCAAGTTCGCCCTGCTGCTTGCCAAAGAGGGGGTGGTCCCCGAAGCGGTTGCCATCCTGGAGCGAGCGAGACAGACCGGCCCTCCTTCGTACGAACTGGCATTCAATCTGGGGGGTGCGTATCTGCTGGAGGGCGATCCCGCGCGGGCACTCGATGCGTATGACGCCGCCCTGAGTGTCGAGCCAGACTCGATGGCAGCGCTGCGGCAGGCGGCAGAGACTGCCGAGCGGCACGAGGAGCTCGAGCGATCTCTCTCGTATTGGATGCGCGCCAAAAAGGTCCAGCCGCACGATGCTGAAGTGCTTCTGGGTTTTGGCCGTGTGTGCCTCAAGATGGATCTGCTGGACGACGCCGAAGCAGCCCTGTCCGACGCTGCGAGCATGCGACCGGGCGAGGTGACGTATCAATACGCGCTCGCCGCCGCGAAGGTGGGCAAGCGCCAGTTCGAAGCCGCGCAAGGTCTGCTCGAAGATCTGCTCCGGCGGCGGCCGGAGGATCCGCAGCTTCAATACGCGCTAGGATCCGTCTTCTACATCCAGGGCCGTCTGAGCGAGGCAGCCGCGCGGCTCGGGGAAAGCCTCCGCTTGCAGCCGGACCAGCTCGCGTCACAGTACTATCTGGCGCTGGTCGCGAGAGACGAGGGTAAAGACGCTGATGCGATCGATGCATTGGAGAAATTGCTGCGACGCTACCCTGATCACGCACCCTCATACGAGGTATTGGGCAGCCTCCTGATGGGGGCCCAGCGGTATACCGATGCGGAAACAAGATTGCGGAAGGCCGTCGTGCTGACACCCAAGTCGGTGAAGGCGAACTACCAACTCGGATTGCTCCTCGCGCGCATGGGGAAGACTGACGAGGCAAACACGTACCTGGAGGTGGCGAAATCACTTCGCAAGGACGACGAAGCCACGTCCCGCTTGCAGCTTCGCTTGCTGGAGCCGGATCGATGAAGGCTCTTGTCCTTGTTCTTGTTCTCGCATCGGGAGTGACGGCCGCCGCGCAGCAGGCCGCACATGTTCCCGCGTCCGTGAGCGAGCTCGAGGCGGCGATCAAGCGCGATCCGGGCAGTGCCAGACTTCATGTCGCGCTTGGCCTGGCGTACTGGGAGCGGAACGACTACCCGCGCGCGCTGAAGACCTTTCAACGCGCCGTCAAGCTCGGGCCGCGGTCCGCTGCGGCCCATAACTGGCTGGGCGTCGCTCTCTCCGAAACCGCCGATTTTTCCGGGGCGATCGCCGAGTTCAAGAAGGCGATCGCACTGGATCCCAAGTACGGACGCGCCTACACCAATCTCGGCTCCGTGTTCGCGAAGAGTGGTGATTTTGGTGAGGCGGTACAGGTGTTCCAGAAGGCTCTCAGCCTGGAGCCGAACAGTGAAGCCGCCCACTTGAACCTCGCGATGGCGCTGCGGGACAAAGGCGACCTGGACACCGCGCTGGAACACCTGCGGCCCGTGGCCGCGGCCGATCCAGCCAACGCAAGCATTCAGTACGAGCTCGGACAGACACTGCGCCAGAGCGGTGATCTTGGGGCGGCGGTTACGGCGTTCGAGAGGGCGCTCGCGATCGACCCGGAGATGCGCGAAGGCTACTATGCCCTCGGCGTGGCTCTGAAGCAGCAGAGCGCCGCTCTGCGAAAGCCGCGCGTTCCCACGCCGAGCCCGGCGGACGATCTCTTCACCCGCGCCCAGGAAACTGCAGGGCGGGGTGACCTGAATGCCGCCCGCGAACAACTCACCGAAGCGCTCCGCCTCGATGAGACCCATGCCGAGGCGCACAATCTGCTCGGCTTCATTCTGGGCCAGCAGGGGCAGCTGCCGTCCGCGCTCGCTCACCTCGAGCGCGCGGTCGCGCTGTCGCGTCAATCCGCCGAGACTCATTACAACCTTGGCGTCGCGCTGTGGTACAGCGGCTCGAAGGACCGGGCACTCTCGGAGCTGCGGGAAAGCGTCAGCCTGGATCCCGCCGCGGGCGCTGCGTATGCGTTTATCGGAACCGCCCTTCGCGACACCGCGGATGTCGCCGGTGCGCGGGCGAGCCTGCAACGGGCGATCGCGCTGTTGCCCCCCACAGCGGCAATCTATGTCGACCTCGGAATCACTTATCTGCGCGTCGGCGAGCTGGAGAGGGCGCTGGGCCAGCTGGAAGCCGGACTGAACCTCCCTTCGCCCGCCCTGCCCACGCCGGACTGGGACGCTGCGATCGCCGGAGTTCGCCAGGCGCTGGCGACGAACCCCAGCTCCACACCAGCGGCGACGGAGCGAGAGGCCCGAAAGGCCACCGCGGCAGCCGCGCACAACACCCTGGGTCTCTTGCTCGGGCGACGGGGGGCCGACAGCAGCGACGTGGCTGCCGAGTTCCGCGAGGCCATTCGGCTGCGGCCCGACTACGCGGAGGCTTACAACAATCTCGGTCTCGTGCTGATACAGGCAGACAAAGACGAAGAGGGTATCGCGGCGCTGCGCGAGGCGGTACGTCTCCGGCCGGGTTACGCAGATGCGCACGACAATCTTGGAGCGGCCCTTACGCCCACCAACGCCGTCGAAGCGATCGCCGAGCTCGAGAAGGCGGTCGCCCTGGCACCAGGTGCTGTGAAGGCCGAGTTCAATCTTGCCCTGGCGTATGGCGCCAGTCCGGGCCTGGGTCCGGCGAAAGAGATCGAGCAGTTGCGGAAAGTCATCGCGCTCGCCCCCACGTTCGCTCGTGCCCACCTGGCTCTTGGTAAAGCGCTCCTTCAGGACGGGAAAGGTTCTGAAGCAGTCGAGGCGCTGGCGGAGGCTGCGCGGCTGGAGCCAGACAGCGGGGAAGCTCACTATCAGCTTGGCCTGGCGCTGGCCCGCGCAGGGCGCACCGATGAAGCGACCCGTGAGCTCCAGAAGGGACGACACCTTGTCGCCGCTGACGATCGCAATCAGAACGCGAATCTGGACATCGCTGAAGGGCGCGCCGCGCTGGAGAAGGGCGATCTGGAGCAGGCAGCCGCCAAATTCCGGCATGCGCTCCAGCTCCGGCCTGAATCTTCCGACGCGCAGCGTTATCTGGACGCGGCTCTCGGAAAAGGCCGGGAAGCGGACGCCAGCGCGCTCTCGGACGATCCGAAGCGGGTGGCGGAGATCGAAGCCTACATTCGAGAGGGCAGGTTCAAGGACGTCGAGTCCCTCCTTACCGAGTACGTGAAGGGACGCCCCAGGTCGTCCTGGGGTTGGTACGCGCTCGGCTACAGCTTGTTCGCCCAGCAGAAAATCGGCGAATCCATAACCGCGCTCTCGAAATCCCTCGAACTCGACATCCGAAACGCCGAAGCTCACAAGACCCTTGGTCGCGATCTGATGATCATCGGACGATTCGACGCGGCGCAACTCGAGTTCGAGCAGGGCATCAGCTATAGCCCTGGCTCCGCCGAGATCCATTACAACCTTGGCCGGCTGTTTTCGATTCAGGACAACTGGGAGGCGGCGCGGCAGGCCTTCGAGGCGGCGCTTCGGATCGACCCCTCGAATGTCGAGGCGCTGGACGGGCTCGGATTCGCCCTGGAAGCTTTGGGCGACGACGCCGGTGCCGTCTCGAATTATGAAAAGGCCATCGCGCTGAATGAGGCGCGGAAGGGCAGCTTCGCTTCCCCCCACGTGAACCTGAGCGCCTACTACAACCGCACGGGGGATCCGAAAAACGCCCTCGAATACTCTCGCCAGGCGCTCGCCCTCGATCCAAAGTCCGACCGTGCGTGGTTTCAAAAGGCGAGGGCTGACGATCGCGAGGGGCGCCTGGACGAGGCCGTCGATGCCGTGAACCGCGCCATCTCTTTCAATCCCCGGGCGTCCTCGTACTACTACGTGCTCGCCGGGCTCTATCGACGCCTCGGCAAGGCAGAAGAGAGCCAGAAAGCGTTGGAGGCGTTCACACGCCTGGAGCGCGAAACCAACGAGCTCGAGAAGAAGCGGCGGAGCAAAGCGCGGAACGATCCGAGCGGCGGCGGGATGACAGAGTGAGCGGCGGTCACGGTCGCCGCGCATCCCGTCGCGGGTTCCTTCGCGTGCTTGGAGGCTGGGCCTCAGCGGCGTTGACGCTGAAGTCTGGAGCCCACCGTCCGCTGGCGCTCGCCCCCCCGGGTCCTGTGGCTTTCACGGACATCACCGCCGCGGCCGGCCTGCTGCAGGCAACGAATGTGTCCGGCGCTCGCGACAACAAGCAGTTCCTGCTGGAAGAAATGGGTTGCGGGGCGGCGTTCTTCGACTACGACCACGATGGCTGGCTCGATATCTTCCTGGTGAACGGAACCAGCCTGGACGCGAAGGTGCAAGCCACCAATCCTGCGAGTTACCTGTTTCACAACAATCGTGACGGCACATTCACGGACGTCACCAAAAAGGCAGGGTTGACCCATTCGGGCTGGGGCCAGGCGTGTTGCGTCGGGGACTACGACAACGACGGCTTCGACGATCTGTTCGTCACTTACTGGGGCCACAATGTGCTGTACCGCAATAACGGCGACGGCACATTTACGGACGTATCTGAAAAGGCAGGCGTCGCGGGCTCGAGTACTCGCTGGGGCGCAGGCTGCTGCTTTCTGGATTACGACCGTGACGGCCATCTGGATCTGTTCGTCGCCAGCTATGTGAACTTCGACCCGTCGAAGGCGCCCAGGCCGGGCCAGTCGGAGTACTGCAAATACAACGACATTCCGGTTCCGTGCGGGCCTTTGGGGTTCGCCGGCGGGACGAACATCCTCTACCGCAACCGCGGGGATGGCACGTTCGTCGATGTATCGGAGGCCTCCGGGATCTCGCGTCCGCGCGGAGGTTCGACGATGGCGTTCGTCGGCAGCAACTGGCAGCCGTCAGGGACCTACGGGATGGGAGCGGCGGCAGCGGACTTCGACAATGACGGATGGCCGGACATTTACGTGGCCTGCGACAGCGCACCGAGTCTGCTGTATCGCAACAATCATGACGGGACGTTCCGCGAGGTCGCGGTCGCGGCCGGTTGCGCGCTCGATGAAAACGGCGTGGCGCTTTCCGGCATGGGTGTGGGCGTGGGGGATTTCGACGGCGATGGCTGGCTCGATATCGTGCGGACCAACTTTTCCGAGCAGGTGACCACCCTGTACCGCAACTATGGTGGCGGGTTCGGTGATGCGAGCATCAAAGCCGGTCTGGGGGTCAACCGGAAGTATCTGGGCTTCGGCGTGGACTTCGTCGACTTCGACAATGATGGCTGGAAGGACATCTTCATCGCGAATGGGCATGTGTATTCGCAGATCGCCAACCGCAAGCTGCACATCCCATACCGGCAGCCGAAGGTTCTCTACCGCAACCTGGGCAACGGCCGCTTCGAAGACGTCTCCGCAACGGCGGGCGAAGCCATCCGCGCCGCGAACCTCGGTCGCGGCTGCGCATTCGGGGATTTCGACAACGACGGCGATGTCGATGTGATCGTCAATAACCTCGACGGACCACCCACGCTGCTGCGCAACGATACGCGAAGCCAGAACAATTGCATCATGATCCAGTGCCTCGGTACACGCTCCAATAGGTCGGGGATCGGGACACGTGTGAAGGTCAGCTGCGGCGATCACAGCCAGATGGACGAGGTGAGGAGCGGCTCGGGCTACTACTCGCAGAGCGACTTCCGTCTTCATTTCGGACTCGGTCGCAGTCCCAAGGCAGACACCGTCGATCTCACGTGGCCTTCGGGCCTGAAGGAGACGTTTCGGGGCCTGTCCGCGGGTCATCTCTTCGTCATCCAGGAGAGCAGGGGAATCGTCAGCAGCCGGCGATTCGAGTAGGCCAACCATGCGAAGGTGGCAACGCGCCGGCTTCTGTGTGTTGGGGTGCGCGGTGCTCGTGTCGCTGATTGGCGCGACCCCGCCTGCGGATCTCCAGTTCAGGGACGTCACCCGGCCGGCCGGAATCGATTTCACGCACGAGAACTCCGCCACGTCGAGCAAGTACCTCGTCGAGACGATGGGCGGCGGTGTGGCCCTTCTGGACTATGACAATGACGGCCGGCTCGACGTGTTCTTCACGAACGGCGCAAAGATTGACGATCCCATGCCGGACGGGAAGCGACCGGATAAGTCTGATCGGAAGTTCTGGAATCGCTTGTACCACCAGAACGAGGATGGCACGTTCAGCGATGTCACAGAAAAGGCCGGCCTGACGGGAATGCCACAGAACTACTACGGCATGGGGGTAGCGACTGGGGACTACGATAATGACGGCTTCGAGGATCTATACGTGACCAGCTACGGCGGAAATACCCTTTATCACAACGAGAGGGACGGCACGTTCGCTGACGTCACGAAGACCGCGCGGGTTGGCGGCGGCGGGTGGAGCGCGAGCGCCGGGTTCCTCGATTACGACAACGACGGAAAGCTCGATCTGTTCGTCGCCCGGTACGTGGAGTGGACGTTTCAGAACAACCGCTATTGCGGTGAGAAGAAGCCCGGTTACCGCGCCTACTGTCACCCCGACAACTATGACGGGACGGCCGATATCCTCTATCACAACGAGGGCGACGGCACGTTCACGGACGTATCGTCGAAGGCCGGCATTGCCAATTCCAACGGAAAGGGACTTGGCGTTTCGTTCGCTGACTACGATCACGACGGCTTCACCGATATTTACGTGGCCAACGACTCCGTGCAATCGTTCCTGTACCGGAATAATGGAAACGGCACGTTCAGCGAAGTCGGTGTGCTCGCCGGCGTCGGGTTCAACGAGGACGGAAAAACCTTTGCCGGGATGGGAGCAGAATTCGCCGACTACGACAACGACGGTCGTCCCGACATCCTGGTCACGGATCTTTCGAACGAGCGCTACAAGCTCTTTCGTCAGAACGGCGACGGCAGCTTTCGGGACCAGACCGACATGTCGGGCCTGGGGGGCGCCACGCTGCCGTTCTCGGGTTGGAGCGCGCGTTTCTTCGATTACGACAACGACGGCTGGAAAGACATTTTTGCTGCGCAGGGACACGTGATGGACACGATCGAGAAAACGGCGCCCAATTTGAAGTACCTCCAACCACTGCTCCTGTTGCGGAATGACTCGGGCCATTTCGTGCGAGTGATGCCCGGCGAGGTCTTCCAAAAGAGCTGGGCCGGTCGCGGCGCCGCCTTCGGCGACATCGACAACGATGGTGACGTAGACGTGGTCGTCAGCAACCTGGGCCAGACGCCCCTCGTGCTCCGCAACGACGGCGGGAACGGCAGGAACTGGCTCGCGATACGTACGACTGGAACGACCTCGAACCGCGACGGTCTGGGATGCCAGGTGAAGGTCGTGTCCGCATCCGGATTGACTCAGTACTTCACCATCAACACGGCTGCGGGCTACCTGTCGGCAAGTGACAAGCGGCTGGTCGTGGGGCTCGGTGGCGATTCGACGGCCAGACTTGTCGAGATTCGCTGGCCCTCAGGGATCGTTCAGTCGTTCGATCAGGTCAAGTCCGGGCAGACATTGGCAGCGACCGAGCCATCCCGATGATGACCCGTCGTACGATGCTCGCGCTCCTCGCATACTCAGCCGATGCGGCTTTCCGTCGCACTCCTCCCGGCCAGGGAATATCCACGCGGAGCGTCAAACCGCAGCCACGCGGCAAGCCTTCAGGCCGTCCGTTTGTTGCGCGCTTCACCGACGTCGCCAAAGAAGCCGGTCTGACCGACCCGATCGTGTATGGCGGCACGGACGCGAAGAGCTACATCATCGAGGTGGTCGGCTGTGGCGTTGCCTTTCTCGACTACGACAACGATGGGTGGCTCGATTTGCTCGTGCTGAACGGCACCCGCCTGGAGGGCGCGCCGACAGGCACGACGAATCGCTTGTACAAGAACAATCGCGATGGCACCTTCACCGATGTGACAGCAAAGGCGGGGCTGACGCGCACGGGTTGGGCGTCGGCCGTCACGGTGGGTGATTACGACAACGACGGCTTTGACGACCTGTTCGTCACCTACTATGGCCAGAACGTGCTTTACCACAACAACGGCGACGGCACATTTACCGATGTGACCGAAAAGGCCGGTCTTCGCCGCGACGCCGTCCGCTATGGCTCCGGGTGCACGTGGCTGGACTACGATCGCGACGGACATCTCGATCTCTTCGTCGTCAATTACCTCAACACGACGCTCGAAAAGCTCCCCAAGCCTGGCGAGAATGCCGACTGCCGCTGGAAGGGCGTGCCTGTGAACTGCGGCCCTCGCGGTCTGCCGCCCGGCTTCGTCGAGTTGTTTCACAACAATGGTGACGGAACGTTTACGGACGTGAGCCGCCAGTCCGGTGTGGCGGCCGCCTCCGGGTCCTACCCCATGACGGCTGTGGCGGCGGACTTCGACAACGACGGGTGGCCCGACATCTACGTGGCCTGCGACTCCACGCCGAGCTGGCTGTTTCGAAACCAGCACGATGGCACATTCCGCGAGGAGGCGCTCCAACGTGGCGCGGCGCTGAGCGAAGACGGGTTGGAGCAGGCGGGCATGGGCGTGGGGATTGGTGACTACGATCTCGACGGCAACCTGGATATCTTCAAGACGCATTTCGCCGACGATACGAACGTCCTCTACCGGAACGACGGCAAAGGGAACTTCGACGATGTCACCATCCGGGCGGGTGTAGGTGTGGAAACCCGTTACGTCGGGTGGGGAGCGGGGATCGTCGATCTGGACAACGACGGTCTGCCTGACCTGTTCCTCGTTACGGGGAGCGTCTATCCGGGTGTGGAGCAGCAGCTTCCGGCTTACCCTTTCCGAACGCCGCGATTGGTGTTCCGCAATCTCGGGGAGGGGAAGTTCGAGGAGCTGATTGAAGAAGCCGGGCCCGGAGTGGCGGCGGCGCACACGAGCCGGGGTTGCGCCTTCGGGGATTTCGACAACGACGGAGACGTGGACATTCTCGTGATGAACATGAACGAACCGCCGTCCCTGCTTCGCAATGACGTCTCCGGCCAGGGCCAGTGGCTGAAAGTCCTGCTCATCGGCGTCAAGTCCAACAGCAGCGCAATTGGCGCGCGAGTCGTCGCCCGCTACGGAGAGCGTACGCAGGCCCAGGAGGTGACGGCGCAATCGAGCTTCTACTCCGTGAACGACCGCCGGTTGCACTTCGGACTCGGCACCGCGACGTTCGCCGACCTGACAATCCGCTGGCCGAACGGCGCCACTGAGAAGATCCCGCACGTCGATGCGGGCCAACTCGTTACCATCCGTGAGGGCACGGGAATTCTCCGCCGGCAGAAGTTCGCCAGCTAGCCCGGCTCGATACAGGAAACCTATGAACACGATAAACACGTGGCTGATGTTGTTACTCCTGGTTCCCGCTGTCATCGCCCCTCCCCACGCTCCTGTGCAATCCATCGTGCCGGGACGATGGTCCGAGAAGCAGGCGAACGACTGGTATCGAAAACAGCCGTGGCTCGTCGGATCGAACTACATTCCCGCGACCGCGATCAATGAGTTGGAGATGTGGCAGGCGGAGACCTTCGACCTGCCGACGATTGACAAG
>JBBWZJ010000307.1:0-6716 GCA_039648985.1 Acidobacteriota bacterium | reverse complement strand
AACATTCATTAACCTCACGTCCACCGCACCTGGGTTCGATCCGCAGGGCGTGATCACGATCCGCGCGTCAATTCCGCCGATGCCGCACGGCGATCCCGCGCAGGTCGTGGCATTTCAGGACAGGCTTCGCGAGGCCGCCGGATCGCTGCCGGGCGTGACCGCCGCCGCGCACGCGATGTTCATCCCATTTACGACAGGTTCGTGGGGCGACGGTTACCGGCGCGCCGGGACGGCCGACCCGCCGCCGCGCGGTCCGATGGCGCACTTCTTCATGGTGAGTCCGGAGTACCTCGAGGTCATGCGCATTCCGGTGCTTCGAGGCCGGGCATTGTCCGCATCGGATCGCGCCGGCGCGTCGCCCGTGCTCATGGTGAGCGAGACGTTTGCGAAGGTAGCGTTTCCCGGCGAGGACCCCGTCGGCCGCCGCATCGAGTGGAACGACGGCACATGGGAGATCGTGGGCGTGACTGGCGATGTCCGGCACGCGGCGCTGAGCGATCCCTTCGACGCGGACGTCTACGTCCCGCGCGCCCAGGTCGTGCGTGACAACACGTGGCTCCTCGTTCGCACCAGCCGCCCGGCCGCCCCCATCCTCGCCGAATTGCAGGAGCGCGTGAAATCGATCAGTCCAGACCTCGCGCTGACCGACGCGGACACGATGCAGACGCGGCTCGCGGAAAGCGCCGCACCTGAGCGGTTCCGCGCGATCGTGACCGGCACGCTCGCGGGACTCACGCTCCTGCTCGCGATCGTCGGCCTGCACGGCGTCGTCTCGTATGCGGTGACGCAGCGTACGCGGGAAATCGGCGTGCGGCTCGCGCTCGGGCAGCGCCCGGGCGCCGTGGTGCGCGTCGTCATGTTCGACACACTCCGGACTGTCGCGGCCGGCGCGGTGCCGGGCATCCTGGCGGCGGTGTATGTGGGCCGCTGGCTCTCGTCGGTCGTCCTGGTGAATGCGGATCGCACCGCCGTCCTGGCGGCGGTCGTGGCCATCTTCGTTGCGTCGGCAGTGGCGGCCGCAGCCGGGCCAGCCTGGCGGGCGAGTCGGGTCGACCCGCTCGTCGCACTCCGAGCCTCGTAGCGGCACTTCCGGGCGGCACCTCCGGCGGCACGCGTGCTAGGATGCGGCGGACCTGCGGGAGGTGCCGAATGTCCGCGATCGATCGCCGTGGATTCCTGACGAACGTCGCTGCCGGTCTGGCCGCGAGCGCCGTCTCACTCGAGGGCGCGAGCGCGCAATCCGGCATGCGTGTGCAGACCGGGACCGCGCCGGACGGCCTGGCCGATCCATCGTTTCGCCCGCTGCCACTCGGCGCGGTGCGGCCCGCGGGCTGGCTCGAGCGCCAGATGCGGATCCAGGCCGAGGGACTCAGCGGCCACCTCGATCGTTTCTGGCCGGATGTGGCGGAGAGCCAATGGTTCGGCGGCACCGCCGAGGGCTGGGAGCGTGCCCCCTACTGGCTCGACGGAGCGATTCCCCTTGCCTGGCTGCTCGATGACAAGCCGCTGAAGACGCGGATTAGCGGCTACGTCGATTACATCGTCTCGCATCAGCGCACCGACGGCTGGTACGCCCCGTATCCTGTCGACGCCGTCACCCATCGGTACGACCTCTGGGCGATTCTGCTTGCGAACAAGGTCCTCACCCAGTATCACGACGCCACAGGCGACGCACGCGTGCTCCAGGCTGTCTCGAAGAGTCTGCGCGCCGTCGCCGCCGGCCTCGATCGAACGCCGTTGTACGCGTGGGGCAAGTTCCGGTGGTACGAAGGGCTCGTGTCGATCTTCTACCTCTACGAGCGGACGCGTGAGCCATGGCTGCTCGATCTCGCGCGCAAGCTCCGCACGCAAGGGGTCGATTTCGGCGCGCTGTTCCGGACGAGGGACATCACAGTCCCGACTCCGCGCCGGGGCCTGTGGAAGTGGACGAAGCACGTCGTCAACAGCGCGATGGCGCCGAAGGCTGCCGCGCTCAGCTGGCGTCTCGATCGCCGCCCCGAAGACCGGGCGTTTGGCAAGCAGATGATCGACATCCTGGACGAATACCACGGCCAGGTGAACGGCATGTTCAGCGGCGACGAAAGCCTCTCGGGCCGCAACCCGGTCCAGGGCACCGAGCTCTGTGCCGTCGTCGAGTTCATGTACTCCCTCGAGCACCTTTTCTCCGTCTTCGGTGATCCGTTCTTCGGCGATCGCCTGGAGCGTGTGGCGTTCAACGCGCTGCCCGCCGCCATCGCGCCCGACATGTGGTCGCACCAGTACGATCAGCAGGTCAACCAGGTGCAGTGCACGATCAATCCCGAGCACGGCTGGTCATCGAACGGGCCGGAGTCGAACCTGTTCGGCCTGGAACCGAACTACGGCTGCTGCACCTCGAACATGCACCAGGGCTGGCCGAAGTTCGCGGCACATCTGTGGATGAAGACCCCTGACGAGGGGCTCGTTGCGGCTGCGTGGGCGCCCTGTCATGTGCGCACCACGCTGCGCGGCGTGGATGTCTCCGTTGCGGTGAACACGGAGTATCCGTTCCGCGATCGCGTCACCCTCGTCGTCACACCGGCGAGTCGCCTGCGATTCCCCCTGCACTTGCGGGTGCCGGCGTGGGCGGATGGGGCGACCGTCCGGGTCGGATCGGGCGCCGACGCGGCCATGGCTGGGGGTACGTTGCACCGGATCGATCGCGAATGGACGGGGGCGACCGAGGTCACGCTGCACTTCCCCATGCGCGCCGTCGTGTCGGTGCGCTACAACGAGGCTGTCACGGTCGAGCGCGGCCCGCTCGTGTACTCGCTGCAGATTGCGGAGGCGTGGTCCCGGGTGAACGCGGAGAAGCCGCACCGGGAGCTTCCGCATGCGGATTTCGAAGTCAGGCCGGCGAGCCCGTGGAACTTCGGCCTGGTCGTGGATGCGGAGCGCCCGGCCGACGTGTTCCGCTTCGAGGAGCGCCCGATTGGCGAGCGGCCGTTCTCGCCGGATGGCGCCGGTGTTGTCGCACACGCCCGAGGGCGGCTCATACCAGCGTGGAAGATTGTGCGTGGGTGGGCCGGCGAGTTTTCTCCCGCGGACTCGGCCTGGGGAGATCCCGCGAGTCAGGTGACGGATCAGCCCGTCCAGGCCATCACGCTCGTTCCGTATGGCTGCACGAATATCCGCATAACGGAGTTCCCGAGAGTGCAGGACGCATGACGCCGGACGCGACGTCCGGTAGGCGCCGCGGCTTCAACCGGCGGATCGTGTTCTGGGCCGTCACGTCTTCACTAGCCGGCTTTCTGTTCGGCTTCGACACGGTCGTCATCTCGGGTGCGGAGCAGAGGATTCAGGCGCTCTGGGGCCTGACGTCGGGCGTCCACGGATTCGCGATTGCGTCGGCGCTCTACGGGACGGTCCTCGGGTCGCTGTTCGGCGGCTGGCCGGCGGATCATCTCGGGCGGAAGAAGACGCTACTCGGCATCGGCATCCTCTACCTTGTATCGGCGATCGGCTGCGCGTTCGCGAACGGCATCGCGATGTTCACCGCGGCGCGTGTCATCGGCGGCATCGGGATCGGCGTCTCGACCGTCGCGGCGCCGCTGTACATCTCGGAGATCGCGCCGCCGGCCTACCGAGGGCGGCTCGCGGGGATGTTCCAGTTCAACATCGTGTTCGGGATCCTTGTCGCCTTTGCGTCGAATGCGGCGCTCGCCGGCATCGGCGAGCACGCCTGGCGTTGGATGCTGGGGGTCGCGGCGTTTCCGTCCGCCGCGTATACGCTCATGTGCCTGGCCATTCCGGAGAGCCCGCGCTGGCTGATCGGACGCAAGGGAGACCGCGCCGCCGGAGTGCACGTCCTCATGCTGATCGACCCCGACGCCTCGCGGGCCCGCGTGGAGGCGGACGCCGACGCCATTCTCGCCGCCTCGTCCGCGCGCGAGACGTCCGCGGCATTCTGGACGTGGCGGCTGCGGGTGCCCATCGCGCTGGCGTTCCTCATCGCCTTCTTCAACCAGCTCTCCGGCATCAACGCGATTCTCTATTTCGCGCCGCGCATCTTCGCGATGACCGGCCTGGGCGCAAAAGCCGCCCTGCTGCAGTCGGTCGGCATCGGCGTCACGAATCTCGTGTTCACGTTCGTCGGGTTGTGGCTGATCGATCGGCTCGGGCGCCGGACGCTGCTGTACATCGGGTCGTTCGGATACATTCTGTCGCTTGGATTGACGGCCTGGGCGTTCTTCACCCACCACTACAGCATCGTCCCCGCGTGCATCTTCGGGTTCATCGCGGCGCACGCCGTCGGCCAGGGGGCCGTGATCTGGGTGTTCATCTCGGAAATTTTTCCGAATCGTCATCGCGCGGAGGGCCAGACGCTCGGGAGCTCGACGCACTGGGTGTTCGCCGCCCTGCTCACCACGTTCTTTCCGAGGATGGTGTCGGCCTTTTCGCCGGGCTATGTGTTCACGTTCTTCGCGCTGATGATGGTGTTGCAACTGATCTGGGTGAAGGTGGCGGTCCCGGAGACGCGGGGAGTTCCGCTGGAGGAAAGGCAGAAGCGACTCGGGATCTGAACGCGCACCGCCGGAGGTCCCGCAGGTGCAGGCCGCGCAGGCCAACTCGGCCCGCACGGCCTCACACGCGGCGGTCAGTTCGTGCGAAGGAACGCAATGAGGTCGGCGACGTCCTGGGCGGTGAGCCCCAGCTGCGCCGCGCTCATCATCAGCGACCCCTGCAGGCGCCGCCGCGATGCGACGCGGTCGGCCGGGATGATCTGGGTGATCCCGCCCATGCTGCGCATCATCAGGGGATCGCCTTCCTTCATCAGGATGCCCTGGATCGTGAGGCCGTCTTTCGTCTTCAGGTCCGTCCCTTCGTAACCATGCGCGATCTCGGCGCTGGGGCGGACGATGGCGGTGGCGATCACTTCGGCCGATTTCCCCTGCCCCCATCCGTCGAGCGTCGGGCCGAGGTCCGCGCCTGTGCCGCCGATCGAGTGGCACATGAGGCAGCGGGTGGAGGTGTTCTTGCCGCGCGCCGCGTCACCCGTCAGACGGACGATCTCCTCGATCGAGAGCTCCGGGAGATCTGCGGCGGGCCGGGGGACGGTCACCTCGCGCAGCGTCAGCGTGTCGGGATCGTAGATCCCCGCCGCCTTGAGCGCCGGTCGGAGGCCGTAATCCGCCCAGTCGTTCGACATCCGGTTCAACAGCCACAGCGTCGCGGGTTCCCGCAACGGGCTGTCGGGCGTCGCGAATCCGAGCATCGCCTTCGACGCCGCGGGGTCCTTGATGAACGCGAGGGTATCGAGCGCGAGCTTGCGGTCCGCGAGCGACAACTGCGTGGCCCGCGCGCGCGCCGAAACGTCTGCCGTCGCCGCGGGGACGTGCAGTCGCCAGGTGATCCAGGTGAACGTGGCGGGCCAGGCGATGGGATCGTCCGGCACACCGAGCTCGCGCCGGAGGCGATCGTACAGGGCCGGCTCCTTCCCCGTTGCGCCGGTGCCCAGCGCTTCGAGGTAGGTCCGGTCCTTCCCGTCGAAGCCCCTGGCGATATCGACAAGGATGTCGAGCGCCTTCGGATCGGACGAATCGCGCATCGACAACGCCACTTCGCGCCGCACGCCGGGATCGGCATCCCGCGCGAGCCGCGAGGCAACCGGCATCACGTCGAGCGCGGCGCGGCGCATGGCGCGGTAGGCGGCGATGCGAAGCGCCGGATCCGTATACGTTTCGGGCGAACCGGCGCGCTGACGACCCTCGGAGCCCAGCTGATACAGCAGGAAGATCGCGCGGCCCCTGATGTAGGGACTCGGATCGTCGAGCAGCGCCGCAACCGGGTTCACGGCCGCCGCGCCGCGGGCCTTCAGCCCCTCGAAGCCGATCGCCCGGACGTTGATCGCCGGCGATTTGAGCGCCGTAATGAGGCCGTCGATTGTGCCGGCATCGAACTTCGGCACCTGCGGCACGAATCCCTTCGGAGCGATCCGGTAGATTGCCCCCGACAACGACTCGTCCAGATCCTGGTGGCCGCCGACCCGGGCGTCGATCCAGTCGCTGACATAGAGCGCGCCGTCCGGCCCGATCGCGACGTCCGATGGGCGGAACAACGTTTCGATCGCGTTCCGGTTGGCGTTGCCGCCGGTGAAGTCGGAGCCGGCGTACTGCTGCTTGACGTTCGACGTCAGGAAGACCTTCCGCGGGAGCGCGAACCCCGCGCCGTCAGGCACCGGCTGGTACGAAAACACCTCGTTCCGCCCCGCATCGGCGGCGAAGAAGGTCCCCGCCCAGGACGGGCCAAGCGCCCCGTTCTCGTAGAAGACGTTGCCGGTCGGCGATCCGCCGCCGTATACGTCCCCGGCCGGCATGATCCCCGGATCCTCCTGGCGCCACTCGGCCACAGGGACGGATTGACCGGGCCGGCGGTCCGCCTGCCACGTCCGCTGCCCGTCGTTCGACGAGAAGCCGAAGTTGGCGTACTCCATGACCCAGCTGACGCGGCACGCGGGCGGATCGTCGTTGTCGTTCTGGAAGACGTCGCCGAGCGAGGTGATCGACTGCTCGTAGCTGTTGCGGTAGTTGTAGCCGATGATCTCCGCGCCCGTTCCGTCCGGGTTCATCCGGGCGGTGAATCCCCCGACATAGACGTGCCCGTCGTCGCTCGGCTTCCCGGCGTAGAGCGCCGGGTCATTCGGGAACTTGAAGGGCCCGACGGGATCCGGTCGATACGATCCGAAAATGCGGAACGTC
>JBBWZJ010000267.1:0-9622 GCA_039648985.1 Acidobacteriota bacterium | reverse complement strand
CTCAAGACCGGCCAGCAAATACTTGCCAAGGACGGGAGCCGCGAGAGTCGCGCGCTTTACAACTCGTTCTCCAAGGGCTTCGAACCTCGCCTTGGGTTCGCCTGGCACCCGGCGGAGAAGTGGGTCTTCCGAGGCGCTTACGGCATCTCTCAATACATGGAGGGCACGGGGGCGAATCTGCGGCTGCCGCTCAACCCGCCCTACTTCTTCGAATCGAACGTGACGTTCGACGCGACGACCGGCGGCGGCCGGCTGGCCACCGGGTTTGCGGACGTGCGACCGCTCGACCAGCCGTCGGGCCAGGTTCGTGCCTGGGATCCGAACCTGCGCCCGCAGTTCACCCAGCAGTGGAACGTGTTTGGCGAATACCTGCTCACGTCCTCGACGTCCCTCAACGTCGGGTACGTGGGACACGACGCGAAGCACCTGGTCACTCCGGTCGAAGGCAACCAGCCGCTCCCCGGGGTGGGGGACCCGTTGACATGGGCGCCAACGCAGACGCGGCGCCCGCTATACGCGACAGCCCCGCTCATCACCAACATCTCGACGACGGCCGCCCGGGGCAGGAGCGACTACAACGGGCTGCAGGCGAGTGTCCGGCAGCGTGCCTCGCACGGTCTCGAGTACCTCGCGTCGTACACGCTGAGCCGGACGCGCACCAACAACCTCGGATACTACGGGTCGGGCGGGGTTCAGGCCGAAGGCGCGTACTGGATGAACGCCTACAATCCGGAGGCGAATTACGGCCCGGCGTTCTTCGACGCGCGGCACAACTTCGTGCTGTCCGCCAACTACGAGCTCCCCTTCGGGCGGGATCGCAAGTGGGGCAACGACGCACCCGCGGTGATGAACGCGATCCTGGGCGGCTGGAGGCTCGGAGGCATTTTCCAGGCCCGGACCGGCTTCCCGATTACCGTCACCGACGGCCGCAACCGATCGCTCCAGGGCACGCGCGGCAACGAGCGGCCCAACTGCATTGGCGACCCGAAGCCGTCCGACCAGAACCTCACGCACTGGCTCGACATCAACGCATTTGCGATGGTGCCGCTTGGCACGTTCGGCAACTGTCCGATCGGCGTCGCCCGCGCGCCGGGGTACAAGAACGTGGACCTCACGCTCGCGAAGCGGTTCAGCCTCGGGGGCGAGCGGTCGTTCGAGGTCCGCGGGGAAGCGTTCAACCTGACCAACACGCCGAGCTTCAGCCCGCCGGCGCGCGACATTTCGAACGTGAACACGTTCGGCACGATTACCGGGACGGTGAGCACCGCCCGGACCGTCGAACTTGTCGTCAAGTTCTTCTTTTAGAACCCGTGAATTCCGCGTCCCTGTCACGCCGCCTGCTGCAGATCGGCGAGGGCATCGGGGCGCGGCGTGTTCTCCGCCGTCACGTCTTTGCAGCCGCGGTGCTCTGCGCGGCGGCGGGCGCCGCCCGGCCCGTCGCCCAGGGGCCCGAATTCGACCTGCTGATCAGAAACGGCCACGTCATCGATCCGAAGAACGGGATCGATGCCGTGACGGATGTCGCGATTGCGGCAGGAAAGATCGCCCGCGTCGCGTCCGGCCTCGCGCCCCCGGCCGCCCGGCGCGTCGTGGATGCGACGGGCCTGTATGTCGTTCCCGGCCTCATCGACATGCATGCGCACGTCTTCTACGGCACCGAGAAGGATGCGTATCTCAGTAACAGCGACACGGCCGTGCAGCCGGACAGCCATTCGTTCCGGAGCGGGCAAACCACTCTCGTGGACGCCGGCGGTGCGGGCTGGCGGAACTTCCTGCAGTTCAAGGAACAGGTGATCGACCGCTCGCGCACGCGAGTGCTCGCCTTCATCAATATCGTGGGTTCCGGGATGAAGGGAGGACCTGTCGAACAAAACCTCTCGGACATGGACGCGAAGCTGACGGCGATGCGGATCCGGCAGTACCCCGGCGTCATCGTCGGGATCAAGGTCGCACATTACACAGGCCCTGAATGGGATCCCGTCACGCGTGCGGTGGCGGCGGGCACCGAGACGAACGTCCCGGTGATGGTCGATTTCGGCGGGCACACGCCGCCCCTGTCGCTCGAGGACCTGCTTCTCACGCACCTGCGTCCCGGCGATGTCCTGACGCACATGTATGCGCACGTCAGCGGGCGGGTGCCGATCGTCGACGAGCGGGGGCAGGTGCGCCCGTTCGTTCTCGCGGCGCGGAAGCGGGGGATCGTGTTCGACGCCGGTCACGGCGGGGGCAGCTTCCTGTTCCGGCAGGCCGTTCCGGCGATGGCGCAGGGGTTCACTCCTGACGTGATCAGCACCGATCTTCACACAGGCAGCATGAACGGCGGGATGAAGGACATCCTGAACACCATGTCGAAGTTCCTGAACATGGGGATGCCGCTGGCCGACGTGATCAAGGCCAACACGTCGCGCGCGGCGGAGGTGATCAAACGTCCTGATCTCGGATCGCTGAGCGTCGGGTCGGAGGCGGATGTTGCTGTGTTGAACGTCCGACGCGGCACGTTCGGATTCGTCGATACCGAAGGCGGAAAGCTGCAAGGGGATCGAAAGCTCGAATGCGAGCTCACCGTCAAGGCGGGGCAGGTGGTCTGGGATCTCAACGGCCTGTCGCGGCCGGTGTGGAACCAGACGCCGCCGGGGCAACCGTCGTTTTAGATCAGGAGGGCAGGATGCTGCGAGGACTATCGTCGCTTCTGTGTTTTGCGTTGTTGCTCGCGCCAGATGCGTCAGCGCAACTGGCCTCGCAGACAGCGCTCGTTGGCACCGTGACCGATACCGGAGACCTCGTCGTCCCTGGTGCGCAGGTCGTGGCCGTCAACATCGGCACGAAGGACACGTACGAGGCGACCACCAACTCGGACGGCTACTACAACATCCAGTTCGTCCGGAGCGGCACGTACGAGATCACGATTGCGGTCGCGGGTTTTCAGACCTTCAGAGCCACCGGTGTCGAAGTGGGGAACAACCAGGTGACCCGCACGAATGCCGTCATGAAAGTCGGCGCGCTGGCTGAATCGGTGAACGTCGAAGCCAAGGCGCAGGTCCTGAACACGGACAGCGCCGTGGTATCGGAAACGATCGGGCAGCGTGCGGTGGTTGACCTTCCGGTCAGCGGACGCAACGTCTGGAGCCTCGCGAGCACGACACCGGGCGTACTCGGAGGACTCAACAGCGACATCGGCTTGAGTTTCCGAGGCGCGGGCCAGCGCGAGATCCAGAACAGCCTCTCGCTCGACGGGATCAGTTCTTCGTCGAATCTCCTCGCCGCGACCAGCATGCGCCCGATTGCCGACGCGGTGACCGAAATCCAGGTGCAGACAGGCAGCACGTCAGCAGAATACGGATCCTTCCTCGGCGTGCACGTGAACGTCGTCACGAAGAGCGGCACCAACGACTTCCACGGCTCCGCATTCGAGTTCTTCCAGGACGATGCGCTGGACCAGCGAGGGTACTTCGAGAACCGCGCGAATCCGAAGAACCCCCGGCGCCGGAACCAGTTCGGGTTCCAGGCGGATGGCCCGCTCGTGATCCCGAAGCTGTACAACGGACACAACAAGACCTTCTTCATGGGGGCGTACGAAGGGGTCAGAGGTGAAGCGATTTCGAGCCCCTTCGCGGTGGTCCCGACCGCTCTCATGAGGCAGGGAAACTTTTCGGAAATCGCGAAGACGATCAAGAACCCGCTGACAGGCGAGCCGTTTCCCGGCAACATCATTCCACAATCGATGCTGTCGCCCGTCTCCCTGACGCTCCTCCAGTACTACCCGGCCCCCACCGCGGCAGGCACGGCGAACAACTACCAGGCGACGAGCGCCAATACAGAGAACGTGGATCAGACCCTTGTGCGCCTGGATCAGAATCTGGGGAACAAGGTCAGGCTGTACGTGCGGCACAACTGGCACGACAGCTTCAACAGCAACGTCTTCAACAGCGCCATTCCGATCACGGAGGTGACACAGCCGCGCGTCAACAAGAACTCGCTGTTCTCGTACACGCACACGTTGAGACCGAACCTGCTGAACGACTTCCGCGTCGGCTACCACCGCATCGATTTCGACACGCTCAACTACTTCGCCGTGAACGGCGTCGCCTCGGCCGGCGCCGACCTGGGCATTCCCGGGTTCAACGGAGACGTGCAGTTCAAGAATCCCGGCATTCCCAGCATCAACGTCACGAACTTCGCGAGCCTCGGCGTCGGCGGATCGAACTGGTACCAGTTCGACACGACCTTCCAGGCGTCGAACGTGCTGGCGTACACGCGTGGGTCGCACAACGTTCGAGGAGGCTTCGACCTGCGGCGGCTCGCGACCGGGCGCCGCGCTGCGAACGACCCCCGCGGCTTGTTCAATTTCAACGGAGATATCAGCGGCTACCCGATGGCGGACTTCATGCTCGGAATGCCCAAGACGGTGATTCCCCCGACGGACCAGATCCAGGGGCACGTGGGCGGCTGGCGCAACGGCTTCTTTGTCAATGACGTGTGGCAGGCCTCGCGGAACCTCACCCTGAGCCTTGGTCTGCGGTATGAGATGAATACGCCGGTGCAGACCTACGCGGGGCTGGCGACGATGCTGGCGGAAGACTTCGAAACCATCATCCCGGCCACGCTGCCCTCCAAAGGATTCGAGTTCACCAAGCCGAACAACAAGGACATTGCGCCGCGGCTCGGCGCCACCTATCGGCTGGGAGAGAAGACGGTGGTTCGATCGGGCTTCGGGATCTACTACAACCCGAACCAGATGAACTCGTTCACGTTCCTGACGAACAACCCGCCGCTCGCCGCGGTGACGACCTTCACGTCGGATCCGCTGAATCCCACGCTCTCGTTTGCGAACCCGTCAGGGCCTGTGGGCGCGGCCGGACGGCCCGACATGATTTCGCCGACGCGAAAACTTCCGAATGCCCGGAAGGATCAGTGGAGCTTCGACATCCAGCGTGAGCTGTGGCGCGGCGCCGCCCTCGACCTGCAGTACCTCGGCTCGCATACCAGCCACCTGGATCGAAGCTTCTTCAACAACACCCCCCAGCCGGGTCCCGGGCCGGTAGACCCGCGCCGGCCGAGCCAGAAGTTTCGCGACCGCCGGATCATTTCGAACGATCTCGAGGCGGATTACGATGCGGTCACCATCATCCTGCGCAAACGCATGAGTTTCGGCCTTCAGGCGAACGCTCATTACACGTGGTCGAAGACGCGGGACATGGCCACGCACTCGAACGGCGGCGGCGCGACAATGGACAACTACGACATCTGGCGGGACTACGGCCCGGCGAACTGGGACATCCCGCACCGGTTCGTCGCCAGCTATATCTACGAGGTGCCGTTCTGGAAGAACTCGTCACAACCGCTGCTGAAGTACGTCATCGCGGGGTGGCAGGTCGGCGGCGTGACGACGCTGCAGAGCGGATCTCCAGTCAACGTCACGTTCGGTCGCGACATCGCGAACATCGGACGCACCGGACTGCAGCGGCCCGATCTCGTCGGCCCTGTGCCGCAGCTCAATTGCCAGGCGAATTCGGCCGGGGCGACAGCACTGGCGCGGCGCGAGCTCGTCAACTGCTACGATCCCGCGGCGTTTGCGTTCCCGGCGGCGTTCACGTTCGGAAACGCATCGCGCAACCTGCTGAGGGGCCCAAAGTTCGCCAGCACGGACTTGTCCCTGATGAAAAACGTGCCTCTCGGAGGCGGCATGCGCTTCCAGGTCCGCGCGGAGATCTTCAACCTGTTGAACACCGTGAACTACGGCAATCCGAATGCGTCGTTCGACGCGGCCGCGTTCGGCCGCATCACGTCAGCCGGGGCGATGCGCCAGGTGCAGCTCGGCGGAAAGCTGCTCTTCTGACATTCGCGCGAAAGGAAGCGATGCCTGCACGAACACTCCTCGCGCTCGGAGGCGCCGCAGTGGCGCTCGTCGCGACGCTCGCGGCACAGCAGGGCGGCGCGCCGCCACCCCGCAAAGAGGTATATCGCAAGCTGACCCCGACGTCGAAAACCGTGGAGGGCCGCCCGCTCTACAGTCCTGAGCTGGCATTCGGAAACATGGTGTTCGTGTCCGGCAAGGGGCCGGGCACGAACTTCAAAGGGGACATCACCGCCCAGACGAAGAACGTGCTGGATCAGATCGAGGAGTCCCTCAAGCTTGCAGGCTCCTCGATGGACAAGGTGCTGAAGGTGAACGTATACCTGACGGACATGAGCAACTTTGCAGGCATGAACGCGGCCTACATCGATCGATTCGGAGATCCGCCGCCTGTCCGGACCACTGTTGCCGTCACCGCGATTCCCGACGGAACGCTCGTCGAGATCGACTGTATCGCCTACCGTTAGCAGGCCCGGTGCCCGGGCTCGGAGAAATTCGTGATGTTGTGCCGCCGTGTGTTCTTCGTATCCCTGACGGTCCTGTTACTGATGTCACCACTGACAGACTCGCTCGTGGCCGGACAGGCCAAAGTGCCCGCGCGACCCGTTTTGCAGGTACGCCCCGCAGACGACTTCGAGGTGACTGGTACGGGCGACAACGCCGCGTGGTCCAGGGCCGAGTGGACGCCGCTCAATCGCCGGCAGCCTGAAGGGCTTCCTTACGATGCGCGATTCAAGGTCCTCTACTCGAAGACGGGCTTGTACTTCCTCATGGAAGGGACGGACCGGAAGCTCACCGCCACGATGACCGAGGACTTCATGGACCTGTGGCACGAGGACGTCTTCGAGGTGTTCCTCTGGACGGACGAGCGTGCGCCGCTCTACCTGGAGTACGAGATTTCGCCGCTCAACCACGAGCTCGTCATCCTGGTGCCGAATTTCGGTGGCCAGTTCCTCGGCTGGCGGCCGTGGCATTTCGAGGGCGAGCGAGCGACGCGGAAGGCCACGAGCACGATGGGCGGGCCGCGAACGTCAGGCGCGGCAATCGCCGGGTGGCGCGCAGAGTTCTTCATCCCGTACGCCGTGCTGAAGCCCCTGCAGAACGTGCCGCCAAAGGCGGGTACGACGTGGCGCGCCAACTTCTATCGCATGGACTACGACGACGGGAAGGCGACGCAGTGGGACTGGGCGCGAGTGGGCCCGAGCTTCCACGAGTACGAGAAGTTCGGAGAGTTGCACTTCACCGAACGCTGACGAACGAGGGAGTGGGCCGCGATGAGCGAGACGACCATGACACGCCGCGAGTTGATCCGTCGGAGCAGTGCACTGGGAGGTGTGCTGGCGTTCCCGGGAATGCTGCACGCCGGGGAGCAGGCGTCACCGGCGGCGCCGGTCTCTGCGGGACTTCACGCCGGCCCTGACATGTACCAGTCGATCGGGGTGCGGCCCTTGATCAACGCGCGGGGCACCTTCACGATCATCAGCGGATCGACGATGCTGCCGGAGGTGCGCGCGGCGATGGACGCAGCGGCACAGAAGTATGTGCACCTCGACGAACTGACGGATGCCGTCGGCGCGAGACTCGCCGCACTCACGGGCGCCGAGTGGGGGATGGTGTCGAACGGCTGCTCCGCCGCTCTGACGCTGGCGGCCGCGGCCTGCGTGGCAGGGGGAAACCCGGACCTGCACGTTCGGCTGCCGAACCTGAGCGGGTTCCCCAGGGATGAGGCGATCATCCCGACGCACTCGCGCAACGTCTACGATGCGGCGCTCCGCTCGATGGGCGTGCGGGTCGTGGAGGTCACGACGCCGGCGGAGTTCGAGGCCGCGCTTGGTCCGAGAGCAGCGATGATCTACATCCTCGCAGGTCCGAATGCGGACAACAGCCCGCTCAACCTGAAGGCGATTGCGCCGATCGCCAAGGCCAGAGGCGTGCCAATCCTCGTTGACGCGGCCGCTGAAATCCTGACCATCCCCAACGTGCACCTCCAGAACGGTGCGACTCTCGTCGCCTATAGCGGTGGGAAGTGCCTGCGCGGACCGCAGACGGCGGGCCTGCTGCTCGGCCGCAAGGACCTCGTGCGGGCCGCGTGGGTCCACAGCGCACCGCACCACGGCGTCACCCGGGCGCTGAAAGTCGGCAAGGAAGACGCCATCGGGATGCTCATGGCCGTCGAGATGTGGGTCAAACGTGACCACGACGCGGAGTGGAAGCGGTGGAATGGCTGGCTGGATCACATCGGACAGCGCCTCGCAGCCGTGCCCGGCGTCTCGACTTCCGTCGTGCAGCCAATCGGGTTGTCCAACCGCACGCCGTCACTGAAGATTCTGTGGGACCGCCAGAAGCTCGGGATCACCGGTGAAGCTGTGGTGCGCCTGCTCCTCGACGGTGACCCGCGCATCACCCTGGATGCCGCCCGCAACGCCGGCGAGCCGGCGCAAACCGGCGTGTCGGTCACGCCGTACATGCTCGCACCGGGTGACGAGCGGGTGATTGCGGACCGCCTGTTTGCGGTCCTTTCGAAGCCGCCGGCCCAGCCGTCCGCCCCATCCCCCTCCGCGCCCGCAATGGACCTCACCGGCCAGTGGAACGTGCGGATCCAGTACGCCGCGTCCGCATCGAACCACGTGCTGCACCTGACGCAGAAGGGAAACGATCTCGGCGGGTTCCACCAGGGGGAGTTCATGACGCGCGAGGTGACCGGCACGATCGACGGGGACGCCGTCCGCATCCGCAGCGCGTACGGCGAACAGCACGGAGATGCCGTGAACCTCACCTTTACGGGCCGGATCAGCCCGGAACAGATGGGCGGAGCGCTCGACATGGGCGAGTACCTCGGCGCGACGTGGACGGCTACCCGGCGCGACGCACGGAGGACGAGCTGATGTCCCGGCTGACGGGGCTGCTGGAAGGGAATGTACGCCTGGAGAAAGGGTTTCGCGTCAACACGCGAGCGGTCCACGTTGCGGGGCTGTGCTTCTTCGTCATGGCATTTGCGCCCCTGGCCGCGCGCCAGGCAGCGCCACCGGCAGGCCCGAAATACGATCTGCTGCTGCAGGGTGGGCACGTGATCGATGCACGCAACAACATCAGTGCGATTCGCGACGTCGCGATCGCAGGCGGGAAGATCGCGGCGGTTGGCACAAAGCTGAACCCCGCCGACGCCGTTAAGACGGTGAACGTCTCGGGCCTGTACGTCACGCCGGGACTCGTCGACATCCATGCGCACACGTACACCGGCACGGGCGAGCGGCGGTCCTATGCGGGCGACAACAGCGTCTACCCGGACGGATTTACCCTCCGCGTCGGGGTCACGACCGTCGCGGACGCCGGCTGCGCGGGCTGGCGAAACTTCGAAGATTTCAAGCAGCGCGTCATCGATCGCTCGAAGACCCGGATCCTCGCATTCCTCAACATCGTCGGCCACGGCATGCGTGGCGGGGCGTACGAGCAGGACCTCACGGACATGGAGGCAAAGCCCACAGCCGACATGGCACGCCGCTATCCGGGTCTGATTATCGGAATCAAGACGGCGCACTACGCGGGCCCTGAGTGGGCGCCGGTCGAGCGCGCGGTCGAGGCGGGAACTCTGGCGGATGTGCCGGTCATGGTTGACTTCGGCGCGAACAGACCCGAACGGCCATTGAGCGAGCTCGTTACGAAGAAGCTGCGGCCGGGCGACATCTACACGCACGTGTATTCGGGGCTGCGCGGCGAGCAGGACGCATCGGGCCACGTCAACCCGGCGCTCCTGGAAGGCCGCAAGCG
>JBBWZJ010000193.1:0-3320 GCA_039648985.1 Acidobacteriota bacterium | reverse complement strand
TCCGCGCGTGGCAGCGTGACGATGCGTAGGTGGTCGGGCCGCGGCCAGTTGAAGCCGGTTCCCTGTACGACGAGAACGTGCTGCTCCCGCAACAGTTGGAGCACGAACTGCTGGTCGTCCGCGATTGGGTACATCTGCGGGTCGATACGAGGGAACACGTACAGCGCGCCTTTGGGGCGCTGGCAGGTCACGCCCGGGATCTTTTCCAGTGCGTGCAGGGCCGCGTCGCGCTGCTCGAGCAGGCGCCCACCGGGCAGGACGAGGTCGTGGATGCTTTGCCGCCCGCCCAACGCCATCTGTATCGCGTGCTGCGCCGGAACGTTCGCGCACAGGCGCATGTTCGTGAGGATGGTGATCCCCTCGAGGTAGCTCGTGGCGTGCCGCTTCGGGCCGGTGACCACCATCCAGCCGGAGCGGAATCCGGCCAGCCGGTAGGCCTTCGACAGCCCGTTGAAGGTGAGGGTGAAGACGTCCGGCGCGATCTTCGCGAACGGAACGTGCACCGCGTCGTCGTAGAGGATCTTGTCGTAGATCTCGTCGGCCATCACGACCAGGCCGTGCTCGCGCGCGATGTCGGCGATCTGCCCAAGTACCCCTTGGGGGTACACAGCGCCCGTCGGATTGTTGGGGTTGATCACAACGATCGCCTTGGTGTTCGGCGTGACCTTCGCGCGGATGTCCTCGATGTCGGGGAGCCAGCCACTCTCCTCGTCGCAGAGGTAGTGCACCGGACGGCCACCTGCCAGCGACGTCGACGCGGTCCAGAGCGGGTAGTCCGGGGCCGGCACCAGCACCTCGTCACCGTTGTCGAGCATGGCCTGCAGCGACAAGGTGATCAGCTCGCTGACCCCGTTGCCGAGCCAGACGTCGTCGACGTCCACGATGTCGATGCCCCGCTCCTGGTAGTGCTGCACGATTGCAGTTCGGGCAGAGAGCAGGCCTTGTGAGTCCGAGTAGCCCTCCGAGTCCGGGAGATTGCGGATGACGTCGACCAGGATCTCTTCGGGCGCGGCGAAGCCGAACGGTGCGGGGTTGCCGATGTTGAGCTTGATGATCCGGCGCCCCTCTTCCTCGAGCCGCTTCGCCTCCTCCAGCACGGGTCCGCGAATGTCGTAACAGACGTCTTCGAGCTTGCGCGATTGCCTCAGATCCACAGCGCAAACTGTCGCACACGACCTCGCGAGACCGACATCGGATATCCATGGCATGGTCTGCAGACCATGGAACTCGCCGCCGCCGTCCGCGCGCGCCGAATGGTGCGCTCCTACGACCCAGACCGCCCGATTTCCCGCGAAGCGCTTGACGAGCTACTCAGGCTCGCGATCAGGGCCCCGTCGGCAGGGCATACCCAGGGGTGGCGATTCCTCGTCCTGGACGACATAACATCGCGCTCCGCGTTCTGGTCGGCCACCAGCGGCGACGAGACCGACCCGTGGCTGGCAAGGATGCGGCAGGCGCCCGCTCTGATCGTCATCTTTTCGAACAAAGATGCGTATCTGGAGCGGTACGCCGAGCCCGACAAGGGCTGGTCCGATCGCGATGAGCAGCGATGGCCGGTCCCCTACTGGCACATCGACGCGGGGATGGCCGCGCTTCTCCTGCTCCTGGGTGCCGTCGACGCCGGGCTGGGCGCCTGCTTCTTCGGTGTGCCGGGCGAGCGCTGGGCCGCACTGCGCGCGGCGTTTGAGGTGCCTGCGGAGCTGACGCCGGTGGGGGTAGTGAGCCTCGGCTATCCGGCTCCGGACCTGCGATCGCCGTCCCTGCGCCGTGGCCGGCGCCCGCTGGACGACGTGGTCGCCTACGGCTCGTTCGGCTGATCGCCATCTGCACGCCGGGTCGCGAGCTGTGGCGCCATCACGCCGACGATGCGCTCCAGGTCGTCGACCGAACCGAACTCGATCGTGATCTTGCCCTTCCGGCGGCCTAGCTCGACCCGGACGCGGGTGTCGAACGTGTCCGACAGCTTGTCCGCAAGCTCGGTGACGCCGGGTGCGGTGAACTTGTGCGCCGAAGCCCGGCGACTTGGCTTGGCCGGTCCGGAGCCACGCGCGGCGAGGGCGACGAGCTCCTCGGTGGCGCGCACGGACAACCCTTCCGCGACGATCCGAGCGGCAAGCTCGTCCTGCAGCTCCTTGTCCTCGAGCCCCAGCAGCGCGCGGGCATGCCCGGCTGACAGGACGCCTGCCGCGACGCGACGTTGAACGGGCACGGAGAGGTTGAGCAGCCGGATCGTGTTCGTGACCTGGGGGCGACTGCGCCCGATGCGGTGCGCCAGCTCGTCATGCGTCGCGCCGAACTCCTCCAGCAGCTGCTGGTAGGCCGCCGCCTCCTCCAGGGGATTGAGCTGGGCGCGATGGAGGTTCTCCAGCAGCGCGTCGCGCAGCATCGCGTCATCGGCCGTCGAGCGCACGATCGCGGGGATGGTCTTCAGCCCAGCGGCACTCGCGGCGCGCAGCCGCCGCTCCCCCATGACAAGCTCGTAGCCGGTTGCGTCGCTCCGGACGACGATGGGCTGCAGCACGCCGAACTCGCGCACCGAGTGGGTCAGTTCGGCCAGGGCGTCCTCGTCGAACACCTGCCGGGGCTGCTTGGCGTTCGGATGGACGCTGCTGATCGCGATCTCCGCGAACTCGGCGCCAGGCACCGGCACAGGGCGCTCCGACGCAGGGTCATCCGACGCAAGGCCATCCGACGCAAGGCCATCCGACGCAGGGCCATCCGACGCACCGGCGAGGGACGGCTCAGCCGGGGCTGCATCCCCCGTCATGGTCGCGCTGCCCGCGCTGAAGTAGACATCCGTCGGGGCGGGAAGATCGGATTCAACGGCTGGGGACGTTGGGATCAGGGCCCCCAGACCGCGACCTAGACCGCCGCGGCGGATCTTGTTCCGCTCACTCACGCCTCTGACTCCTTCTGCTCCGGCTGGACGGCTGGTGTCGCGCCGCGCTCGGCAATCTCCCGGGCGGCTTGAAGGTACCCGACCGCCCCGCGCGAGCCGGCGTCATAGGTCATCACGGTCTGCCCGAAGCCGGGGGCCTCGGACACCCGCACGTTTCGCGGGATGACCGGCGTCAGCACCAGCTCGTCGAAGTGTCTGCGCACTTCGTCGGCCACCTGATCGGCGAGGCGGGTGCGGCTGTCGTACATCGTGAGCAGCACCGTGCTCACGGCGAGGGTGGGGTTCAGGTGCGCACGGACCAGCTCGACCGTGTTCAGCAACTGCGCCAATCCCTCGAGTGCGTAGTACTCGCACTGGATCGGGATGAGGACCTCCTCGGCGGCCACGAGGGCGTTCACGGTGAGGAGTCCCAGGCTCGGCG
>JBBWZJ010000180.1:0-16821 GCA_039648985.1 Acidobacteriota bacterium | reverse complement strand
CCTGGGCTGGTTCAAGGTGAAAGCGCACCAGGGTGCCGGAGGCCCAACCTATGTGAGATGCTGAACGGGTGATGGACTACTGCGAGCATTGTGAAGGGCAGCGTTTCGACAGGGCACGGGTGCTGCGGGAGTTGCGGCAGATCCGGCGGCAGCTGCGCGCGACGGAGCGACGCGACGCGGAAGAGGCAATCGACATGGCGCTTCGAGCGCTGAAGGAAATGGACATCCCTCACCTCGATTTCATCGAAGACCTCGACGACGAGATCGTTCATTGAGATGGGCGCGGACGTTTGCGCCCCGAACGTCAGCCCGCTACCGCCGGCGTCGCCCGGCGTGCCTTCTGAACCGGCTGCGCACCCCGATCCAGTACGCCAGGTAGTACCCGAGGACGACGGCCCCCGCCGCCATTGAATCCACAACGCCCGTCGTCGCAAACCAGGCCCGGTCGGCGGCGCTGGCGCCCCACGTGTGCCATGCGCGCCAGACGCCGAACACGATCCGCGCAGTGACAAGCAGCGTGACCCCGAGCACGAGCCAGCGGTTCGGCGTGTAGTGAAGACTGCCGGGCGCGTGCTCCCAGCGCGTCAGCCAGATGCCGAAAAGGCCGAGCACGCACCCGGCCGCCAGCCCGCCAGCCGTGTACTTCAACGCGCTGGGCACCCAGACACTCGCGAGCGCGGCGCTCCCGAGCAGGATGACCGCGGACACCGCAATGCCCACGACGTTGATGGTCGCGAGCCAGCCCCGCGCCCGTTGACGCGCGGTGCCCATCCGATAGCGCTGCACGAGCGCAATAGGAACCAACGCGACGAGGCCAAGCACAATCAGGAGCGGAACGAGCAGCAGCGGCACACAGCAATGTACACCTCGCCACAACGCGCAGGCTCGACGAGGGTGCCAAGGGTGCCAAAGGTGCCGGGGGTGCCAAGGTGCCGGGGGTGCCAAGGTGCCGGTGGCGCCAGGGTGCCGGGGGTGGCAGGTGCCAGGGGTGCGACGTCGGGTGTCACTTGCGAGCGGTGCGAATGGTGCGCGGGTTGCGCCTGTCTTGCACTCTCGGCACCCTGGCACGTGGCACTCTGGCACGTGGCACCTTTGGCACGTGGCACTCTTGGCACCCTGGCACTCTTGGCACGTGGCACCTTTAGCACGTGGCACCCTTGGCCCGTGGCACCCTTGGCCCGTGGCACCCCCGGCACCCCCGGCACCTTTGGCACCCTGGCACGTTGCCCCCCGGGTACAATTCCGGTGATGCCCGGAACGTCCATGAGACCTTACCCCCTCCGCGACTCGTGCGTCGTCGCCGGAATCGCGGCCGCACTGCTCTTCACCGCCCAGGCTCCTCGCGCGCAGGCACCGGCCGCCCCCGTCCCTGCTGGCGCTGCGCCGGCCGCGCAAGCGTCGCCGACCGGTGTCGACCTCGTTCGGGCCATGTACACGAAGTACGAATACATGGTCCCGATGCGTGACGGGATCCGACTCTTCACGTCCGTGTACGTGCCGAAAGACTCGTCCAGGCAATTCCCGTTTCTGATCACGCGGACGCCGTACAACGTGGCGCCCTACGGCGAAGATCGGTATCGCGAGACGCTCGGGCCCTCCGAACAGTTCCAGAAGGAAGGCTTCATCTTCGTGTACCAGGACGCGCGCGGCCGGTACATGTCGGAAGGGGAGTTCCAGCAGGTGCGGCCGTTCAACCCGGCCAAGGGACCGAAAGAGGTGGACGAGAGCACCGACACTTACGACACGATCGAGTGGCTGCTGAAGAACGTCGGGAACAACAACGGACGGGCCGGGATGGTCGGCGTCTCGCAGCCGGGCTTTCACGTCGCCGAGAGCATCATCAATACGCATCCGGCGCTCAAGGCCGCCTCGCCGCAGGCGTCCACGGCCGATTACTACATGGGCGACGACGTGTACCACAACGGCGCGTTCATGCTTGGCGCGAACTTCGGGTTCTATTCGAGCTTCGTGGCACGCGGGGCCGCACCGGAGGCTCCAAAGCCCAGCCTCCGCTTCGATCCAGGCACGGCGGACATGTACGACTTCTTTCTCCACACGCGTGTACCGCTCGCGCGGATGAATGCGGAGCTCTTTGCCGGCAACGCGGCGTACTGGCAGGAGATCGTCGACCACACGAGGTACGACGATTTCTGGAAGAAGCGGTCACTGTGGAAATTCATGGACGGTGTGAAGTGTGCCGTGCTCAACGTCGGTGGCTGGTTCGACGCGGAGGATCCGATGGGCCCGCTGCGCATTTACCACGCTGTCGAGAAGAAGAACCCGGGCACTCCCAACCTGCTGGTGATGGGCCCGTGGTCGCATGGGGGCTGGGCGCGCGGATCCGGCCTGACGCTCGGCAACCTGGACTTCGCGGTCAAGACCAGCGAGTTCTTCCGCGAGAACATTCAGTTCCCGTTCTTCATGGAGTATCTGAAGGATAAACCGGCGAGGCTGCCCGAGGCCTGGATGTTCCTGACGGGCATCAACGAGTTTCGTCGCCTCGAAAGCTGGCCGCCGCGGAACCTCGAGCCGAGGACGCTCTACTTCGACGCGGGCGGCCGGCTGTGGACCTCCCGCCCGGCGGGCGACGCTGCCTTTGACGAATACGTCAGCGATCCGAACCATCCCGTGCCCTACGTCGGGTATGTCGCGGGCGGCATGACAGGCGACTACATGACGGAGGATCAGCGATTCGCCGCCACGCGGACTGACGTCCTCGTCTACCAGACGGAGCCGCTCGACCGCGACACAATCGTGGCGGGCCCCGTCACGGTCAACCTGCACGTGTCGACGACGGGGACGGATTCGGATTTTGTCGTGAAGCTGATCGACGTATATCCGAACGATTATCCGACACCCGTGCCCGGCCCTGGCGAGCGGCCGCGTGCGAATGCCGTGAAGATGGGCGGCTACGAGCAGCTGGTGCGCGGCGAGCCGTTCCGCGGCAAGTTCCGGCGCAGTTTCGAGCAGCCCGAGCCCTTTGTTCCCGGGGAACCCGCCTCGATCACGTACGAGCTGCCCGACGTCTACCACGCGTTTCGCCGGGGCCACCGAATCATGGTGCAGGTGCAGAGCTCGTGGTTTCCGCTCGTCGATCGGAATCCCCAGGTTTTCATGGACATTCCCACCGCGAAGCCGGCGGACTTCCACCCCGCGACCGAGCGCGTCTACCGGTCGGGCGCGCGTGCGTCAGGCATCACGCTGATGATCGACGAGCACCAGGGGCCCTGATGCGCGGCTCCGCCGCGATCGGGCCAGCGGACGTGGACTGCGGTCAGGCCGCGTCGCGGGCGCCGGCGTTTGGCGTCGAGTGGGCGCTGACCGGCCCGCCCGCGGCGGGCCTCGGGCAGTCGGCGAGGTGGTGCATCACGTGTGAGTGTTCCCACCACACCGCTCCGCAGTAGATGATGGCGTTGATGGCCAGGTGCGGCTGGCGCCGTTTGAGCCATGCGGCGGTGTTGTAGGTGGCGCAGAGGGCGACGGCCGCCAGAAGAAGGCCGTGCACCGCCGCCTTCAACGGTTCGCACTGGCCCGAATCCAACATCCCGGAGACCGGTTCGAACGTCTTGCCCGCCAGCCGGCTGTATTTCATGCGATTCGGGGCAGCCATTCAGTCCTCCCTGGCACGTCTCCTCGGCCATACGACCTCATGCAATTGGCACGCCGCGCGGGAGAATCGACAGGCCGCCTAGCACGTCCTTAGGGGCGGGCGGGGAATGACACACGCCTCCGCGTGGCGAGGGCCGCTGGCGCGACCCTCCACGCGGAGGCATGAGGTTCTGACGTGTTCGCCCGAATACGTCGCCCGGTCGGACTATTTCGCCCTGGCGGCGCAGCTCTGAATCCTGCCCTCGCCGTTGCCGCTGATCCAGCCGGCTCCCTTGAATGCGTTGGTGGTCCGGGCGACGCAGCTGACGTACTCGCCGTGGTTCGCCGCGCCGGCAGAGCAGCGCGAGACGATGTCCGAGAGAGTGCAGCCGTCGGACGTGACCAGGTTGGCGACGCCGGAGTCGCAGCTGTCGATCACCACGCTGGGGCGGATGTCGGAGCCGAGGCACGAGTCCACGCCGTCCGGCACGCCGTCGCGGTCGGAGAACCAGCCGATGTCCGTCATCAGCTTCGACGTGAGATCTCTCGGCGTGTCGATCGCGGACGTCAGGTCCACGTTGATCGCGGGTTCCATCAGCTGGTTCGGGAAGGCGACGGCCTCGACGTGCGAGATGGACGAGCCTGGCGAGACCGGGTTCAGCGCGGCCAGCATCATCAAGCCATTCACGCGGTCCGTGCCGGCGAGCACCGACGGGTCGAGCTCCATCCGCACGTTCACCGTGCCGGCCGCGAGGCTGGCCTTCATTGCTGCCGCATCGGGGAGGGCAATCCGGCCCGCGGTGATGGTGATGGTCGGATCCGCGCCGCCGAGTCCGCCGGGGGGCAGGCTGAACACGTTGTCGCCGACAAGCACGGCGATGGCCCCGGCGTTCTGCGCGTTCTTCACCTTCACGACGAACCCGCAGGTGCCGCGATCGACCAGTGCGACCTTGCCGCTCACGTTGTTCAGGATGGGCGTGCAGGCGTCGGTCGTGGACGGCCCCGCCGCGTTCGCGGCGTCGAGCGCGAGCACGACGTCGCCCGCGATGCCGGCGGCCGTCAGCGGCGCGCCGAACGAGGCATCGCCGAGAGCCAGCTTCAGCGGCGTCGCCGAACTGAGGACCTCGAGCGTCGGTTCGCCGGGCGCGAGCACCTGCGGAACCGCCTTCGTGACGTTGATGCCGCTCCAGGACACGTGCCGAATGTTCACGGCGGACGTCTTCCGCTCCGCATCCGTCATGTGGTTCCAGAGCTTCGCCGTGCTGACGTCCAGCGTGTACTGCGAGTACACATCGGGCATGCCGGCGAGGAGCGTTCCCGTCGTTTCGTCCACGAAGTTGGCGAAGCCGAGCCCGTGTCCGAGCTCGTGCAGGATGACGGCGAGCAGGTCCTGCTGGCCCGGACCCTCGTTGTTGTCGAGGCCCATGTAGAAGTTGAAGGTGGTCGCAAACCTCGCCTGGATGTCGAAGCAGAGCACGCTCAGCGGTGTGCCGCACGGCACCAGATCCTCACCCGCGAGCTGACTCGCCAGCGCGACCGGATACCACGTCCCCGGCAGCTCGGCCCCGGGGAAATCCCTGAACACCTGGATCGCTCCGGCGGACCCGAGGACGTTGGCCCCGAGCGCCCGGAAATCCGCGAGGACCAGGATGTCGTGCTTCGGTTTGAGCTTGTCCTCCCAGATGCGGGCGGCGGCGTGGAACACGTTGATGCGTTGGGCCCCCAGGGTGGTCCCGGGGTTTCCGCCCACCGGGGCGGCCGGCGTCACTTCGTTGAAGCCGACTCCGGGCAGATTGTTGTTGAAGATGATGATGTGGCCCTGCGCCGACGCGGATGCGGCGGCGGCGAAGCAGATCGTGAGTGCCGTTGCGGCGATGGTGCGGCAGCGCATGTTATTTGAGCTCCCGTGCGGCTGGTGCCGCTTTCATGGGACGCGAGCCCTTCTCGGCGGCGGCCGGCGCGTCGGATCGCCGCGCCAGCGCATTCTTCAATGCCTCGGGACCTGTCTCGCAGACCACCGACTGGCTGCCGTCCGGCGCAGTTGTCGCGACCATCACGCTCATGAATCGCCCTTGCAGATCCATCGACACAGTGCCGTCAGCCTGCGCGACTTCCACGAGGCCTTCCGAAGATCGGCTCGTCATCTGCTCGAGCAGCGCCTCTCCGACAGCCTCTGTCGGCTCCGGCACGATCGTCTCGACGCCCGTCTCGGGCACCTGCCGCGGCTTCTGCTTGGCCGGCTTCTGCGCCGAGACGATCGCCGACGTCGCGAATAGTCCGGCGAGCGCCAGCGCACCTGCGCTACGCAACCCTGTTTTCCCCATGTGTGAGTTCTCCTGCTTGAAGACGAATGACGCGCGCACGCGAAGCCGACGAGACCCGAGGCGCGAAAACTATCACTGCGGCGAAGCCATCACAATCGGAATCCGTGATGATTCGCCAGTTGTGCAACGTGCTGCGCGCGGCTGCGCCGCATATGTCGGCACGGCAGGTGACTGTTACGGAAATATTGTCGAAAGAACCGGGCGCCGCGGCCTTTTGTCGGCCCGGGGAATCCCCATTCCCCGATCTCCGATCGCCGGATCGCGATCTGCGAGCGGTGATCGCCGAGCCACCTCCTATTTGATGATGCGATCGAGCAAGCCCTTGAACCGGCGCTTGACCTCGTTCTCCAGGGCGCGGCCCGCGGCGGCGGCGACGCTGATCCGCACCGTCGGATCCGACAGCGTGCCTGTGATGGTGGCGGGGACCACGATCCGTCCGTTCTCCTGCGCATAGCGGCGAAGGTCCACGCCCGCCTGGGCGGTCAGCTCGCGTGAGAGGACCACGTTGCCGGCCATGTCGACGGCACCGGACGGGAGGCGGACCGAGCCGCCGCCGGTCATGTCGAAATCCGGCGACGCGAACGTGATGTTCTGCGATCGGATCGTCTGATCGGCGATCGTGAACGTGCTGTCGATTCGCGTGAAGCGGGAGCCCCGATTGGCCGCGGGCACATCCGCGGCGGGCTTGCCGAACGCGAGCACGATCGATCGGACCATCGCGAGTCGCGGGATCTCGCCGTCCGCAATCGTCGCCCTGCCGGCGCCGCGCGTGGCTGCGAGCATCTCATTGGCCGACGTTCCTCTCGTCGTGAGCGAAAACGTCCCGCCCAGGCGGCCCGACATGCTGCTGGATCCCTCGGCTTCCTGCAGCATGGTCGACACGTCCATCCCCTGGACGCGCCCGCTGACCGCGATGTCCGGCGTGCTGCGCGCGAGCGATACTTGCAGCTGTCCGTCGTACGCGCCCGCGAACATGCCGAACCGGAGAGGGTTGACGCGGAGCCGCCCCGGTGTCAGGTGGACGGTGGAGGAGAGCTTCTCAAAGTGAAATCCGCCGAGCGCGCCGACAGGCGCACTCAAGTCGATGCTCACGTCCACCGGGGTCGCGGTCCGGGCCGCGGCGGGGCTCGAGAGTCCGGACGCCACCGCGAGCAATTCGTCGAGGTTCAGCCGTCCGGCGGAGGCGGTGAACTGTCCCGTGTGCGCGGCGATGCTCGTGAGGACGCCGTGCGCGTCGAGCTCGGTGCCGCTCGACTGCGCGACGAGGCGCGTCACGTCCAGACGATCGCCGGTGATCGACGCCCGGAGGTCCACCTTCAGGGAGCGCGTGCCGACGACGAGCTCCACGTTCCGCAGCGCGAGCGTCCGGATGGACACAATTGTGATGTCGTTCGGCTGGGCAGCGGGACCACCCTGGGCGGCGGCGCTTGCGAGCCCCAGGAGCATGTCCGCCGGCACGCGGCTGTTCGACACGATGATCTCGGCGTCCTCGATGCGTCGGGAGAACAGGCCACGAAGTCCCGTCGCAATCGCGAGCTCGGCCACTGTCGCCCGCGTGGGCCGTCCGATCGAGACGTCGTGCAGATCGAGCGCGACGCGCGGGAAGAACGACGCCCCGAGCCGCGCAATCGTCACAGGCTCGCCGAGCCGGGTGGACAACTGGTCCTCGAGCGTCCGCCGCACGGCGTCGCCCCCGATCACCCCCCGCGCAAAGAGCGCCAGGGCGAGGGCCGCCAGCGCGATCAGGATCGCAAGAGCGGCAAGCAGCCTGCGGATGATGGTCATGCGCCTTTTACCACCCTCGTTTGGGTCGTCGGACGACGTGTGCATGCTACAGCCATTGACGCTCGGCCGAACCCAGCCGCAAGTGACTGGCGTCCTGATTGCACTCGCGCGGGTGAACGCCGGGCTTCAGCGTGCCCGCCCATTGAAACCCGCTTCGTCGGACGCAATCACCACCCACGCGCCCCACGGACATCCAGAATGGAGCATCGTCGATGTACCACCATGTGAAGAAGCTGATGTACACGGTTCGCGTGGACGAGCCGGATCCCACTTTCGGCAACATGCTGCTCGAGCAGTTCGGCGGCGCGAACGGCGAGCTTGCCGCGGCGATGCAGTACTCGATTCAGGGGCTGAACTGCGAGGATCTCGCCCGCAAGGACCTGCTGATGGACATCGGCACCGAAGAGCTCAGCCACCTGGAGATCGTCGGCGCACTCGCGCGGCTCCACCTGAAGCCGATGAAGTTCAACCGCGACGCCGCGGAAGCCGATCCCCTCATCGCGATCGCCGGAGGCGGCGGCGTGAGCCTTCACAACTCGATGGGAAATCCCTGGACGGCTGACTATTTGAAAATTACGGGTGAGCTGGACGTCGATCTGCGCAGCAATATCGCGGCAGAGGCGCGCGCCAAGATCGTGTACGAACGGCTCATCAACTTCACGCAGGATGCCGGCACGATCGACGCGCTGCAGTTCCTGATGACGCGCGAGATCACGCATATGAAGGCCTTCACCGCGGCGCTCGAGAGCCTCGGGAAACCGCGATTCACCATCGGCAAGATCCCGCCGACGCCAGGGCTCGTGGACCAGTTCTTCAACGACTCCACAGGATCGGGCGAGGACGGCGAGCGCGACGGTCGCGGTCCGTGGAACGAGGGGGGCGACTGGACCTTCGTGGAAGCTCCGGCCTTCCAGCAGATGCGCGTGCCGGCAAACGGCGGCGGGGCCACGATGGATACCCGGAGCACCACGACGGCGGGCGATCCGGCCCTGCTTCACGAACTGCTGCTGGACGAGCTCCGGGATCTCCTGCATGCCGAGGGGCAGCTCCTGAAGGCGCTGCCGAAGATGGCCAGCGCAGCGCAGTCGGACGTGCTCCGCCGGGCCTTCGAAAATCACCTCGCGGAAACAGAGGCGCAGGTCACGCGGCTGAAGGAGTCGTTCTCGCTGCTCGGCGCCCCGGCCAAGGCGAAACCCTGCAAGGGAATGGCGGGTCTCGTCGCAGAGGGGGAAGAGATCATGACCGAAGGCGAGACGCAGGACGATGCCTTCGCGGACCTTGCGCTGATTGCCGCGGCGCAGAAGGTGGAGCACTACGAGATATCCGGCTACGGCACGTCGAGGGCCCTTGCCGAGCAGATCGGCCAGCCGGAGGTCGCGCTGCTCCTCAGCAAGTCACTAGCCGAGGAAGAAGTCGCGGATAATCTGCTGACACAGATTGCGCGCGAGTTCATGACACGCTCACGCAACGGCGGATCAAAGCCGGTGGCGGTGCGCAGCACGCCACGGAGAAAAAAGTAGGCAGGGGACCGCGCGCGTGTCAGCCCTTCTTCGACTTGGGACGCGCGGCCGCTTTCAGTTTCTTCTGCGTCCGTTCCCAGATGTCCTTCACGACGTCGGCGCGCCGCCCCAGATTGTTGCCGATCTGGGTCAGCGTGCCGATGTCGATCCGCGTCAACTCGCCGAAGCGCTTGCCGGTCGGGGCCTCGGGGTGGAGCGATGCGGGGATCAGGACGTCCGCCGCGCTTCCCGCCTGCCCCTGCCGATCCAGTTCGTCGATGAACTCGTCCCAGAGCTCCTGCCGCGACCGTGGACGTGAGCCCTCGGAATCCATCATCGCACCTCCAGTGACACGGGCGCATCTTACCTCGGACGTTGCCGGCAAAAAGCGGCATCAGAAGCCGCCTGATAGATAGGTACGAAGAAGAGGCGCCCGGAAGGCAGTGACGAAGCGGACGTGGCGATCGGCCGCTCCAGTGACCCCGCCTACGCCGAGATCAGGTGGTCTGCACAGCCAGCGGGGGCAGCGCGTTCAGATGTTCGGCGAAGGTGTCGTTGAAGAGCGCGCCTGGGCGCCGCTCGCGGAGCCGATTGACGACAGCCGGGCCCGGCATCCCGAGGTGATAGAGAATCCGGCCCGCGATGAGCGCCGAACGATTGAAGCCCATACCACAGTGCGACAACACGCGGTGGCCGCTGCGGACGAGGTGCGCCCCCATCATCGCCACCGCATCGAGCCGCGCGGCCTCCGGCAGCTCATCGTCGTAGATCGGGAAGTACACGTAGAGACAGGAGCCCGGCATGGTGGGAATGCATTGATCCAGGCCTCCCTCGAGGTCGATGACGACGTCGATCTGATGTTCGGCCGCGAGCGCCCAGTCCTCGATCGCCGGCGAGATGAACAGCCGCCCCTCATCGTCCACCTGGTAGAGCGTCATGACCGCGGATTATAACCCGCTCTCCGCGCCGGCGGGGTCGAGGCGCGTGCCGTTATACTGGCCCGTGCCGGGGGCACTTAGCGGCTCCTGACAACGCCCGAACGACCGGCGCGAACGCGTTCCCATCAGCCATTATCGGCGTGCTGGAGTAACCATGCGCAACGATCTGAACGCCGCGATCCGCTTTCTGCGCTCGTCCATCAGCTTCACCGCGGCCGCGCTGATGGTGCTCACGCTCGGCCTCGGGGCGAGCACGGCCATCTTCTCGGTCGTTGACGCGGTGGTCCTGCGGGCGCTCCCCTTCGACGAACACGATCGCCTGGTCGCGGTGGGGGAGCGATATGCCGGGACCCACATGTTCAACGACAGCCGGGAGCCTGACGCTCTGTCGAGCGCGGCGCCGCAAAACTACGCAGACTGGGCGGCACAGCAGCAGGTCTTCGAGTCGATGGCCGCGATTGCGAGCGGCTGGCTGACCCTGCGGGAGCCGGGCGCCGAGCCGGAGTCGCTCGTTCCGGAGCGCGTGACCTCTGCGTTCTTCGACGTACTCCGGGTGAGGCCCGTGCTCGGACGCGCCTTCACGCAGGAGAACGAGATCGAGGGGCGCGATCGCGTGGTGGTCCTGAGCGACGGGCTCTGGCGTCGGCGGTTCGGCGGAGATCCCCTCGTGGTCGGACGCACCATTCGATTGGACGATGTCGAGGGCGGCGAGGGGGTCTACGAAGTGCTCGGGGTGATGCCTTCCGACTTCACCTACCCCGTGGGTGCGGCGCGCGCGACGGACATCTGGGTGCCGTACGTCGTCCCCGCAGACCAGCGCGTCCGCGACCCGGCGTCCCGCAGCAGCTACCTCCAGGTGATCGCGCGGCTGAAGCCGGGCGTATCGATCACGCAGGCACAGGCGCAGATGAACCAGGTCGCCGCGGCCCTCGAAGCAGCCAATCCTGTCTGGAACAAGGACAACAGGATCGGTGTCCGTCCGCTCATCGATCACATGGTGGGGTCACGAACGAAGTCGTGGATGCTGATGCTTCTCGGCGCCGTCGGGATCGTGCTGCTCATCGCGTGCGCGAACGTGGCCAACCTGCTGCTCGCGCGCGCCAGCGCGCGGGAGCGCGAGGTCGGGATCCGCGCGGCGCTCGGCGCCGGCCGGTGGCGGCTCGTGCGTCAGCTCATGATCGAGAGCCTGCTGCTCTCGCTCGCCGGCACCGCCTGTGCCGTCCTCGCGGCGTGGTGGGGTGTCGAGCTCCTCAGAGCATCGCTGCCGGACAACCTTCCACGGGTGTCGTCGATTGCCGTCAACTTCCGCGTGCTTGCCGCAGCCGCGGGCCTCGCGGTCATGACCGGCGTGCTCTGCGGCATCGTTCCGGCGCTTCAACTCTCGCGGCCCGATCTCTCGAGCGCGCTGAAGGACGGCGCGCGGGGCAGCGCGGGGGCCGGGCGGCGGCGTCTCCGCAGCGGTCTCGTTGTCGTCGAAGTGGCGCTTGCCGTCGTCCTGCTGGTCGCGGCCGCGCTCTTCATCGGGAGTTTCGTGTCGGCGATGAACATCGACACAGGATTCGACGCTACGAACGTGCTGACGGCGCAGATTTCCCCGCCGATCGAGTCGCGCCGCGCGCCGCGCACCAGGGCTCTGGAGCTCACGGACATCGTGGACCGGATTGCACAGCTCCCCGGGGTCGTCCATGCCTCGCTAATCTCCGGGGGGCTCCCGCTCGCCGGCGGCATGAGCATCACGACGTTGCGTGTGCCGGGGCGGCGTCTCGATCTCAACACCGATCAGGGGGTCAGCATCAGGAACGTGACGCCCGAGTATCACAGCGCGCTCAAGATTCCGCTCAGACGGGGTCGGCTGTTCCAGCGCAGTGATCGAGAAGGATCGGCGCCTGTGATCATCCTCAACGAGTCGGCGGCCAAAAAGTATTTTCCAAACGAGAGTCCGGTGGGGCGAACCGTCACATTGAACGGAGACCGCACGGTCGTCGGAATCGTCGGCGATGTCCGTCAGACCAGTCTCGAAGTGGACCCGCGGGCCGAGGCCTACGTCCCGGTTGCGCAGGGCCACGCGGTGAGCGGGGACCTCGTCATCCGGACGAGCGGTGATCCGTACGAGGTCCTCCCAGGCGTCAAGGCCGCGGTGCTCGCGGTATTACCCGATGTGCCGGTTCGGAATGTGACGACGATGGAAACGATTCTGTCGAAGCGCCTGGCGCAGCGCCGGCTCAACATGCTCCTGATGGGACTATTCGGCCTGCTCGGGCTGGTGATCTCGGCGGTCGGCATTTACGGTGTCATGGCATACGTCGTATCGCAGCGCACGCGGGAAATCGGCGTGCGGATGGCGCTCGGGGCCACCCCGTGGGACGTCGTCCTGATGGTGCTGCGTAATGCCGCGGCGCTCGTAGTCGCTGGACTGACCATCGGGGCCGCGGCCGCCTGGTATCTGAGTGCCGCGGCGAGGACCTTCCTCTTCCACCTCGAGCCGACTGACGTGCGCGCGTATGTCGCACCGGTCCTGCTGCTCTCGGCCGCGGCGCTCGCCGCGAGCGCGATCCCCGCCCGTCGTGCCGCGCGCGTCGATCCGATGGTGGCGCTGCGCGCCGAATAGCGAGGGCCCGGGGCGTCAGACCCCTTGCGTCGCGTCTTCCTTCACCAGCCGGTATCTCGCGGTCGGGTGGCTGCTGTGCGGCCCAAGTTCGGATTCGGCCTGGAACCAGTCCTCGCGATCGTGCCCGTGGCCGCCGCCGCGCGCCTGCCAGTACTCGTACGCGCGATCCGCGACTTCTTCCTCGAACACGAAGGTGAGCTCGTAACGATCGAAGTTCTCGAACCATTCGGCCCAGGCGATCGGCCGGAAGCGCGCAAAGCCGGGGAAGTTGAAGCGAATGCCCGCGCCGCCGTCGGTGACGTGCAACGTCGCCGGCCCGGAGGGCGTGGCCTCGCCCGTTGCGGGTTCGGCCCGGTGCCGTTCCGCCCAGCGCTGGATGATCTCGTGGTCCTTGGTGGCGAGGGCGCGAAGCTGTGATCTGGCTGCGGCACGGTCGGCCGCCGTGGCGAAACCTTCGGCGCGAGGCCTGACGGGAGTCTTTAATTGCATGACGAAGTGTAGCGAGCCTGGTGCGCGCTGAAAAGCTCAGCCGATGATCGTGCCGAGTTTATGCGGGTGATCCACCGCGGAGCTGAAGAGCCGCGCTACGTGCGGAGTCGTCGGCGAGGGTAACGCGCAGCGTCGTTCGTACGGCGGGGGCGTCCGTCGCACCGGGCAGCGCGTCTTTCGTAGCGCGCAGCTTCAGGTGCGCGGACAACATGCGCGGGCGCCCTCGCGGCGCTGAAGCGCCGCGCTAGGTACTGCGCGGACGACGTGCCGGCGCTTTCAGTGGAGGATGCTCGAGGCGCGCAGTGACACTGGCGCCGTTACGTTCCGCGGTGCGCTCTCACTAAGCGATTTCCTGCGCTCCCGCAGCAGCCACACTTCACTGCACCCCGTGCAGCACCGCTCACGGTTCGCGGTGAATGGAGCGGGCTTTCTTGTCGGATCGCAGCCCCAGGAAGACGGCATGCCGCAGATGGCCGTCAGCCGTCCACTCGACGAAGCGAATCTGCGCGGCGAGCTTCGGCTCGAGCCACTGCATTTCACGCATCTGCTCGGCCGTGACGCCCCCGCCCCAGTGTGATGTCTTGCTGTTGGGGAGATCGGCGAAGGGACAGCGGCTCGCGTGCAGCGGCCGGAGCGCCGCCCTCACCTCGCGCCGGAGATGCGGCGTGAAGCCCGCCCGCACTTTGCCAGCGAAGCGAAACGTCGCGCCCTCGTAATAGCCGACAAGAAGCGCATCCACACCGGCTGGCCCAGGACGATAGCCGCCGATGACGAACTCCTGCTGGCGATCGAGCTTCAACTTGCGCCAGGCGTCGCTGCGCTCGCCGGCGATGTAGGGCGACCGCTTCAACTTTGCCACAACCCCCTCGAGACCGAGGCCGCGCACCGCGTCGATGACCTGCTGCGGCGTTCCAGGCAGATCGACGGATATCAGGAGACCCGAGTCGCTCAGGACTCGTGCGAGCGCGCTGCGCCGCTCGGACAAGGGCGCGCCCGTGAGGTCGCGCGAGTCAAGGTGGAGGAGGTCGAAGGCGTAGAAGACGATGGTGTGGTCCGGGTGGCTGGAGCGGTGTTGAAGCGCCTGAAAAGACGGGCGTCCCCGTTCGTCAACAGCCACGATCTCGCCGTCCACGATCGCGCGGTCGGCCTGCAGACGTCCGCCTGCCGCGGCGACCGATGGATATGCGCCGGTCAGGTCCTTGTCGTTCCTCGATCGAATCTGGACCTTGTCGCCGTTCTTCAGGACGAGGGCGCGATAGCCGTCGAACTTCACCTCGTAGATCCATTCGGGTCCTTCGGGAAGGGTCTGGACGAGGCGTGCTGCCATCGGGGCGACGAATGACGGCATGGCGCGCGGGCGGGCAGACACGGGTACGCGCGGATTGTATCGCGCAGTGGCCGGGGCAGCACGGTGGACGGCAGGGCGCAGGCGGCGATGGCTCAGCGCGCAAGCTCGACGACTTCGTACCGCTGGCCCGCGATCGTCAGCGATCCTGTCCGCGGCGCGCCGTTGCTGGGCCCCGCCACGAACTGGACGAGGCCGTTGCCCGTGCCGCTCGCGCCTGACGTGAGCGTGATCCAGTCCACGTCGCTCGCGGCAGTCCACGTGCATGCGCCGCCGACGATGACGAGGACGTTGCCGTTGCCGCCGCTCGCGGGCAGGACCGTGGACGGAGGTGCGATGCCCCAGGTGCACAAAGAGGCCTGACTGATCGCCAGCGCCTGGCCCGCAACCATCAGGCTGCCGCTTCGCGCGGGTCCCGCATTGGACGCGACAGTGAACGACGCCTGCCCGGGCCCAGTCCCTCTCGTCGTCATGGGGACGAGCCACTCCGCATTCGTCGATGCCGTCCACGTGCAGCCGGGGGCCGTCGTCACAGCCACCCCGCCGGAGCCGCCGCCGCCGGCGAACTCCTGTGCTGGTGGCGTGACGCTGTAGGTGCAGCCGTTCGCCTGCAGAACTGCGACCGTGTGTCCGGCAACCGCCACCGAGGCGTCTCGCGCCGGCCCGGTGTTCGCCGCGATGCTCAAGGTAACCTGTCCGTTACCGGTGCCGCTCGCGCCGCCGGTAATCGCGATCCACGGCGCGCCGCTCGTCGCGGTCCAGCCGCATCCGTCGCCGCTCGCGACCTGAACCGCGCCGATACTCGCCTGCGCGCCAACGCTGATCGTGCCCGGTGACACCGAGGCGGTGCATCCGGAACCCTGCGTGACCGTGAGCGTCTGATCGCCGACACGCACAGACCCGGTCCGCGACTGCCCCGCATTGGCGGCGACCGCGAAGCGCACTTCGCCCGGACCCGTGCCGGACTGTCCCGCCGTCATCGTGATCCATGGCGCGGTGCTCGAGGCCGTCCATGTGCATCCGGCGGAGGTGCGCACGGTTGCCGATGTCGCGCCGCCCGCCTGTGGCGCCGCATAGGTGGCGGGATCGAGCTGGTAGGTGCATGCGGCCGACTGCTGGATCGTGACGACGCGGCCGGCGACGGTCAGCGCACCGGTTCGCGTGAGGCCGTCGGCCGCTGCCACACGGATCGTCGCCACGCCAGGGCCGCGCCCCGTCTCGCCGCTCACGATCGAGATCCACGGCGTCGTGGTCACGGCGCTCCACGTGCATGCCGCGGCCGCCGACACGGGCACGTCCACCGTCCCACCGGCCGGGCCGACGCTGAACGTGCTGGCAGCAAGCGCGTAATTGCATCCGACGCCCTGTTCAACGCGCACCGTGACCCCGGCGACCTGGATCGTGCCCGCGCGCTCGGGGCCGCTGAGCGGGTCCACTCGAAAGGTGACGGCTCCGTTCCCGCTGCCGTCACCACCCGACGCAACCGTGATCCACGGGACCGCGGGGGCCGACGTCCATCGGCATTGCGGGCTCGCCGTTGTGACCCGGATGGTCCGCTCGCCGCCGGCAGGATCGATCGACTCACTTGTGGAGGACAGCTGGAATTCGCAGCGCCGCGCCTCCTGCGAGATCTGGAGCCGCTGATCTTCGATCACGACGGCGCTCGTGCGGGCGACAGGATCCGCGTTGGGCGCGACGGTGAACTGGACGGTGCCCTCCCCCTGTCCCGCCGCCGGCGCCGCCACACTTACCCACGGCGCGTCACTTCGCGCCGACCAGGTGCACTCGCGCGTCGTGGTAATCCGGATCGTCCCTGCGCCTCCGTCGGTGGCAAAAGCCACGTGCTCGGCCTGCGCCTGGATCTGGCATTTGGGCTGTGACGGACGTGTGATCGATTCCGAGGACGCACCACACGACGTGAGGACGAACAGGGACGCCGCGAGTGCCAGCGCCGCCGCCGTCTGGGTAACTATGGATGTACGCACGATGGCGCCTGGTTCGGGTGAGAGACGGACCCGACTGGGCAGACTGCAAGAAGTGTGCGCGTGCGCAGATGTGCGAGCGGCGAGGGCCCCCACGCCGTCGCGGGGAATCGGGATGCACTTCTTGCGATGTGCCGCGGCAAATCGGACACGGTCCGGAGTCCGCCTCGCAGAATCAATGACTTCCCGTTAACTTGCGTGTCCCTTATTTATGGTACGGCTGAGGTGCGCGCCATCAAGAACAACAGCGGAAGGGTGCCGCG
>JBBWZJ010000175.1:0-23814 GCA_039648985.1 Acidobacteriota bacterium | reverse complement strand
CGGCGGGGACGGCGAGGACTTCATGACGATCACGGGCGTGCAGGACCTCGCGCGGGAAGGCATCGACGAGCGGCAGTTCCGGGTAGGGCTGCGGTTCGTCTTCTAGGCAGGCTGCCCCGTTTGATTGGTGATCCCGGACACGGGTGCGGAATGCCCGTGTCCGGCGGCGCCAGACCGCTGTCGAGCGCTTACACCTTACGTCTGGGGGGCCGAGTCGCTGATGCGCTCGGTCTTCGCGTCGTAGTACATCCGCTTGCCCTGCCAGTACGATTGCGCCGCCATGATGCAGGCGACCGAGTGCAGGAAGCCGTTGTCCACGGTGGCGTTCGTCCGCGTGTTGCGGCTGCGCAAGCACTCGAACCAGTTGGTCAGGTGCGACAGATCCTCGTCGCCGATGTTGATTGGTCCCGGCTTGTCGCTTCCCGGCAGCGTCACCCAGCGTTCGGCCCGGTGCACCTCCGGGTTGTCCTCGTGGTTCCCGTGCTCCTCGACGAATTTCCAGCGCGGGCTGCCCTCGCCGCCGATGTTCACGAGCGTCCCCTTCTTGCCCATGATCCGCGAGAAGCTGTCCGAGTCGTTGCCGAAGCTGGTCGAGAAGCTGGCCAGGAAGCCGGGGTACTCGATGAGTGCCTGGAAGGTGTCCGGATTCTCCCGGCCGTCGGGCCACGCGAAGATGCCGCCGTGCGCCACGATCGAGCGCGGCGGCTGGTCGTTCATGAAGAAGTGCACGAGGTCGGATCCATGGCTCATCCACTGGTCCGCGATGCCGGCCGAGAACTCCCGATAGAGGCGGAACTCGAAGTAGCGCTGCGGATCGAACGGACGATCCGGCTTCGTCATCAGCCACTTCTTCCAGTCGGTGTCCTGTTCGCGAATCAGCTTCACTTCCGGACGGCCGCGCCAGCGCGGCCCGTTGTAGTTCCAGACCAGCTCGTATTTGCTGATGTCGCCGAGAACCCCCGAGCGGAGGACCTCTCGCGCGGCCAGCTGGTACGGTTCGCTGCGGTGCTGTGTGCCGATCTGCACGACGAGCTTGCGGTCTTTGACCGCGTCCCGCGCGGCCTTCACCTCCGCGAGGACGTTGCCCATCGGCTTTTCGCAATACGCGTCCTTGCCGGCTTCGGCGACAGCCTTGAGGACCGGGGAGTGCGAGTGCTCGGGCGTCGCGATGACGACAGCGTCGACGTCCTTGAGTGCGAGGAGCTCCTCGAAATACTTGAAGGCGCGCGGCGCGCGGCCGTAGTACTTCTCGGTGTTCGCGGCGGCGCGCTCGCGGTTCCGGGTCCAGAGATCGCACACGGCCGTGGTCTCGACGTTGTGCGAGCGTTTCAGCTGCGACATCATCGTGTGCAGCCCGCTCCCGCGGTTCCCGATGCCAATGTGGCCGAGGGAAATCCGGTCGTTGGCGCCGAGGATCCGTTCGTAGGACAGCGCGGTCGAAGCAATGGCCGAGCCCGCCACTACGCCTGCCGCGGTGTTGAGAAAGGCCCGTCGATCGACCTTCGTATCGTTCATCTCGCTCATGACGCCTCCAGTCGGGCGACGCGTGATACGCCGCCGCCAGACTTCTGGCGCGGCGGGCTCTTACCAGGTGCTGCCGGTAAGTGCTGCCGGGGACGATATGTCACAAGTCGCACGTCGGTTGCAACCTCGGCGAAGAATCCGGGATCCGGGATCCGGGATCCGTCGCTTGGGGTAGACACTGGAAAATGGGAACTGCGCTTTGGGTGTACCAGGGGTGCTAACCGGGACTTGAGATGTGGACATGAGCCGTGACCAATGCCGGATCCCGCTTTCGATACCAACCTCGATGCAGTAATCAAGGAATCCCTGCGCATCCGTCCGATCATGCCTGGCGGTGCGGGGCGTCGCCTGCAGCAATCTGTCGAGATCGGCGGCTACACCATCCCCGCCGGCACCGCGCTCCTCAGCGGCATGTACTTGCTGCACAGGCGACCCGATCTCTATCCCGACCCCGAATCTTTTCAGCCGGACCGAGCGCCCGAACCGGGCGGTCGCCCGCCGCGGGTTCTTCCTCGTGCCCGCCGGTGGGCCTCCCGTGACGGTCATGGCCTAGCCGCCTTGCGCGAGGGACGCCTTACACCCATCTGACCAGACGCTGACATCGAGCTCAGCGCGTTGCATCCCCTCCGTGCCCGTGCTGTGCGGAACGTGCAGTGCGAACCGAGTCAGTGAACGTTAGCGGCGCAGGCTCGATCGCCGTATCGCCTGAAGGATACCGATCTATCCCAGTGGTGAGGCCGAAGGCATGCTCGAACCCATCGCGAGGTGCACCGCCGCGCTGACTTACTGGCGCCGCATCATAGGCTGCAACGTCGATCGACGTCGTCGTCCGCCAACGAGCGCAGACCCGCGCGGGGAACGGTCGGAGGTACACATGTTGCTCGTCGCGTCCGCGTGCCGCCTTACGCCGCCGCCGTCAACAGGTGGCTGAGCACCCTCGGTTCAGCCGCGACCTCCTGGATGGTGCTGATCATTGTTGTGCTCAGCAGTTCGCTGGTCCTCGCGCGCGGCCTCAACAGTGAGTACATCACCCTCTGGGATGAAGCGGTTCACCTCAACGTTGTACAGAACCTGATCACCCACTGCTGCACGCCGCGCCTGCACGTGCGCGACCTCGGGACCGATTACCGTGACTGGACCGACAACGATGTGTGGCTGCACAAGCCGCCGATCCCGTTCTTCATCAACGCCGCGCTCGCGGCGCCGTGGCCGCGCAGTCCCCTCGCTCTGAGGATGCCGGCGTTGCTCTTTGCCGAAGCGCTCGTCGTAGTCGTGTTCCTCCTGGGACTGCGCTTCTTTGATCGCTCGTCGGCCGCCCTTGCTGCTGCCGCATTTGCGTTCAACCGCTACACGTTCGACCTGGTGCAGGGACGGCAATTCAGCGGGATGCCTGATCTCACGCTCGCGTTCTGCCTCCTGGGGGCGCTCTACTGTCTCCTAGCGATCACCGAGTCGGAGCGGCAGCGACACTTCGTCGCATTCGGCGTGTGTTCAGGCGCGGCCTTCCTGTGCAAGGACGGCCTCGCCTTCATTCCGTTCATCGTGCTGGGCGCCGTGGTGGCGAAGCTCGGATGGCGACGGCACGCCCGGGGATTCGTGTGCGCGGGCGTGGTTGCGGTCCTCATTGCCGGGACGAGCGCCGCGTGCCTCGCGTGGCTATTTCCGGTTGAGACACGCTACGAACAGCAGCGCCGCCTTGCACATCTGTTTGAGAATGTGGAGGGGTGGTCGCGGCCCGCCGACTACTACTTCACGGCCTATTTTACGAGGGTGACGTCACCGCTGATTGCGGGGTTGGGGTATCTGTGCGTGGGGTGGGGGTTGCTCCAGTGGCGCCGCAAACCGGCGACCGCGGTCCTTGCGATGTGGGTCGCCACGTACCTCGTCGTTCTCACTCCTGCGGTCAGCAAGATCTCGGACTTCATTTACCCGATTGCGCCCGTGCTTTACGTGCTGATTGCGGTGGCGCTCGTGCAACAGTGGCGGTCGCGCGGCTACGATCGCATAGTCGCCGCCTCCACCGCCGTACTGGCTGCGGCCCTCATCATCCATTTCGGATTACTTGGAAGCCACCAGTGGATGGTGCGTGCGCCGTCGTGGCGATCTCGAATCGCGCCGCCCGCCATCGGGGTCACGATCTTCGGCCTGAGCATTGCCATACTGCGGCTGTCACGTATCAGGATTACCCGCGGACTCGCGGCGCTCTCCACCGGCGCCGCCGTGCTGGTTGCGCTCGGCACATCCGTGCGAGCCAATCTCGCGGGCCCGGACCTGCGTCCTCGGGATTACGACAGGCAGATGGCGCTGAGACAGGCGACGCTCGCGCTCCCTCCGGACCTCCGCCTCCGCGATGACGTAGTGCTGGTGAAGTGGAGCGGAGTGAAGAAGAGCCATCTCTATGTCCGGTTCTGGGCGGGACTCGAAAGTCTGGAAATCACCGCGGCGAATCCACTCGACCGGCAGATGGCTGTCGTCAGGCGCGTGCCGGACGTTTACCTGCTGGCGGACGCGCCCGACCCGCAACACGAGCCGGCGCTGCGCGTCGGTCCAGGGTATCTGTACAAGATTCGATGACTTGGGCCCTTGATCCAGGCCGTAGTACATATAGGCATGCGAGATGACGGCTCTGCCGATCCTGCTTTCGACGTTGCGCTGCATGACTTCGTCCGCCTGATTGCAGGCCGTCCACACGACGAAGTCGCGCGCGTGCTGGAGGCAAACCCCGCGCTCGCAACAACCGCGGCAAGGACCGGTGCCACGAGGCTCACCGCCCGGGAGTTCTTCCTGACCGACATTCGTCACTACTTCTATGGTGGCGACACCGCTCTTCACATCGCCGCCGCGGCATCCCGGCGCGCCGTCGCAGAGCTCCTCGTCCGGCATGGCGCTGATGTTCGAGCGAAAAACCGGCGCGGCGCGGAGCCGTTGCACTACGCCGCAGATGCGAATTGTTCCAATCCGACAGCCCAGGCTGAGACGATCCGGTACCTGACATCTGTCGGGGCCGACCCGCGTGCTGTCGACCGCGCGGGTGTGGCGCCTTTGCACAGGGCGGTGCGGACGCGTTCGGTCGCCGCGGTCCGGGCGCTGCTCGACGCGGGGGCCGACCCGCGGCAGCCAAACGGCGCCGGGTCCACACCCTTGCATCTCGCCGTTCAACCGACGGGACGCGGCGGCTCTGGTTCGGAGGACGCGCACAGGCAGCAGCGCGACATTCTGCGTCTGTTACTGGAACGGGGAGCGAAGCCGTCCGACCGGAACGCGAGGGGCAAGGATGTTCACGAGGCGGCCGTCGGTGACTGGGTGCGACGCATCCTCGACGAAGCAACAGGGTAGACCTCGTCCGCTGCCGCCGAAGAGAACGGGAGTATCCGGCTACGCCGAGCGTGCCGGCAGGAAGCGCCGCATGTACTCGAGAAAGCCGCGGGCGCAGGTCTCGAGATTCGTCAGCGATCCACCGCCCCGAAGCGGTGAGCACATCTCGTACGTGATCCACCCGTCGAAGCCGTTCGCCTGAAGCGCATTCAGAAAGCCTTCGTACGGGAGGTCCCCTTCGCCCATCGGGACAGCCAGTACGGCCGGAGGCTCGCAGGCGGCATAGTTCACGATGTCGGGCAGATATTTCCACCGGCGCAGCACCTTGTAATCCGCGACGGTCGTGAAGGGCATCCGCGACGCGAGGGCAGCGGCTGCGGCCACGACATCCTCGCCGCGCAGGAACGGCGACCAGCAGTCGAACATCGGGACGATGTTGGGCCGGTCGACCTCTGACAGCAGTTCCAGGTACGCCGCCGTGTCCACCCCGATGTCGTGATGATTCTGGACGCCGATCCGCACACCGTGCGCGGCCGCCCGATCGCAGCAGCCTCGCAGCGACTCGACGGTCGTCCGCCAGGTCGCCAGGAAGGTCGCACCGGTGTGCTCGTACGCAGTGAAGACCCGGACGAGATCGCAGCCGAGCGCCGCTGCGCGCGCCGCGAGATCCGCGACGTGCGCGATCTGCATCTCCCCGAACGGGACCTCGACAGCGCCCGTGCCGCCGCCGAAGTCGGTGTAGGCGGCCAGCGCCGCCACGCGGAGTCCGCGCCTCTCGACGCGCTCGCGGAGACGACGGCAGTCGTCCACTGTGTAGTCGAGTACGGACAGGTGGGGCCGCTTTCCCATGATCTCCACGCCGTCGTACCCCAGATCGGCGGCAAGGTCGATCGAGGCCTCCACGGTCAGCCGATCCTGACCCCACAGCCCGGCGAACGAGACGGTGAAGAGTGCGGTGCGCATGAGGAAGGCCGATACCGTACCAGCAGCGGCCGCGCGCGGCAAGCGCTTTCCCGCGCTTGTCATCACGCCGCGGGTTCGGGCATCCTCTCATAGATGCGCAGCTGGCCATACCTCACGTGTGCGTTGATCGTCTCGGCCGTGGCGACAGGCCTCAGTTCCCAGGCACCGGGCGGAAGCGCCTGGCCGCCGCCGGTTCAGAAGGTGCGACCCGAATCTCCGCCGCTGTCGCCAGCCGAGGCACTCAAGACCTTTACGATGCCGCCGGGATACAGGCTGGAGGTCGTCGCGAGCGAGCCCCTCGTCCAGGATCCGGTGGTGATGGACTGGGATGCCGATGGCCGCATCTGGGTCGTCGAGATGCCCGGATTCGTCCAGACGCTGGATACGCCCGAACCGAACCTGGATCCAATCGGGCGGGTCGTGGTGCTCGAGGATACCGACAACGACGGCGTCATGGACAAGCGCACCGTCTTCGCCGACGGTCTCGTTCTCGCGCGCGCTCTCAAGGTGCTCGACCACGGCGTGCTCATCGGCGAGCCGCCCAACCTGTGGCTGATGCGCGATACAAACGGCGACCTGCGTGCCGACACGCGAGAGCTCGTGACCAACCGATACGGCCGCCGTGAGGGGCGCGTGGAGGAGAACGCCAACGATCTTCACTGGGGCCTCGACAACTGGATCCATACAGCCGACAGCGACATCTACCTCCGGCTGAAGGCAGACAAATTCGAAGTTCGCGACACGCTTGTCAGGGGCGAGTGGGGCGTGAGCCACGACGATGCGGGGCGCATCTACAGGAATACGAACGAAGAGGCGCTCCACGTGGACCTCGTCCCGACGCCGTACTACGCGCGGAACCCCAATCTGGCGCGCACGCGCGGCAGCTACGAAGAGCTTGGCGACGACTCGATCGACATCGTCTGGCCGATCCGCCCCAATCCGGGCACCAACCGCGCGTATCAGACGGGCATCGACCGTCCGGACGGCACGCTTGCGAAGTTCACGGCGGTCTGCGCGCCTGTCATCTATCGGGGCGATCGGCTTCCAACGGAGCTGAATGGCAACGCCTTCGTCGCCGAGCCCGCCGCCAACGTCGTCAGCCGCATCGTCCTCGCGATGGAGTCAGGGACGATGCGCGCGCGGAAGGCGTACGAGCGCGGGGAGTTCATCGCGTCCACGGACGAGCGCTTCCGGCCGGTGTACCTCTCAAATGCGCCGGATGGGACGCTCTACGTCGTGGACATGTACCGCGGCGTGATCCAGCAGCGCGCCGACGTCACGCAGTACCTTCGCAATCACATCGTGACGCACGGGCTCGAGCGTCCGACAGGCCTCGGGCGCATTTACCGGGTCATGCACGACACGACAACGCGTGACACCACGGCTGTGGGATTACGGACGGCCGCGGAACTTGTCGCGGCGCTGTCGCACCCCAATGGATGGCGGCGCGACACGGCCCAGCAGCTGCTCGTCGAGCGGCGGGACCCCGCCGCCGTTCCGGATCTGACGCGGCTGGCGGGGAGCGCGCCGGACTGGCGCACCAGGCTGCATGCGCTCTGGGCGCTCGACGGCATGGATGCCATCCAGCCCGCGACGATCGCGACGGCGCTCGAAGACGCGTCGGCCGACGTGCGTGCGGCCGCGGTGCGAATCTCCGAACGGTGGCTGGGCGATCCCGGTCATCCGATCCGGACCGCGGTGCTGAAAAAGATGGACGACGGGGACGTGACGGTGCGGCGCCAGCTGGCGGCGTCACTTGGCGTGCTGCCACCCGATGTACGGCAGGAGGCGGTCGCGTCGCTGCTCGGAAGAGGGGGAGAGGACCCTGTCCTGCTCGATGCGGCCCTCAGCGGCATTCGAGGGCTCGAGCGCGCCGTGCTCGATCGGCTGACCGCTGCGGCCGAGACGTCAGCGCGCGACGCCGCCATCATCATGCTGGCCGCAACCATCGTGCGCGGCGGACAGGATTCCGCGGTCCAGCAGGTCCTCGCGGCCATTGCGGACGACGCGCGCCCTGCGCGAATCCGAGGGGCGATCCTGCGCGGCACGGAAGTCGCCCTGCTCGGCGCTCGCGCACCCGGAGAGCCCGAGGGCCGCCGCGGGGCTCCGCCGGCAGCGACAAGTCTTCCGTGTCCGAAGTGTCCTGGAGGGCGCGCGGGCCCTGGCGGTGCGTATGCGTTTCCGAGAACGCGAGCGATCGGACCGGCGGCCGACGCCGAGCGGCCCGACGTCCGTGCGCTCCGATTGAACCGCGCGCCGGCGTCGTTCCTGGCCCTGGCTTCGGGCGGCGGCGAGCTGGGCACGCGTGCCACCGCTGTGCTCTCGCGCGTCATCTGGCCCGGCAAGCCGGGCGCACCGGCCCCCGTGGCGCCGCTCTCCGCCGCGGAACAGCAGCGATTCAACGCGGGGCAGGAGGTCTACAGGAACGTCTGCCAGGCGTGCCACCAGCCGGACGGCCGTGGTCAGGAGCGGGTCGCCGCGCCGCTCGTGAACTCGCAGTTGGCGCTCGCCCGGGCGGACATTCCGGTGCGCATCCTCCTCAACGGCAAGGAAGGTGCGATCGGCTTGATGCCGCCGGTCGGACAGGTATTCACGGATGAACAGATTGCCGACGTCCTCACGTACATCCGCCGGGAATGGGGCCAGGGCGGATCGCCAGTGGATGCCGAGATGGTCAAGAGCGTGCGCGCCGCAACCTCCGGGCGCCAGCGCCCGTGGACGGACAGCGAACTTCAGGCGCTCATGGGCGCCGCGCCGGCGATCAGAATTCCGTGAGGTCCGACAGCACACGCCTCAGCGGTTCATGCACCTTCGTGAGGGTCGTGCCGCTGTACAATTGGGGCCCACACCATTCGGCGCGAGGACGTTCTGGTACACAGGGTTGTCGGCACTTTTCACTACACACGCATCGGGCTCCTCCTCTTTCCACTGCTTCTGCAGGCACTCCCATCGGCAGGCGCTGCGCAGGACGCAACCACGGCGCGATCCACCGAGCCTCTCCGTGTGTTCGTCGATTGCGGCAGTTGTGACTTCGATTACCTGAGGCGAGAAGTGCCGTTCGTGGCGTACGTCCGCGACCGCAAGGAAGCAGACCTCCACATTCTCGTGATCACCCAGCCAACCGGGGGCGGGACGGAGTACACGTTCAAGTTCATCGGACTCGGGCGGTTCCAGGGGATCGATGACGAGCTCAAGTACGACGCGCGACAGACGCAGACGAGTGACGAGCGGCGCCAGGGGTACGCCGAGGTCATGAAGCTGGGGTTGGTACGGTACGTCACATCGACGACCCTCGGCGACAGGCTCAGGCTTGTGTATCGGCCTGATCCCGGGAAGAACCTGCCCGGCACCACGGTACGCGATCGCTGGAATTTCTGGTCGTTCCGGGTGAGGGGCAGCGGCGCCGTGAGCGGCGAACGCACGACCCGCGCGCGGAACCTGTCCTCCTCACTCATCGTCAACCGGACCACCGAGGACTGGAAGGTCAACCTCAACGGCAGCCTGAATTTTCACACGAGTGAATACCAGTTGAGCGGAGGAGAGACGCTCGTCGATCGATCCCACGATCACGGTCTCGGTGGGATTGTCGTCCGCAGCGTCGGGCCGCATTGGGCCTTGGCGACGCGCGGCCGGCTGGCCTCAACAACCTTCTTGAACCAGGCGCAGGCCTCCCGGATCGGCGCGGGCATCGAGTACGACGTGTTCCCCTACTCGGAGTCCTCTCACCGGGAGTTGACCCTGCAGCTCACGAGCAACGTCAATCACTTCAGATACATCGAGCCGACAATTTACGGGCGGATGAGGGAGACGGCAGGCGATGCTGCGCTGGTCGGGGCATTCAACGTCCGCCAGCCGTGGGGATCGTGTGGACTCTCCCTCGAGACCGCGACGTACCTGGCCCACCTGGATCGTCATCGGCTGGTTGCCGCCGGCAACCTTGACGTTCGACTGTTCAAGGGCTTTGCGCTCAGCCTGGACGGCGCTGCCTCACGGATCAACGATCAGCTCTATCTCGCCGCGGGCCAGGCATCAGATGAGCAGATACTGTTGCGACGCCGCCAGCAGGCAACGACGTACCGGTACCACTTCTCGATCGGCCTGAGTTACACCTTCGGTTCAATCTTCAACAACGTCGTGAACACCCGGTTCTGACCCGGGGGCGCGTGACACTGCTGGCGGGCTGCATCGCGCAGCTACGACGTCCGCGCATGCTGCAGATGGGCGTCGCGTGCGCTGCGCAGGGTGCAGCTCGGCACCAGGCTGGTGTAACTTCAGGCGCTCATGGGCGCCGCGCCGGCGGTTCCAAGGTAAGCCGATCGAACACCTGGAGAGACGCGCGCTCGATCCGTTCAGCCTGCTTCAGAGCGACAGCGTTGCTTGCGCGCAGCCCCGCGGCCCTCACCTGCCAGCTCTCTTCCCGCAGGCGAAGGTATTCCTGCGCATCCGCGACGACGTGCTCATCGTCCGGAGGCACATGGAGGAGGGCCGTGACACGTGCCCGCGCGCGCTGCACGTCCGGCAGGATGGTGCCGTCGATGAGCTGCGCCAGCGCACGGGCGTTCACGCGGCCGATCCTGAACTGCGCGACCGCGGCATCGTAGGTCGCGGCGGCACGCTCTTCGTCCGCGACGACCGTGCGGATTTCCGGGCGGACGTCCGTCACTGCCCGCAGCGACAGCGCCGACAGCAGGATGATTCCGGCAGCTGCCGCGCCCAGGACAGCGAACCTGCGCAGGCGAGCTCCGTAATCGGGCATGCTCCGCGTCAGCGTGATGCCGCTCACGAGTCCCGTACACAGTCCGACCTTCGCGGTGATCGACGGCTCACCGGTCGCGACGCAGTACAGGAGAAACACGAGGCTGACAGGGATCAGCCGCGCCAGCGTGGACAGCGGAATTCGGACGGCGCTCCGCTGCAGCCACCCGCGCAGCACCGCGGCGATCAGCAGGCCGTAGACGCCGAACACCGCGCCGGCGGAGCCGGAGACGATGCTCATGGGCGCGGCGGCGGCGCTCATGATCGTGCCGAGCACGCCCGCGGCGAAGAACGCAAGTCCGAACGTGAACGGACCGACGACGCGCTCCACGACGATTCCGACCTGGACGATCGCGGCGACGCTCACCAGGATATGGAGCAGGCCGCGATGCACGAACATCGATGTGAGCAGCCGCCACCGCTCGTCGAGAGTCGTGCGGGGGCCGAAGCTGGCCCCCCAGGCGACGAGCGTTGCCGGATCGCCGAGGGCACCGCGACCGGTAAGCATCATCAAGAACACGGCCACCAGGGCCGCGGCCAGGCAACAGGTCACGAGCGGCCGGCCGGTCCGGGCGCGCAGTTCGGCGTAGAACGGATCCTCCCGCACGCGGCCCTTCCGCGCGAGTTCGAGCCCGTGCCGCAGCGCTGCCGCCTTGTGGAACAGTGCGAGGCGCTCCTCGGGCTTCATGAAATAGAGGGCCACGCCGCCGAGGATGAGCAGGACGAGCAGGAACATCCTGATCCAAGGGAGGAAGATTCGTGCCAGCGGGCCCATGCGGATCCACGCCCATATGCGGCGACCCGAGGCACAGCCGGCCCCGGGTCGATTGCACGACTGACACGCGCGGACGGTGTTCGTAATCAGCCATCCGCCGCGCAGGGTCTCCCCGCCGCCGCTATTTCTTCGGTAGTTTGGGCAACAGCGCGCGGATCTGCGCGTGGTAACTGGCAAGCGCCTTTCTGCCCTCGCTGGTGATCGCGAAGCTCGTGACGGGAATCCGTCCGCGGAATCCCTTGGTCGTTCGCACGTACCCGGCCGCTTCGAGCTTCTGCGCCTGGACGCTCAGATTGCCTTTGCTGAGGCCGGTCACCTTCAGCAGGAAGAGAAACTCGACCTGCTCGGCGGCAGCGACGACCGTGAGGATCGCGAGCCGGGCGGGCTCGTGCACCATGCGATCGAGATCGAGGATGGTCTTGAGAGCGGCCTCGTTCATTCGTCCACCCGCTCCATCGAGGCGAGGTCCGCGCGGACCTTCACGAACCCGGAGAAACGAATGATGCCCTGCAGCAGCAGCCACATCATCAGCGCGAAATACGCCAGGAAGATCACGAGGTTGCCCGCCGTCAGGTTGGCATTCGGGTCCGTCGCGGCCATCAGGTAAATGGACGGAACCGAGAGCGCGAACATCACGAGCAGCGTCAGCTGATCGCGGCTGTGGCGGCCCCAGACGAGCGCCCAGCCGGCGATCGCGAGGAGAGCGCCGACCCCGCGTCCGGCGGCGAGTTGCGCGTCCCAGATGATGACGCCGCACATCACGCCCGCGAGCAGGACGACGATGGACGGCGCGAACCAGCGGGGGCCGCGGAGGCGTCGGGCGCACGGTTCGGGCTCTGTGGTGACAGCGCCGAACGCGCCGTCCACCCACGCCTGAATGGCGACGAGTCCGAGCCAGGCGACAAATGGCGAGAGCGTGCCGGCGAGTTGCAGCCATCCGGGCGGCGTCAGGTGGGTGTCGCGCAGAAAGCGCCAGAACGTCTGCCCCGCGAGGGCGTGCGCGGCGTACTCGCTCCGCGTCCACGCGAGCATCAGGAGGCCGAGTGCGCCGAGCAGCAGCCCGCCCCAGATGACGCCGAGTCCGGCGCCGCACGGCCTGAATCTGCCGTACCGCCTGGTGACGTCTTCCAGACGCGCCAGGCGGTCGGTGTCGACAAAGGGTTCCGGTCTGAAGGCCGATGACGTCATAGTGAAACCAGTTTATATCATAGACCGTAGTAACCCGCAACTGCCCCGGCCGGCGACGCGGTGTTACGCGACCCGACGCGTGCGTCAGCGGATAGATTGATTCAGCGCGGCGAGCCCGGCTGCCGCGGGACCGCCCGCAGCGTCAGCGCGAGCAGGCCCATGCACAGCAGCGCGGTACCGAGAAACAGGAGCGCGAGAAGATTGCTGCCGGTGCGATCCTTCGTCATGCCGACCACGTAGGGGCCGGCGAAGCCGCCGAGATTTCCAACCGAGTTGATGAGCGCGATCCCGCCGGCGGCCGCAGGGCCGGTGAGGAAGGCCGTCGTCAGCGCCCAGAACGGGCCGATGGTGGACTTGATCCCAGCAAACGCGAGCGCCAGCGACGCCAGCGCCAGATAGGGATTGGTGAAGTACGCGCTCAGGCCGAACCCTACCGCGGACGAAATCGCCGCGGCCGCCACGACCCGCCGGCGCTCGCCCGTGCGATCCGAATAGCGCCCGACCAGCAGCATGACGATCGCGGCAATCACGTAGGGGACCGCGTTGATCCACCCGACGACGGCGTCACTCTTCCCGGAGAAGCTCTTGATGATGGAGGGGAGCCACAGCTCATACCCGTAGCTTCCGATGTTCATCAGGAAATACAGGAGACAGAGCACCCAGACGCGGCCGCTGGTGACCACGTCCATGAACCGGTGGTCGTGCGCCCGCGTCGCATCCGTTTCAGCCGCCAGCCGGGTGCGCAGCCACGTCTTCTGCGGGATGGACAGCCAGGCGACGTGTTGCGGCCCGTTCGGCAGGACGAACAGCAGGACGATGCCCATGATCACGGCGGGAAGCGCCTCGAGCAGGAACAGCCACTGCCAGCCGGCGAGTCCGGCCTTGCCGTCGAGCCCGAGAATCGCCCCGGAGACCGGCGATCCGACGATGCCCGCGACAACACCGCCGGTCGCGAACAGCGCAATCGTGCGGGCTCTCTCTCTGGCGGGATACCAGTAAGTGAGGTAGAGAATCACGCCCGGGAAGAACCCAGCCTCGGCCGCGCCGAGGAGAAACCGCATGGCGTAGAACATGGGGACTGTCTTGATGAACATCATGGCCATCGAGACGAGCCCCCAGAGGATCATGATCCGCGCAATCCAGATGCGGGCGCCGATGCGCTGCATCAGCAGGTTGCTCGGCACCTCGAACAGGAAGTAGCCGATGAAGAACAGCCCCGCGCCGAGGCCGTAGACCGCCCCGAACACCGCCTCGTTGACGCCGAGGACCTCGCGCAGGTGCAGCTTGGCGAAGCCCAGGTTGATGCGGTCGACGTACGCGATGACGTAGCAGAAGAACAGCAGGGGGATGAGGCGCCAGTTGATGGCCGTCAGGACGGCGCGCTGCTGGGCAACATCGAACGCGCCGGGCTCGACCGGCGCGGCGGCGAGTTCACTCTTCATAAGCTCCGGGCGAATCTTACCCTTCGTCCGGCGGAAACGCGAAGCGCGCCTTCGTGCGCGGCTGCGGAGGCTACTAGGCGCGGCCGTCGTCCGTGAGCTCCTGCATCACGTGCGCGGCCCAGTCCAGCGCGCTCGTGTCCAGATCCTCCATGTCGGACACGTTGAGCACGCCCGCTTCGAGCGCCGCCACGTTGGCCGCCTGGCGCGCGACCTCCTCCGCGAGTGGCGTGAACACTTCGCGATGGCCGGCCGCGTCCGCATAGTCGAACATGCCGTTGTGGCAGTGACGGTCGTCGTCCCATCCCGGGTGGTTGACGATGGGATAGATGCAGAGCCCCTCGACCGGGACGCCGTCGGCCTTCGCGGTCAGGACCTCCTTGAACATGTAGCGCAGCCACGCGGGCCGCGTCTCGTCCTCGATGCCGGTTTCGGCGACGAACACGGGACGCCGGTAGCGCTCGAAGACTTCCTGCAGCATCGCGCTCACGTGACGGTAGCGCGGGTCGGACGGTACGATCAGACGTCCCTGCCAGACGAACTGGTTATGAATGTAGTAGTTCACGCCAATCACGTCGATCAGGTCCTCGCGCCCGCCGAGCTCCGGCTGCGTCCGCCCGAGAATCATGTCCCACGCCTCGAACTGGCTGAGGCGGTACTGCTCCGCATTCCTCACATCCTCGGCGCGGCTGCTCCGCGGGACCACGTTGATGATCGGATCGATCTGGAAGATCCGGACGGCGGGGTTCACCGTGCGCATTGCGTGGATCGCCGCAATGCTGGCACGTACGAGCTGACGCTTCATCTCGTCGCCGCGATGTTTCGCGAACGGATTGAAGATGCCCCCCTCGCCGCCGGCCCACGAAAAAAAGGAGATCTCGTTGATGGGAGAGATGAGCGGCGCCTCGTCGAACTCGCTCAGACGAGTGACGGTTTCCTTCGCGAAGGCCGTGAAGCGCTCGATGAAGGCGGCGCTGAAGATGTCGATGTGGTCCGGCCACCCGTAATGCCACAAATCCCAGATGACCTGCATGCCCGTATCCCGGACGGCCTGGAACATCGGGAGCGCGCTCGAATAGTCGTAGCGATTCGGTGTCTGCTCGATCAGGTGCCAGCGGACCCCGTCACGGGCGGTCAGAATGCCGTGCCGCTGCAGCAGGCGGTAGTCGCTTGCCGCGAGCGCGTCATGACGGGTGGAGTGGACGAGATCGAGACGTTTGCCGCTCGGCAGCCGGTGTGTCGAGCATTCGAAGCCGCCGAGTATGAAGCTGCGGAAGATGCCAGTGGTAGTAGCCATGAGAAGTGAAGGTGGATTGCGTGTCCGCGAGATCCTGCCACGCGCGGTCGGATGCGTTACCTGGGCGGAGTCCCTCCGGGGAAGGCCTGCCGCGCGCCTGCTGGATGGTCCTCCGTGCCCGTCAGGAACGTCTGCACCGCGTCGGCGAACTGCTGTGGCACCGTGTCCATGGCGTTGTGCTGCTGACCCTTGAATACGACGAGGCGCCAGTTCGGCAACGCATCCTGCAAGGCGCGTATCGCCTCCCTGAGCTCGAGCGAAGTCGTCTCGCTGCCCGTCAGCAGCAAAGTCGGGAGCGTCAATGCGCGAATCCGCTTCGGATCGAAACGATACGCACTCAGTGCCCTGTCCTGGCGAATCGACGATTCGACGCTCGCCACGAGCGCCGGCCACGACGGCCGTGCCTTCATCGCCCTCACCTCAGTCGGTGAGATCATCACGATCTCCTCCATGAAGGTCACGAGTGCCTGCTCGCGATCTCCCTGCCGAATGAGGTTTTCCATCTTCGCCAGGACGGCTGAATGGTCGTGCTCGCGCACCGGCGGCTCGTAGAGAACGAGTTTGGCAATTCTGTCCGTGAGGAACGCCGCCTCCAGCGCCGCGACCCCGCCGAAGGAGTGGCCAAGCACGAAGACCCTGTCCGGCCGGGAATTGACGACCGCGGCGACATCTTCCGCTTCTCGCCGCAGGGCGTAATCGGGGGAGTTGCCACTCGCGCCGTGACCCCGCCGATCCATCGCGCAGACTGTGAACCGGGAGGCGAAGAATGGAAAGAGTGGTGTCCAGCGGCTGCGATCACCGGTCCCGCCGTGCACGATGAGCAGGCTCGGGCCCGTTCCGGCGCACTCAACCGCCAGGTGCGTACCATCTTTCGACCGAACGGTGAGAATCGTCGCCGGGGATGCACTCTGAGCGAAGATCTGGAGAGGCGCTGATGCGGCAACGATTGCGAGAATCAACGGCTTCAGGCTGAACTCCAATCGGCGGAGATTCGTGCGGGCTGCTGAGGCAGACCGTCGGATCGGTTCTGCCAATCCAATTATATCGAACGCGGGGAGCGACTGAAGGCGCGCGATCACCGTGAGAGAGTGAGAAGGAACATGCCTGTGCCGATCGCGCCGAGGGCAACGGACCCGAACCAGACGATGCGGTTCCGCGTCAGGGCAGCCACGGCGCCAAGCGCAATCGACACTTGTATGAAGGCGACACTGTTGGCGAACCGCTCGTGGCGCCGGATGAGCCCATCAGCCTCGGCTGACTTCTCGTCGCGTTCGCGCTCCTTGTCGCGAGCGGCCCGCTCAATCTCCTTCTGTTCGGCAGCGTAGCGCTCGATGGTCCGATCGACTGTGGGTGGCGGCGTCTTGCCCGCGGCCTCCCAGACCGCCTTCGCGGTCTCCTCGACGCTCGCCTTGACTCCTTTCGCCTGGTAGTAGGCCCACTGGTCGGAGGCCTCGGACTGGAGCCGCGCCGCTTCCGTCTTCAAGACGAGCGCCTCGTTCACGGTTCCGCCGGCCTGCAGGGCGGCGACCGATCCGACGGCTGCAAGGAGGGCGGTTGTCAGCGCGATGCTGCGGAGGAGGGAGGCGGAAGGGGGATCGTCGATGCTCTCACGAAGACGGTCAGCATCGACCTCGGGTTCTCGGGCATCCGTCGATGTTACCAGCGTTCCCACGCGTGATGATGGTCACCATTCAGCTCCCCGTCGCTCCTTGATAATTCCCCGGGCCGTCGCAACGCTGGTCGATCAAAGCGACAACGTGAACAGCACGAACGTCAGCACCCCTGCCGCGATCGTCACCCAGCCCCAGCTCCGCGAGCCCGGCAGCCCCCACCACATGTAAAACCCCGAGGCGATCCACAGCACGATCGCCAGGCAGACCAGATCGACGATGACGCTCCACGTTCGGTCGAGCATGCTCTCCTGCTCGAAACCGCCCCGTGCGTGCATGCCCGTGAGGAATTGATCCCATCGAAACCGTCGCTCTTCGACGGTCAGCCGCTTCTGGTCGATGAAGTACTTCAACTGCGTCGAGTGGCGGAACGAATAGGCGTAGACGTTCAATTGCGTCGGACTCTGACGGTAGACTCCATAGCTTCGCGCCGATACGCCCGCGCGGCGCAGCAGCGCCGCGCCGAGGGCGCGCAGTTCATCTTGCCCTCCGGTCACCGGCAAATCGATGCTGTGAGTGGAGCGAAGGGTCCAGAGCGGCAGTCCCCTCGCGGCATCGCGACGCTCGAAGAACTGCGTATGCGCGAACGGAATCGACGATACCGCGTACATGAAGAACCACGGCAGCAGCGCCAGCCCGAGGTAAAGATGCGTGCGGCGATTCAGGTGCGCGAAGGTCATGCTCAGCCCGCCTCAAATCGCCAGGATGAACAACGCGAAGAGTGCGGCGCCGCCGGTGAGCGCCAGGGCGCCCAGCGTTCGCGTCACCTTCATCTCCCACCACATCCAGAGCCCCGAGAGCACCCAGAAGAGCATTGCGGCGATCAGCAGGTCGACCGTGACCGCCCACGCGGTGTCGACCCCGTACTCTGTCGCGTAGCCACGCCGGCGATGGAAGCGCTCCAGCATGACGTTGGTCCGGTAGGGCAGCTTCTCGATCAGCAGGATGCGGGTGTCAGGCGTAAATGTGAGGCGCCGCGGGGTCAGGAGGTCGTTGCGCGTGATGATCACTGCGCCGTCTCTGCGCCGCGTGACGCTGTGCGCGCCGTCTAAGTCCACGGAGGACAAAATCTGCCGGGAGATTGTCCGCAGGTCCGTATTGTCGGCAAACGCGACGTCGTAGTGCAGCTCGCGTTCCTTCTCGTAGGCCGGCGTCCCGCCGGGGACGCCGCTGGCGAACAGCGCCCGATGGTTCATCACGGCCGTGCTGAGCGCGTACATCAGCAGCCAGGGAAACAGAAACAGCGCGACGTACATGTGCGTGCGGCGGATCAGGAGTGATGGTCGAGCCATAAGGTCAGCATACGACGGCCGACCGTCGCGTGTGGCACGCCCATCGGGCTGGCTCAGCCAGCGTCCGAACTCGCGAAGGCAAAACGGTCGTTGACTTCAGTTGCCGATCTGATTATGTTCGCGCACTTACGGCATGCGGCAGTCACGATCGTGCTTTGTGAGGGGGTGAGTCGTGGTGAGGCAACGGACGGTAGCACTGTTCACCGGGGTTGGGATGGTCCTCGCGTTCAGCCTGCTCGCGCCGCGCGTCGCCGCGGCGCAGGTGCTGTACGGGAGTATCGTCGGCCAGGTTTCCGATGCGTCGGGGGCGGCGCTGCCGGGCGCAAGCGTGACGGTCACCAACCAGGACACTGGTCTCACGAGGACGGCGGTGTCGAACGACACCGGCGGCTATTCGCTCACGAACGTGCCTGCCGGCCGTTACGACGTGAAGGTGACGCTGCCGAACTTCAAGGAATCCGTCAAGACGGGCGTGCCGGTGTCCGTGAACGAAGTGAGCCGCGTCGATGCGAAGCTGGAGATCGGGGCGCTCAGCGACACCGTGACCGTTGCGTCGGAATTACAGCTGCTGCAGACGGACAAGGCGGATACGCACACGGAAATCAGCTCCGCCGCGATCACGCAGCTGCCGCTGCCGCAGAATCGCAATTATCAGTCACTGATCAATCTCGTGCCCGGCGCCACACCGGCCTCCACTCAGAACAGCGAAGTCGATACGCCGGGCCGCGCCCTTTCGACAAACGTCAACGGGCTCGATCGCAACAACAACGGCACGAAGACCGACGGCGCCACGAACCTGAACGTCTGGCTGCCGCACCACACGATGATTGTCTCCCCGGCCGAGACCATCGACTCGGTGAACATCAGCACGAGCAACTTCGACGCGGAGCAGGGGATGGCCGGCGGTGCCGCGATCACCGTGGTGACCAAGTCCGGCACGAACAACTTCAAAGGGTCCACCTTCGCGTTCTTCAACAACGAGAAGCTGAACGCCAAGCCGTACTTCGCCACTCAGAAGGATCCGGCGAGCGCCCACATCGACGGGGCCACGCTCGGCGGGCCGCTGCGCCACAACAAGCTGTTCTTCTTCGGCGCGTGGGAAGGCCAGTATCAGACCACGCCCCAGCAGTTCTTTTACAACGTGCCGCCGGCGGCGCTCCGGGCCGGGGACTTCAGCCACGCATTCAATGGCGATGGCTCACTGCAGGTCATCTATGACCCGCTCACGGGCAATCCGGACGGCAGCGGCCGGCAGCCGTTCCCCGGCAATGTGATTCCTGCGGGCCGGATCAACCCGATCGCGCGCAAGATCCAGGAGCTCTATCCCCTCCCGAACCAGCCAGGCAGCACGTCGGGCGGCAACGTCGCGGGGGCGGGGATCACCCGCAACTTTGAACGAAGCCTGCCGCGCAAGTTCGATCGCAACAATTACGACCTCAAGCTGAACTGGAACCCGTCGTCACGGGCGCAGGTCTGGGGCAAGTACTCGCGCATGGGGGCCAATGTGAAGGCGCTGACGCCGTACCTCGGCCTGAACGATCGCGGCAACGGCGACACGACGGTGAACATGTCGACGTTCGGAACCACGTGGACGCTCAGCCCCACGACGGTGTTCGACGCCACCTACGCCATCGCGAAGATGACGCACGAGACGGTGGCCGGCGACTCGACGTTTGGTAATTTCGGGTCAGAGGTCCTCGGCATCCCGGGAATGAACGGCGGCCGAAATTTCGGCAGCGATCCGCGGTATGCGGGCATCCCCGGGGTGGTTCCGTCCTCCTGCTGGTGCGGGTTCGATACGCTTGGCAATCTGGACAGCTGGGACCCCGTCCAGCGCGACGAGCGCACGTATGCGCTGGCCACGAACCTGACCAAAGTGGAGCATGCCCACGAGCTGCGGTTCGGGTACTCGTTGAACAGGCTCCGCATGAATCACTGGCAGCCCGAACTGGGCGCCGGGCCGCGGGGGCTGATGGAGTCTGCTTCCAACGCGACGGAGGTCAAGGGAGGCGACCAGTCGGCGAACGGCTACAACGGGTACGCCTCGTTGCTGCTCGGCCTGATGGACTATGCGGGAACGAGCGTGCAGAACGAGCTGATGACTACACGCGAGTGGCAGCACGGCGTGTATGCGCGAGACCGGTGGCAGGTGAACAGTCAGCTCACCGTCGATCTGGGTTTGCGGTACGAATACTACCCGCTGATGACGAGGGCGAACCGTGGCATCGAACGGATCGCCGGAGCGGACGACCTGACCAGCACGCGCCAGCTCAAGTCGCTCGACGTGCTCCTCGGCGGGCTCGGCGGCAACCCGAAGGACCTCGGCATCACCGTGAGCAAGACGCTGTTCGCGCCACGTCTCGGCGCGGTTTACCGATTGAACGACAGCACCGTGTTCCGCACCGGGTACGGCATCACCTACAATCCCCTGCCATTCTCGCGACCGCTGCGTGGGTTCTATCCTCTCACCCTGGCGGCCGACTACTACGCCGATGATCCGTACGGCTGGGCGACCACGCTCGATCAGGGCATTCCGGATGTCGTGAGCCCGGACCTTGCGTCGGGCCGTCTCCCCCTGCCGAACGCGTATTCGATGCGCAGTCCGGCAGCGGACGTTTCAAGAAGCCGCATCCACTCATGGAACGTCGCTGTCGAGCGGCGCCTGCCCGGCAGCATTGCTGTCGACATGGCCTACGTGGGGACCGCGAAGAACGGCGGTTTCGCCGACATCAATGCCAACGCTTCCGATGTCCCCGGCGGCGGGGTCGAGAGCGAACCGTTCTATCAGGCACTCGGGCGCAGCAACTCGGTGCAGCTATGGGGGCCCTTCACCAAATCCCGGTATCACTCGCTGCAGGTCGCGATCAATCGTCCGTTCGCGAACGGCCTGATGCTCAAAGGGGCCTACACGTTGTCGCGGGCAAAGAACGAAACGGATGACGACGGGTGGGATGCGCTGATGTACAACGCGCCCAGCCTGCGAAGCCGGAACTACGCGCTCGCAGGATACGATCGCCCGCACAATTTCCAGATGGTTCGTGTACGAGCTGCCTTACAAGACTGTCGGCGGATCCGGCCCGAAGCCGCTGCGCGCGGTGTTCGGCGATTGGCAGGTGAACGGCATCTACAGCGTCGTGTCGGGCACGCCGTTCACCGTGAGCGCAAGCGGGGCGGACCTCAATATGCCGGGAAATCCGCAAACCGCAAACTTGACGGGATCGTACACCGTCATCGGAAAACACGGTGACGACGGCCAGTACTTCGATCCGAAGACGTTCAGTCAACCTACGGGTACGACGCTTGGGAATACGGGCCGGAATCAGTTCCGAGGTCCCGGGTATTGGAATCTCGATTTCTCGCTGTTCCGGGGTGTCCCGTTCGGCGGCCACGACAAGCGCGCCGAACTCCGGGTGGAATTTTTCAACCTGGCCAACCACCCGAGATGGGGCAACCCTGACGCCAATCTGAACAGCGGAACGTTCGGACGGACATACACCGTGGGTGACTCTGCGCGTGATTTCGGCAGCGGTGAGCGAAACATCCGGCTCGGACTCCGCTTCCAGTTCTGACGTGGCAGGCGAAGGGTCAGGGAGGCAGAACCTCCCTGGCCTTCGCGAATGTCGATCCCCGGCCTGCCGCCCTCTCCCGTTTGACCACGCGACACGGTCTCGCTGGCGCCGTGCGCCATGAAGTTATTCCACCCCGCAATCGCCACGCTGCTGCTCGCCCTGTCGACTGAGGGGGCGATGTCGAGCGCAGCGCAGGGGCGTGCCGCGCCGGATCGCGACGTGGGCCCGGCCGGATTCGACACGATCCGCCGGCATGCTGACGAAGCACGGACCGGCGGCCGGCTCGGTGAAGCTGTGGAGTTGTACAGCCGCGCGGTGCGCCTGAAGCCCTCGTGGGCGGAAGGCCACTGGTACCTCGGGACGATCGCCTACCAGACCGACAACTACGCGGCGTGCCGCGATGCGTTTCGTACGGTGATCCGGCTGGATACTGGGAACGGCGCCGCCTCGGCGTTCAAGGGGCTCTGCGAGTTCCGACTCAAGAACTTTGGCGTGGCGCTGCAAGACCTGAGCAAGGCGCAAGTTCTCGAGATCGGGGATCCCGAGCTCATTCCGGTGGCCCGATACCACCGTGCCCTTCTGCTCACGCGATTCGGGCACTTCGAGAGCGCGGTGCAGGTGTTCGCCGGGTTCGCGCGCGAAGGAAACGCCAGTCCCTCGTTAGTCGAGGCGCTGGGGCTCGCAGTCCTGCGGATCCCCATACTTCCCGACGACATTCCCCCGGACAAGCGCGATCTCGTGCGTCTCGCCGGACGCGCAACCCTGCTGGCTTCTTCGAACAGGCAGGGAGAGGCACAGGAAGCCTTCGCGGAGCTGCTGCGCCGTTATCCCGGCACGCCGAATGTCCATTACCTGTACGGCGCCTACCTGCTGCACGAACGTGCCGACGAGGCTCTCGAGGAGTTCCACAAGGAACTGCACGTGGAGCCGAATCACGCGCGCGCGATGCTGCAGATTGCGGACGAATTGACCCGGCGCGGTGAGTTCGACGCCGCACGAAGCTGGGCTACGCGCGCCGTCCGGATTGAGCCGCGGAGTTTCGTCGGGCGGCGGATTCTGGGCCAGATCAAGCTCGAAGTCAACGATATTGCCGGAGCCATCGTGGAACTGGAGACAGCGGAACGACTGGAGGCGAACAGCCCAAGCGTCCACTACGCGCTCGCGCGCGCGTACCAGCGCGCCGGGCGGCCTGAGGACGCGAACCGCGAACGCGCCGAATTTTCCAGGCTGGAGCGGATCCAGCAGGAGCAGCGCGGCGGAGCCGACGCGATCGGCGGCGTCCTCAAGTGACAAGGCCGTCCGTCGGCAGGAGCTGAGGAGAGTGTGGCCGCGAGAAATGACGGCGAAGGCTGGTGCGCCCGGCTGGATTCGAACCAGCGACCTTTGGCTTCGGAGGCCAACGCTCTATCCAGCTGAGCTACGGGCGCACAGGGTGCGCGGAGAAGCGTGCCCGAGGTGTCGTGCACGGGATGTCGAGCCCTGCACGGCGGACATTCCTCCCCCAAGCGCGCATGAAAGCATATCATCCCCCGGGCTGGGGGATGCCTGCCTGAGGGCCTCGAAGCCGCACCTGTGACCACGTCGTGTGATGAGCGTTCTCCGATTGCGTCGTCGGATGTGTCCATCCCGCCCAGGCTGGCTGTGTCGAGCAGGCACAAGGGAGGACCGCAGAGCGTTGGCACGGGGCGAGTGAGGAGAGGTCGCGATTACGCCTGGTGACGCGAAAGTATTGGTGCGCCCGGACGGGATGGCACCCTATCCTCCGCGGCGAAGTCCGCCTTCCGGCCTGAACCAGATACGCGCCGCGGGCGGCGGTGTTCAATATTGGACATCCTAAACAGCAACCCCGTGGCATTCTCCCGCCGGCTCCCGCTTGCCTATCAAACTCTCCCACCCCAGATCGTACGGAGGCCCACTTGCCCGTCGACCCCCAAGACCATGAAGACGAACGACGGACCCGGATCGAACAGCAGTTGGAAGCGCTAAAACGCCGTCACCAAGAACTCACGGAACTCACGAAGGAAGTA
>JBBWZJ010000170.1:0-2783 GCA_039648985.1 Acidobacteriota bacterium | reverse complement strand
CCACGTAGTACGAGACGAGGTCGCCCTTCGTCAGGCCCCGCGCGGGGAAGAAGCTCTTGTCCGGATTCGTGACCGGGACGTCGTAACGGCCGACTCGCATGACCCGAGTATCCTGAACACATGCTCGAAGGGCACCCGATTGCAAACGACGTGACGCTGGAGCCGCTGGACGACTACCTCGTCCTGGAGCCGCTCGACGAGACCGAGCTCCCGAGCGGCCTGATCGTCCCCTCGAACGAGGCGACCTTCGTCCGGACCGGGATCGTCGCCGCCGTCGGCCCCGACGTGTCCGCGATCGAGCCCGGCGACAAGGTGCTCTTCCCGCGGGATGCCGGCTACGAGGTACGGCTCGCGCGCTCGTCGGTCCGCGTCCGCGTGCTCAAGCGCGAGGACGTCATCGCCCGCATTCACGATTAGTCGGCGAGGCCGGTACCCTGTCGCGCGATCGGAGGGGTGGCAGAGCGGTCGAATGCGGCGGTCTCGAAAACCGTTATCCGTCGTTAGGCGGATCGAGGGTTCAAATCCCTCCCCCTCCGCTCAGTTCACCAGGAGGGGTGTCCGAGCGGTCTAAGGAGCACGACTGGAAATCGTGTATGTGCCGAAAGGTGCATCGAGGGTTCAAATCCCTCTCCCTCCGCTTCACCGAAAGCCCGCCTCGCGCGGGCTTTCGCGTTCCAGTGATCTCGGTACGATGCGCGATCCCGGAGAAGTGGCCGAGTGGCTGAAGGCGGCGCCCTGCTAAGGCGTTAGGTGGGGAAATCCCTGCCTCGAGGGTTCGAATCCCTCCTTCTCCGTTTCCCCGACGGCGCAGATCACCCTTCCGGGCGATTCCCGGCGCACTTCACTTTCTGCAGGATTCGGCTTGCCGGCTCCCCCCTGACAACCGGCGACTGACGTACTCACTGCGGCGATACCCGCTCATCCCCCCGAGCGGGTTTCGTCATTTCTGGGGACGTTTTCGCCGCGGTGCTACGCGTGCGTGGACGAGACGACGAATGCCGCGACGTCCTGGATCTGCTTCGCGCTCAGCGTGTTCTTGAACGACGGCATCGGGCCGCCGCCGACCTCCACCTGGTGCACGACGCGGTCGAACGCGGGCTTCAACGTGTCGAGGTTCGGGCCGACCGTGCCGGTCGCGCCGGCGGCCTTCAGCGTGTGGCAGTTGGCGCAGCCCTGGCTCTTGAAGACCACCAGGCCGGCGACGGGATCGCCCTGTGCAGCGGTGGTCGTCGCGCCCGCCGCCGTGGTCGCCTCACCGGGCGCCGCCGCCTCCTTCTTCTCGACGCCGAAGACGATCACGGCCGAGATCATCGCGACGAAGAAGAGGATGCCGGCCGCGACGTACCAGCCCACGTGGCGCCCGGGAAAGTTCGGATAGCGCGCCGGGAGCACGAATGACGAGACGAGGGCAAAGAGGATGAACGCGCCGCCGACGACCGCGAGCGCAATCTGGTTCCCGGTCGACAGCGCGGCAACCACGAGAGAGACCGTCGAGAGCATGCGCTACGAGATCGCGGCTTCGCCGGGCGCTGGCTCTTCGACGCCGGTCTCCGGCGGGCCGACCGGCTCGGGCTGCGCAGGCCGCAGGTAGAGCAGCTCGTAGAGCGACGCGGCGATCACGGCGCCTGCGAACGGGCCGATGTACCAGACCCAGAAGTGCGACCAGTGATTCCCGGCGATCTGTGGGCCGAACGCGCGCGCCGGATTCATCGCGCCGCCGGTCAGCCCGTAGGCCATCAGGACGCCGAAGGCGATCGTGAAGCCGATGGGCAGGCCGGAGACCTGCTTGAACGCGCCCCGCGTGTCGACGGCGGTGGCAAAGATCACCCAGACGAGGAAGAACGTGATCACTGCTTCGACCACGACCGCCTGGCCGGAGCTGATCCCCGAGCCGAGGGAGGGCACACCGAGGTTCGCCGCGCTGATCGCCGGGCTCGGCAGCACCCACTTGAGCAGCAGCGCGGCAAGCGCAGCGCCACCGAACTGGACGAGCCAGTACCAGGCCGCGAGCACGGGAGCGATCCGCTTCGTCACCAGGAAGCCGAGCGTGACGGCGGGGTTGAAGTGGCCGCCGGAGATGAATCCGACCGCGGAGACCATCACGGCGATCACGAGGCCGTTCGCCAGGGCGAGGTCCGTGGGGTTGCGCGCGTACGCGGCGCCGCCCGCTGCCACGAAGATCAGCGCGAAGGTGCCGACGAGCTCGGCGGCACCGCGGCGGAAGTAGTCACGTTCGAGCACGGGCGGAAGACTAGATCATCCAGGCGCCGTTGTTGTGATCTATCCCCTGGCCCGTGACGCCGGTCGCGTCGGGGGACAGCAGCCAGGCGACGGTGCCTGCGATCTCCTCGGGCTCGCTCATGCGCCGGAGGGGCACTTCGCGCATCGCCAGCTCGAACGCCTCCTCGCGGGTTCCGGGCATCGCGTCGATCCCGTCCCACGCCATGTCGGTGTTCACCCAGCCGGGGCAGATGCCGTTCACCTGGATCCGGCGCGGCGCCAACTCGGCGGCGAACGCGCGCACCATCCCGAGCAGCCCGGCCTTCGAGGCGCAGTACGCGGTGTAGCCGGGGACGCCGATCCGCGCGAGGATCGACGAGGTGACGACGATGCGCCCGCCGTCGGCGAGGTGCGGCTCCGCGGCCCGGCAGCACCAGTAGGTGCCGTAGAGGTTCGTCTGGACAATGTCGTCCCAGCGGTCGCTCTCCCCGGGCTCGTTGGGCCCGCCGACGCCGGCGTTCGCGACGAGCGCGTCGAGCGGCTCGTCGAACGCGGCCCGCACC
>JBBWZJ010000166.1:0-23645 GCA_039648985.1 Acidobacteriota bacterium | reverse complement strand
AACTATTAGCCGTCATACATCAGCTAACGCATCCGAGCACATTCGCATTTCAGCCTTTCAGGATTTCAGATTCAGACTTGTCGATTCCCGTCTTCCCGCGCCGCCTCGTCCTCGCGCTGCTGCTCTGCCTGGCGGTCTGTCCGTACTTCGTCGACTTGAGCGGGTCGTCCATCTGGGACGCGAACGAGGCGTTCTATGTCGAAACCCCGCGCGAGATGATGGAGCGCGGGGACTACATCGCGCCCACGTTCAACTATCTGCCGCGGTTCAACAAGCCGGTTCTCAGCTACTGGATCGTCGCCGGATTCTACAAGGCGTTCGGCGTGTCGGTGGGCGTCCAGCGGATTCCAATCGCCCTCGGTGCGCTGGCGATGATTGTGACCGCGTTCTTCCTCGCGCGCAGCGGCGGGGGACCAGCTGCCACGACCCTCTCGAGGGCGGATGCGACGGACGCGGCACTGTGGGCCGCCGTGGGCCTGGCGGTGGCGCCCCGGCTGATGATGTTCGGGCGGCGCATCTTCATCGACATCTACATTTCGATGTTCATGGCCGGCACCCTGCTGTTTTTCGCGCTCGCCGAGCGGTATCCGGAGCGGCGGCGCTTGTTTCTCCTGCTGATGTACGCATCGGTGGGGCTCGGCGTGCTGACGAAGGGACCGGTCGCGGCGGCGCTCCCGGGCCTGGTGTTCGGCGTCTACCTTGTCGTGCACGGCGAGCTCAAACGGGTCCGGCAGATGATGATTCCCGTCGGCACCCTGGTGGTGCTCGCGATTGTTGTGCCGTGGTACGCGGTGCTCTATCACCGCTACGGCTGGACATACATCACGTCGTTCTTTCTCGGCGAGAACGTTGCCCGGTATACGGAGGGGGTCGGCGTCGAAACGCGACGCGGCCCGCTGTTCTATCTGCCCGTCGTATTCAGCGATTCGTTCCCGTGGTCGCTCTGCCTGTTCGGCGCCGCGGCGATGTGGTTCGCGGATCGGAGGGCGCAGGGATCTACGCCAGGCAGCGACGCGGCTCGTGCCGCACGCGTCCGCACGCTGATGTGGCTCTGGGTTGTCGGCATCGTCGCGTTCTTCTCCTTTTCCGCGGCGAAGCAGGACCTCTATATCTTTCCCATTGTGCCGGTCGTGGCGGCGCTGGCGGGTCTGCTGATTGCGCGTTCAAGGGCGGACGGGACGCCCGAGTGGCCCACGGCACTGCGCGTGACCGCAGGCGCGATTGCCGTGCTGCTGACGCTCGCGGGCCTCGGCACGCTCTACATCTTCCAGTCAGTGGGAACGGTCTACTCGCTCAATGGCGCCAGGATTGTCGGGGTCGCCGCGGCGGCCGGCGGCATCGTTGCGCTCGCGCTCGCGCTCGCTGGAAAAGCACGACCGGCGCTCCTGGCGATCGTGCTGGCGCTCGTGACGTTGAACTGGGTCTTCGTTCTTCGCGTGCTCCCGAGCTTCGAGCGGTACAAGCCGGTTCCCCGACTCAGTGCGGCGATTCAGGGGCGGCTCGGGCCCGGCGACAAGGTAGTCCACTACAACGTTGCTCTTCCGAGTATGGTGTTCTACCTGCGACGTCATATCGACGTGCTCTTCGATCGGGAGGCATTCCTGCGCACGCTTCGTGGCCCGGGCACCGTGTATGCGGTCCTGAGCGCCACCGACTACGCCGCGCTCGGAACGCAGATCGGCGTCCCGACCTGTGTGCTCGAGCGGCAGTCGACAGTAAACGTGAAGCTCAAGGCCGTGCTCGCCCGAGAGCCGCTGCCGGAAGTGTTGTTGATTACGAACCGTTGCCAGTGACGAGCGCGAGCTGTCAGTGGACAGCTATCAGCTGTCCGTAAATTCCAGGTCAGAGATCAGCTGAAGCCTGGCTGCGTTCAGCTCTAGCCATCTGCTCGCTGTACCGATTCTCGGGCTAAGTGATCTGCGATCCGGGATTCGCGACCGGTAGACCGAGTTCCTGGAGACTCACGGTGGCCGGTCCGAATTTCCCCACCACGATTCCGGCGGCACGATTGGCCAGCCGCGCCGCGTCCACGAGCGGCACCTGACCGGCGAGCGCGAGCGTCATCGTCGCAATCACCGTATCCCCCGCCCCGGTGACGTCCGCGACTTCTCGAGCTTCGGCGGCGAGCTCGGTGTCCCCAGCTGCCGCGTGGAGCGTCATCCCGTGTTCGCCGCGCGTCACGAGGACCGCCTCGCAGTCCGCACGCTCGCGAAAACGGCGCGCCGCCGCGAATGCCTCCTCGCTCGTGCGAATCCGCATGTGCGTGACCGCCTCGGCCTCGTGGTGGTTTGGCGTGATGACGGTCGCGCCACGGTAGTAATCGATATGGGGAACCTTGGGATCGATCAGCACCGGAATGTCGCGCCGTTTCGCGGCGGCCACCGCCGCTGCCGCGACCGCGCGTGACACGGTGCCCTTCAGGTAGTCGGATACCAGGACGGCGTCAGCTGAGGCCGAGAGCTCCCTGATCCGCTCGATCACCGCCGCCTCGACCGTGCCGTCGATCTCGCGGTCGTCTTCATAATCGATCCGCGCGACCTGCTGGTTCCGCGTCGTCACAACGCGCAGCTTCCGGGTCGTACGTCGCCGGTGATCGATAACGATCCCTCGCGATCCGATACCCAGCTCACCCAGCTGCTCGCGCATCCGCTCCGCGTCGTCGTCGTCCCCGGAGATCCCGACCATTTCGACGCGTCCGCCGAGCGCCGCGACGTTGTTCGCCACGTTGGCCGCACCGCCGAGGCGGTACTCTTCGTGATCGAACTGCACGACCGGCACCGGCGCCTCGGGAGAGATGCGATCGACGCGGCCGATCACGAAATGGTCGAGCATCAGGTCGCCGATGATGAGCACGAGCCTGCCGTTCAGACGTGACGCGAACGCCAGCGACTCGATCATGCGAGCCGCTGGATGATCGGCGCGCCCGCCGGCCGACCTGCATTGTCGTGATCGGACGCCAGGCGATCGGCGGCGTACGGCAGCGCGATCAGGAGGAGGAACAGCATGAGGAATTCGGAATCCCCGAAGTTGTACTCGAACAGACCCGCTGCGAGCATGGCGACGACGCACGCGAGCGCTGCGTTGGTCAGGGACGGCATCGCCGCCGCTCGTCGCCGGCGTACGAAGTCCACGAGCAGCCGGCCGACGAACCAGAGCCAGAGTGCCAGAGCCGGCAGGCCGCGTTCCGCCGCGATTTGAAGCGGCACGTTGTGCAGGTGCGGATTCAGCTGCTTCACCGCAAGCGGGTCCCGATAGTGCGGATACACCTGGATCACCATATCGGGTCCCACGCCGGTCAGGGGATCGTCCTTGATGATGCGCCACCCGGAACGGATCATGGCCAGTCGGTCGCGGTTGGACTGGAGACTCGCCTCGGTGGTGGCGCTGTCGTGTCGAAACGTGTTCAAGCGGAACGTGGAGTAGAGCCGATCGGCGAGCGGGGCCGGCGCGACGGCGATGAAGATCGCGGCGACGACTGGAAGAACGGCCACCAGCCGGAAATCACGGATGAGGAGCAGGAGTCCAATCCCGGCGCACGCCCCGACCCACGCATTGCGGCTCAGGGTGACGGCCAGGGCGGCGATGAGTGCCGGCATCACGAGTGCGGCCCAGGCGCGATCGCCGTTCCGGAAGAGGATCCGGCCCGCCGCCATGCACGCGATGAGCATCAACTGCCCGGAGTACGTCATGTACATGCCGAGCGAGCCCTGTGGCCTCTGACCCAGGTGATCCGATTTGAGGATGCCGAACTGGACGAGGCCGATTGCGGCGCTGACGGCGCCGGCGGTAATGATGATGTCCACGACCGTGAGCGCGCGGCGTCCCGGCACGAGCCGATACGTGATCGGCACAATGGAGAAGAGCAGCAGTTGCTTGCAGTCGATGAAGCTGACCCGGGGGTCGATCGAGAACAGCGCCGATACCAGGGTCGCGGCCGCATATGCCGCGAGGGGCCAGAACATCGGCGGGACCTGGAATCCCTCCTTGTCCCGGACGATGAGGACGAGCCAGAGGAGGCCGGTGACCGTGAGCAGCGTTTCCGAGACGAAAATCGAGAAGGGCAGCGCGGCGGCGAACGCCAGCAGCGAGTAGTACGCCGCCCGCTCGAGGCCGTGCGGTTCGTCGGATGCACGGACGAAGGGCATCACGCGCCGTCGGTCATCGCGCGCTCCGCCGCCGAAAGGACGTCTTCCGGCCTCAACGTAGTCAGACATCGAAAATCGCCAGGCTCACAAATCCGCTGATCGCACGGCCGGCAGGGCAGGCCGGCCAGTTCGACCGCGCCGGTCCGAATACGGGGGTCGCGCCACGGCGCCGACCGGGCTGATTCTGTCGGTCCATAGATTCCCACGATCGGCGTCGCCGTCGTCGCCGCAATGTGCAGCGGCCCCGTGTCGCCGCCCACGAACAACCGGCTGCGGTCGACGAGCGCCCGCAGTTCGGCCAGGTCGAACTCGCCGAAATCAACGATCCGATCGGCCGCTGACCCGAGCGCCTGTCGTGCCGCCGCGGCGATGCGGCCTGCCGCCTCGCGGTCGGAGGGTCCCGAGCTCAGTACGATACGCCGCATCGGCGAGCGCCAAGCGAGCCCCGTGACGAGCGCCGCAAAAGCCGGCTCCGGCCAGCGGCGGAATGGATTGCCCGCGCTCACGTGCGCGACGATCAGCTCGTGCGCCGGACTCACGCCGGCGCGATTCAGGCGCTGCTCGATGCGTTCGACCGCGCCCGGCTCGGCGGCCATTTCGACCGGATCGCGCGCCGGGTCGGGGCTGCCTGAGGGCCAGCCGTCGATCGCCTGCAGCAGGTCCCACTGGTTCACGACCGAATGTCGTCGGCGCAGCGTCCGCGGCCGCGGCACGGCGCGGGTGTACATCCAGGTGCGGCCCTTGATGACGTATCCGATCCGCTGCCGCGCGCCCGTCGCGCGCGCCAGCCATGCGCTTCGCGGACCTCCGTGGAAGTCGATCGCGAGATCGTATCGCGCGCGGCGGAGTCGGGCGGCCAGGCGCAGGTCGTACGCAATCCGTGCCAGCCCCTGCACTTTGTCTGCGACGATCACCTCGTCGATGTGCGGGTTGCCGCTCACGACCGGCGCCGCGGCCGGCTCGACGAGATACGTGATCCTCGCCCCCGGGAACGCCCGCTTCAACGCCCGCGGAACTGGCGTCGTGAACACCACGTCCCCGATCAGGCGGAGGCGGATCAGCAGGATGTTCATTCATTGTTCAATCGTGGCTTCGTCGAGCAGCATCACGGGGATGTCGTCCTTGATCGGATACACGCGCTTGCACTGCGAACACTTCAGTGCAGTGCCGTTCTTGACGAGATCCACCTTCGTCTTGCAGTTCGGGCAGGCCAGGATGTCGAGCAGTTCCGGATCGACGGGCATCGGGTATTCCTTCGCCGGGCGTTCAGTCGGCCCGGGTGTTTGTCTGGGCGTTCGGCGCCGCGCGGGCACCGGCGACACGCGATCACGAATACCGCGGACTATATCACCCGTGTTTGCGTCGCGGGACCGCAGAGGTCATTATAGTCAGTCACATGCGGCCATTTCGCCTCCAACTTCTCGTTCTCGTGTGCAGCCTTGCGGCGGCTCCAGCGGCCGCCGCGCAGACCCAGGCTGTCGGGCCGGCCGCCGACAGCGCGGCCTACTATTTCCTCCTCGCGCGCCATCTCGAAAGCGGCAAGAAGGTGACCGAGGCGATCGAGGCGCTCAACAAGGCGATCGAGCTGTCGCCGGGATCCGCGGAGCTTCGTGCAGAGCTGGCCGGCATTTATGCGCGGCAGGACCGCGGTCGCGAAGCGCTCGACGCGGCCGAGGCCGCGCTCAAGCACGATCCTGCCAATCACGAGGCGAACAAGGTTCTGGGCTCGATCTATGCGGCGCTGAGCGAACAGAGGCAGCCCTCGCGTCCCGGCGAGGACCCCACGCAGTACCGCGCCAGGGCTGTCGATGCGCTGGAAAAAAGCCGCCGCGACACCGGGGTGGACCTGAACCTGGAGCTGATGCTCGGCCGGCTGTATCTCCAGGGCAGCAACTACGACAAGGCGATCTTCAGCCTGCGCCGGGTGGTCGATGGGCAACCCGGGTATCCGGAGGCCGCGATGCTCCTCTCCGCCGCACAGGAAGGAGCCGGGCAGCAGGACGAGGCGATCAAAACGCTGGAGCTGACGCTCGAGGAGAACCCCGAGTTCTTTCGCGGCCACGTCCGCCTGGCGGAGTTGTACGAACGGCAGCGCCGCTTCCAGGACGCGGCTGATGCCTACGGCCACGCGCAAGCCGCCAACACCCGCGCCGATCTCGGCGCGCGGCATGCGGCCTCCCTGATCAATGCGGGCAAGCCGGCCGAAGCCCGGGATCTCGTGCAGGCGGCCCTCGCCCGCAAGACGGCCCCCGACGCGGCGTTGTTGTACATGCTCGCGCAGTCCCAGCGCATGCTCAAGGATTACGACGGCGCCGCGGCAACCCTGCAGAAGCTGAAGGTGGCGTTTCCGGGCGACGCCCGGGCCCTCTATCTGGACGCGCAAATCCTGGACGACCGCGGCCGCAACGGCGAAGCCATTGCAGCCTTCAGCGAGCTCGTGAAGCGATCACCCGAAGACGAGTCGCTCGTGCTCGAATACGCGAACCTCCTCGAGAAGGGTGGGCGGCTCGCGGATGCCGAACGGGCGCTTCGGGATCTGGTCGCGAAGGACCCGCTCGATGCCAACGCGCTCAACTCGCTGGGATACCTCCTCGCCGACCACGGCCAGCGGCTCGACGAAGCCGTCGACCTGGTGGAGCGCGCGCTGAAGGTCGAGCCCGGGAACCCCTCGTTCCTCGACAGTCTCGGGTGGGCGTACTATCGGCAGGGCAAGCTCGATCGCGCCGATGCGCCGTTGACGGAAGCCGCGGCGAAAGTGCCGGCGAGCTCCGTGATCCAGGATCACCTTGGCGACCTGCGGTTCAAGCAGCTGCGGTTCGCGGATGCGGCAGCGGCGTGGGAGCGTGCGCTCGCGGGGGACGGCGAGTCGATCGACCGCGCAGCGATCGAGAAGAAGATGCGCGATGCACGGTCGCGTGTCAGCCGATAAGTCCCGGAACGTGCGCACATCCGCACGGCTCCTCCTCATCCTGTTGACCGCAACCCTCGCGGCCGCCGGGTGCGGCCGTCGAGCGCGGGTTGCGCTCCCGGCGGGTCCCGGCGCCGCTGTCGCCGATTTCACCACGCCCTACCGGGAAGCCACCGCCGAGTGCCTCGGGCTGAAGACGCTGAGCGCCTCGATCCGGCTCTCGGGACGAGCCGGACCGGCGAAGCTATCGGCACGGATTGATTCCGGGTTTGCCGCGCCTGCCGCGATCCGCCTCGAAGGCTACCCGCGCATCAACTTCGGCGGCCGGCCCTTCTTCGTCCTCGTGTCGGCTGGCGCGGACAGCACGCTCGTCATGCCGCGCGACGCGCGGGTACTCAGGAGCGCCGCGCCCGCGGCGATCGTCGAGGCGCTCACGGGCGTTGCGCTCGGCCCGGCCGATCTTCGGGCGATCGTGGCGGGCTGCGGGCTTCAGGCTGCGCCGCCCTCGGCGGGCCGCTCGTTTCCCAGGGGCTGGCTTGCGATCGAGTCGGGCGAGACGTCGGTATTCCTGCGGACGATCGCCGGGCGCTGGCGCGTGGGCGGCGCCAGGCGAGGTGCGCTGAGCGTGGCATACACGGACTTTGTCGCCGGCAGGCCAGGAGCCGTCCGGGTCACGCTGCCGGCAACCGGTGGCCCCGGCGCCGATCTCCTGCTGCGGCTCTCGCAACTCGAATTCAATCCGCCGCTCGACACCCACGCGTTCGAGGTGGAGGTTCCGCGAGACGCCGTTCCGCTGTCGCTCGACGAGCTTCGCCGCGCCGGACCGCTCGGCGGCGACCGCAAGACGGACTTGCCGGCTCCGTTCGAGCTGCCGCGATGAAGGCGCCGACCCGGCTCGTCGTCCGGGCCCACGCGAAGGTCAACCTGGACCTCCGCGTCCTCGGCACGCGCGCGGACGGCTTTCACGAACTGCGCACCGTGTTCCAGACGATCGAACTGCATGACGCGTTGACGTGCATCGCGCAGCCTGGCGCGTTCGCGTTGCGATGCCGCACGCCCGGTGTTCCGCTGGACGAGTCGAATCTGGTGTGGCGGGCGGCGTCTGCGCTCTGGAAGGCGCTCGGCCGCGACGGTCAGCCGCGCGACACGGTCGTCGCGCTCGAGAAGGCCATTCCGATGCAGTCGGGGCTGGGCGGCGGGAGCGCCGATGCGGCGGCGGCGCTCGTCGGGCTCGGCCGGTTGTGGGGAGGCGTCGCCGTCACACTCCTCCGCGACGTGGCGTCCGGCATCGGCGCCGATGTCGCGTTTTTCCTGTCCGGCGGCACCGCGCTCGGGCTCGGTCGCGGCGAGGAAATCTATCCCCTCGTCGACCTTCCTCCCCACTGGATCGTCGTCGTCCGGCCGCCGTTCGGCGTCTCGACGGCGGAAGCCTACGCGTGGTACGACGAGGACCGGACCGCGGGGCTGAAGGAGCCCCGCGAACTGCAGATTCTACCGGTGCCGTGGCCCAGCCGGGCGGCGCAGATGATCAACGATCTGGAACCGCCGGTCGTTCGGCGGCACCCTGAAATTACCGCGCTCAAGGCCGCGCTGAAGGAGGCTGGTGCCCTGGCGGCTGCCATGTCCGGCAGCGGCTCAGCCGTTTTTGGCCTCTTCAGGAATCGTGCGGCGGCATTCAAAAGCCTGCGGCCCCTCTCGAGGGGCGGGGCGCGTGCCCTGCTCACGCGAACGCTGACCCGCGCGGAATACGAACGGCGGTCGCGGCCGATTGCCAAACGCGCGTAAGAACGGTAGACTTGACGTTTTGCGGACACGGGCGCGGACCGGGCCGTGAGGCTGTGCCCCGTGTGTGGCGCGGGGCCCCCGCGGGCGCATCGAACGTCGATGGGGCGTGGCCAAGCGGTAAGGCGCGGGACTTTGGCTCCCGTATTTCGGAGGTTCGAATCCTCCCGCCCCAACCACTTTGTTCGTTGACATTTCGGGGCTCGGGGCCGTCTTGACGATGCGCGTATGAATGGCGGCCAGTTGAAACTGTTCTCCGGCAGCGCGCACCCGGCGCTCGCTCAGGAGATTGCGGAGTTCCTGGGCGTGTCGATGGGCCATGCGCGGCTCCAGCGCTTTCCGGATACGGAGTGCTCGTTCCAGATAGACGAGAACATCCGCGGTACGGATGTCTTCATCGTGCAGCCCACGTGTTCGGACGTCGACCGCAACATCATGGAGCTCTGCGTCATGATCGACGCGTTCCGCCGCTCGTCGGCGTCGCGCATCACGGCGGTGATTCCGTATTACGGCTACGCACGGCAGGACCGGAAGGACAAGCCGCGCGTCCCGATTTCGGCCAAGCTCGTCGCGAACCTGTTGAGCGCGGCCGGCGCGAACCGGGTGCTGACGATGGACCTGCACAAGGCGCAGATCCAGGCGTTCTTCGATATTCCGGTCGATCACCTGTTCGCCGCGCCGGTGATCATCGACTACTGCTCGCGGCTGGCGCATCCGAACCTGACGATCGTGTCGCCGGATGCCGGAGGCGCCGAGCGCGCCCGCGCCTACGCGAAGCGGCTCGGGGGGGAGCTTGCCATCATCGACAAGCGGCGCAGCGATGACGGCTCGGCAGAGGTGATGAACGTCGTCGGCGACGTCGCCGGGCAGACGTGCATCATCCAGGACGACATCATCGACACGGCGGGAACGATCGTGAAGGCGGCGACGGCGCTGAAACAGAACGGAGCCGAGCGGGTGCTTGCGTGTGCCGTGCACGGGGTGCTCTCGGGCCCGGCCATCGAGCGGCTCGAGGCCGCGCCCATTGACCAGGTGATCATCACGAACACGATCCCGCTCAACGGCGACAAGGCGCACTGCAGCAAGATCAAGGTGCTCTCGGTTGCGCGGCTGCTCGGCCAGGCGATTCGAAGCATTCACGAGGAGACGTCGGTCTCTTCGCTGTTTGTATGAGGCTCTCGAGCTGTCAGCTTTCAGCTGTCAGCCGGGACGACGACCAACAGACGCTCTCGAGCTGTACGGCGCTGAGAGCTGATAGCTGAAAGCTGATTTATGGACGCAACACTTCAGGCGGAAACGCGCGCGGGGCGCGGCAAGAACGAGGCGCGGCGGCTGCGTGCGAGCGGCCGGATTCCGGCCGTGGTTTACGGAGCGGAAAAGGGCAAGGCGGTCGAGATCGCCGTCGACCCCAAGATGCTCCTCCGGATCCTGCATTCGGAGTCAGGGGTCAACACGCTCATCGGGTTGCAGCTCAACGGCGGTAACTCGCGTGTGCTCGTGAAGGAATATCAGCTCGATCCGGTCGCGCACCGCCTGCTCCATGTCGACTTCTACCAGGTCGCGATGGACAAGACGCTGACCGTCACGGTCCCGGTGCTTCTCAAGGGAGAGCCCAAGGGGGTCAAGCAGCAGGGCGGCGTCGTCGACTTCGTGCACCGCGAGATCGAGATCGAAGTGCTGCCGGGCGACATTCCGGAGAACATCACGGTCGATATTTCGGAGCTGATGCTGAACCAGGGCGTGCGCGTCCGCGACGTCATGGGCGAGAACGTCAAGTGGAAGGCCACGAGCGACGCGGACATGATGATCGTCCACGTCGTGGCGCCGCGCGCCGAAGAAGTCGCGCCGGTGGTCGATGCCGCGCTGGCGCCCACTGCGACGTCGGAGCCGGAAATCATCAAGAAGGGCAAGACCGACAAGGACGAGGACGAGAAGCCCGAGAAGAAGAAGTAGCGCTCGCGACGAGCTCCGGGTAGCAGGCCTCAGTGAAGCTCATCGTCGGCGTCGGCAACCCGGGGCGGAAGTACGACGGCACGCGGCACAACGTCGGCTTCGATGTGGTCGATCTCGTGGCCGAACGCCACCGCCTCGACTGGGAATCGGGCCCCGCCGAGGCGCTCATCGCCAAGTGGCGCGCGGCGTCAGCGCTCCTGGCGAAGCCGCTCACATTCGTGAATCTGAGCGGCGCGGCTGTCGGCGAGCTGATGCGCTTCTACAAAGTGCCGATCGAGGACCTGTTCGTCATCGTGGACGAGGTGAACCTCGAGCTCGGGAGGCTGCGGGCCAGGCCTTCGGGTTCAGCCGGGGGCCACAACGGGTTGAAGTCGATCATCGGGGTGCTGGGCACGCAGGATTTTGCACGGCTGCGGATCGGGGTCGGGCGCGGTGACGCCCGGCGCGATCTCGCGGATCACGTGCTCTCGAAGTTCGACCCGCACGAGCGGGCGGACGTGACGGAGGCGGTTGGCCGGTCGGCCGACGCCGCAGAGCTGTTCGTCACCGACGGGATTGAACTGGTGATGAACAGGTTCAACAGGAAAGAAGACGGGGACTAGAAAGACCTTTCTTCTCCTTGCTACGGAGCCGTCAGCGTTCAGCTGTCAGACCTCAGTGAAGCAACTGAGAGCTGATGGCTGAGAGCTGGTAGCTGGAGAGCCGTAGCCAAATCTCGCCGCCGCTCGATGAGGGCGGAGGCGGAATGTCCATAAGGAGACACATGAGTACCGGCAGACAGTACGAGCTCGTTTACATCGTCACACCTGAAGCCTCGGAGCAGGAGATCTCGGATCTGCACACGCAGATCGAGCAGATCGTCCAGCGGTTCAACGGCACGTTCGACAAGACCGAGAACTGGGGCCGGAAGCGGATGGCCTACGACATCGGCCGTCATCGCGAAGGCAACTACGTCGTCGAAACCATCACCGGCTCCGGCGAGCTGATGAAGGAGATCGACCGGCGGCTGCGCGTCATCGATGCGGTCATCCGCCACATGATCGTCCGCGTGGACGAGGAGCTGCAGGTCGCGCAGCGGACGACCGATGCGCGCAAGAAGTTCGTCGCGCGGCGCCGCGTGGCGCGCGGGCTGCCCCCGGAGCGCCAGCCCGGTGAAGGCAAGGGCGACGGCGACAACCAGGACGACATGGACGGAGCGGAGGGGCAGCGATGAGGGAAGAACGAGGCGGAGGCGGCCGCGGCCGCGACAAGGACAAGAAGGACGGCAAGGGAGCGGACGCGCCGCGGCGCGGGTTCTTCCGCCGGCGCCGCGTGTGCAAGTTCTGCGCGGAGAAGATCGACTACATCAACTACAAGGACGTGCGGCTGCTCGCGCCGTTCCTCCCGGAGCGCGGCAAGATCCAGCCCCGGCGGATCTCCGGGACGTGCGCGCTGCATCAGCGCAAGCTGCAGGTCGCAATCAAGCGCGCCCGTCAGCTCGCGCTCATTCCGTACGTGACGGAATAGGACCACGCCATGGAAATCATTCTGAGAGAGCACGTGGACAACCTGGGGCGCCGCGGCGACGTCGTGAAGGTCGCCGCCGGCTACGCCCGCAACTACCTCCTGCCGCGCAACCTGGCGCTGGCGGTCAATGAGAACAACAAGCGCCAGATCGAGCGCGAGCGCAAGCTCGCCGAGGTGCGCGAGCTCGAGGAGCGCTCCCAGGCCGAGGCGTTTGCGCAGCGGCTCGCGCAGGCGGACATCTCGATCGCGAGGCGCGTCGGCGAGAACAATACGCTCTACGGGTCGGTCACCTCTGGAGACGTGGCCCAGGCGCTCCACGCGAAGGGTTTCGAGATCGACAAGCGGAAGATCACGCTTGCCGACCCGCTCAAGGCGCTCGGCGAGTACACGCTGCCCGTCAGGATCCACCGGGACGTGACGGCCGAAGTGAAGGTGAAGGTCGTCGCGGAGTAGGCACGGCCTCCAGCTCATTGCGATTGCGGCTTCCGGCTTCAGGCGGAAGCTCGAGTTTCTGTTAGACTCTGGGCGCGCTCCGGCGCGCCCTTTCTTTTTTCCTCCGACCAGCTGATGGCACAAGTCTCCTCGCCTGAACGGACGCTGCCCCACAACCTGGAGGCGGAGAAATCGGTATTGGGCGCGATCCTCGTGCACAACGAGGCGTTCAATCACGCCGCCGAGCTCATCGACTCGCGCGACTTCTTCCGCGATGCGCATCGCCGGATTTTCGATCGCATGGTGGCGCTGAGCGAACGCGGCGACGCCATTGATTTCGTCACGCTGAAAGAGGAGCTCGCGCGCGGTGGAGAGCTCGACGAAGTAGGCGGTCCGGCGTACATCGCGTCCCTCGCGGACGGCGTGCCGCGGTCGGCCAACGTCGAGTACTACGCGAAAATCGTCAAGGAGAAGTCGACCCTCCGCAACCTGATTCATTCGGCGAACAAGATTCTCGCCGAGGCATACCAGGGTGAGGACGAACCCGACCTGATCCTCGACGAAGCCGAGCGCGCCATCTTCGCCATCGCCGAAGATCGGATCCGCGCGGGATTCGTGCCGCTCAGGGATCTCGTCCAGAGCAGTTTCACGACGATCGAGAAGCTGCAGCAGCACAAGGGCACCGTCACCGGCGTGCCCACGGGGTTCGTGGATCTGGACGAGATGACGTCGGGGCTGCAGCCCTCCGACCTGGTGCTCGTCGCCGCGCGGCCCTCGATGGGCAAAACGAGCTTCGTCCTGAACATCGCGCAGCACATCGGGACATCCACCGACATGACCGTCGGCTTCTTCAGCCTGGAAATGTCGAAGGAGCAGCTGTTCATGCGCATGCTCACGTCGGAGGCGCGCATCGACGCTCACCGGTTCCGCACGGGATACCTGAACGAAAAAGATTACGGTCGCCTGTCGCATGCGCTCGGCACGCTGGCGGAGGCGCGCGTGTTCATCGACGACACCGCCTCCATCGGGGTGCTCGAGATGCGGGCGAAGGCGCGCCGGCTCAAGGCCGAGCACGGGCTGCACCTCCTCATCATCGACTACATCCAGCTGATGCAGGGACGCGGCCGGTTCGAGAGCCGCCAGGCGGAAATCGCCTCCATCTCGCGCTCGCTCAAGGGGCTCGCCAAGGAGCTCGCGGTCCCTATCGTCGCGCTGTCGCAGCTGTCGCGGGCCTCCGAGACGCGCGCCGACCACAGGCCGCAGCTCTCGGATCTGCGCGAGTCAGGCGCACTCGAGCAGGACGCCGACGTCGTGATGTTCATCTACCGCGAGGAGCAATACCGGGACGCGGACGGCAACGCGAACCAGGAGGCCGAGGGAACCGCCGAAATCATCATCGGGAAGCAGCGGAACGGACCTGTGGGGACCGCAAAGCTCGCCTTCATCAAGGAACATACCCGCTTCGAGAACCTCGCCCACGGAGCGGCCTAGTTGATACGCCCGACGGTCGCGCGCGTGGATCTCGAAGCGATCCGCGACAACTTCCGTGCAATCAGCCGTTTCGTCGCCGCTGCCGGCGGGCCTGCGCCCGGGATCGTGGCGGTCGTCAAGGCGAATGCCTACGGCCACGGCGCTCTCGAAGTCGCGCGCGCGCTCGAGGGCGCGGGTGCGGCGATGCTTGCCTGTGCCGATATCGAAGAAGGGATCGTCCTGCGCCGCGGCGGCGTCCAGGTGCCCATTCTCGTGTTCGGCGCGCTCAGTGTCAGCGATCTCGACGGGATATTTACCGACCGGCTCACGCCCACGATCTCGACCCCTTCGGCTGGCCGTGCGCTCGAGGACGCCGCGGCGCGCCACGGCGTCGTACTCCACTGCCACCTGAAGATCGACACGGGCATGAACCGGCTGGGGTTCCGCCACGACAACATCGACGCCACCATCCCGGAGATCGCGGGCAGCGTTCACCTGGCGATCGACGCCGTGTACACGCATTTCGCGACCGCGGACGATGCGGAACACCCGCTGTTTGGCGAACAGCGGGAGCGCTTCGAATCGGTGCTGGCGCGTCTGCCCGGCCTCGGCGTGCACGCGCCCATTCGCCACGCGGCGAATTCGGCGGCGCTGCTGCGCGACGAACGGGTCTGGTACGACCTGGTTCGCCCCGGGCTGCTGCTGTACGGCATTGTGCCGCCGCCGCTTGCCGCAACGATTGCGCTCCGTCCCGCCCTGTCGCTCAGCAGCCGCATCGTCGCCGTCAAAGGTCTGCGCGCGGGCGAGGGAACCGGCTACGGGATGAAGACGGTCGTGGAGCGGGCGACCACCATCGCGGTCGTGCCCGCCGGTTATGCGGACGGCCTGGACCTGCGTCTCTCCGGCCGCGGGCACATGCTCGTCCGCGGTCGACGCGCGCCGATCGTCGGGTCCGTCTGCATGGACATGGCGATGATCGACGTGACCGGCACCGACGTCGCGCCAGGGGACGAAGTCGTCATCCTCGGCCGTCAGGACGATGAGATGATGGACGTGCGGGAGATGGCGGCCGCTGTCGGCACGATTCCCTACGAGCTGCTGTGCCGCCTTGGCGCCCGAATACAGCGGGTCTATGACTGACAATCCGGGATCCGGGATCCGGGACCCGGGAACTGGGATTGGGTGCTGCCGTCGCAGCTTCCGGCTTTAGCCGGAAGAAGCTGATAGCTGACAGCTGATAGCTGAGAGCCGAGAGCTGGTAGCGAGAGCTGATGAAAACCAAGACCGTCTTCGCCTGCCAGGAGTGCGGGGCACAGTCGCAGAAATGGCTGGGACGCTGTGCCGAGTGCGGCGCGTGGAACTCCCTCGTGGAGGAGCGCGCGGCGCCCGACCCTGTTGCCGCGACAGCGGACATTTCGAAGCGGTACAGCCTCGCCGTCACTGCCGGGCCGCAGCTGTATGCCGACATCGACACGCTCGTCGCCGAGCGATTGACGACCGGCATCGGTGAGTTCGATCGCGTGCTCGGAGGCGGCGTCGTGCCCGGATCGCTCGTCCTCATTGGCGGCGAGCCCGGCATCGGCAAGTCGACACTCCTGCTGCAGGCCGCCGCGCACTTCGCGAAGACGTTTGGTCCCGTCCTCTACAGCTCGGGCGAGGAGTCCGAACACCAGATCAAGTCGCGCGGCGAGCGGCTCGGGATCGAGCGCGCGCCGCTCTACATCCTCGCGGAGACCTGCCTCGAACGGATTCTCGAGGAGATCGCGCGGCTCAAGCCGTCGTTCATCATCGTTGATTCGATCCAGACCGTGTTCTCGCTGCGCTTCCAGTCGGCGCCTGGCAGCATCGGACAGGTCCGCGAGGCCGCGACACAGCTGCTGTTTGCCGCCAAGGGGCAGAACATCCCGACGTTTCTCGTCGGGCACGTCACGAAGGACGGCAACCTGGCCGGACCGAAGGCGCTCGAGCACATCGTGGACACGGTCCTGTACTTCGAGGGGGAGAAGCACCACTCCCATCGCATCGTCCGCGCCGTGAAGAACCGGTTCGGCGCCGTGAGCGAGCTGGGCGTGTTCGAGATGACGAGTACGGGCCTTCGCGCGGTGCCCAATCCTTCGAAGCTGTTCCTGGCCGAGCGGCCGGCGAGCTCCCCGGGGTCCGCGGTGCTCTGCTGCGTCGAGGGATCGCGGCCGATGCTTGTCGAAATCCAGGCGCTCGTCAGCACCAGCTCGTACGGGAACGCGCGGCGCATGGCGAGCGGCCTCGACCAGAACCGGCTGTCGCTGCTGCTCGCCGTTCTCGAGAAGCGGGCCGGGTTGAATCTTGTCGCCGAAGACGTGTTTGTGAACGTGGCAGGGGGCATGACCATCGACGAGCCCGCCGCCGACATGGGCATCGTCGCCGCCGTGGCATCGAGCGTGCGGAACCGCGCGATCAAGCCGTCCACGGCCGTTTTCGGAGAGGTGGGGCTCGCCGGGGAGGTCCGCGGAATCAGCCAGGCTGCGCTTCGCGTTCGCGAGGCCGCGCAGATGGGATTCACCCGGTGCGTTCTGCCGCAGGGCAATTGTGCCGCCGAAGACGCCCCGCCGGGCTGCGAGCTCGTCCCCGTCAGGAATGTTTCGGAAGCGCTGGACGCTCTGATGGACTGGTAGGGCGCGCTCCCGGTCCATGACTCGGAAGTATCATAGAGACGGCATGGCGTGGTACCTCCTGGCCCGGGTCCTCTTCGTGATCGCGGTCACATACGCCGCGGCGCTGATCCGTCCCTTCAGCCTGCAACTGCCCATCAATGTCGGCGTCGGCCTGGCGCTCGGTGTCATCGTCGTCGGTGTCGAGACGCGCCTGCGGACGGCGGACGTGACCGATCTCCTCGGCGCGCTCATCGGCGGCGCGATCGGGCTCGGCCTCGCAAAGACCATCGGCGCGGCGCTGTTCTGGGCTGACAGCACCGACGGCCGCGTGATGTTCCTGCACAGCTTCATCCTGCTCGTGTTCCCGTATCTCGGGATCGTCATCGGCGCACGCAAGTCGGAGTGGCTCGAACCGGGGCGCCTGGCTTCGCTCTTCCGCGATACAGGGCCGCCGAAGCGCTATCGCATCCTCGATACGAGCGTCATCATCGACGGCCGCATCGCGGACATCTGCGAGACCGGGTTCATGGACGGCACACTCGTCATCCCGCAGTTCGTGCTCAAGGAACTGCAGCTCGTCGCCGATTCGTCGGACGCGCTCAAACGCAATCGCGGCCGGCGCGGCCTCGATATCCTGCAGAAGATACAGAAGACGTCGAACGTGGACGTGATGATCTCGGACATCGATTTCCCCGATGTGCGCGAAGTCGACCTGAAGCTCATCGAGCTCGGGCGGACGCTGCAGGGAAAGATCGTCACGAACGACTTCAATCTCAACAAGGTGGCGCAGCTGCGCGGCGTCGACGTCCTCAACATCAACGAGCTCGCCAACTCGCTGAAGCCAGTCGTCCTCCCGGGTGAGTTCATGAAGGTCTTCATCCTCAAGGAAGGCAAGGAGTACAACCAAGGGGTTGCCTACCTCGATGACGGGACGATGGTGGTCGTGGACAATGCACGGCGGATGATCAGCCGGAACATCGACATCGTGGTCACGAGCGTGCTGCAGACGACGGCGGGGAAGATGATCTTCGGGCGATACGTCGAGAGTGCCGCTCCGGTCGCGCAGCCGGTGGGCGCTCCGCACCCGCACCCCGCGGCAGCGCCGGCGGCCAAATAACGGCACGTGTCAATCCCGCGGATGCCCTTTGGCTAGGCTCCCGCCGTTCCACTGGTGGCGAACGGTCTTTTATCTGATACCGGTCGTCAGCCTCTACACGATCGTGCTCGGCACGGCCTCGCTCGCATCGACGCTGATCGACCGCGGCGGTACGTTCGGACACCGCTGCGCACGCGCGTGGGCATGGCTCATTCTGAAGACGAGCGGCGTGCACGTGCGCGTCGTCGGCCTCGAACACCTGGATCCCGCCCGCAGCTACGTGCTGGCTGCGAATCACCAGAGCATCTACGACATTCCGATCGTGTTCACGAGCCTGCCGCTGCAGCTCCGCATCATCGCGAAGGATTCGCTCGGGCGCATTCCGTTCCTCGGGTGGCATCTCCACCGGACCGGGCACCTGCTCGTCGATCGCCGGAAGCCCGGGGCCGGCATCCTCAAGCGGATGGCGCACCTCGTGAGCGCGGCGCGATCGGTGATCGTGTTTCCCGAGGGGACGCGCAGCCTCGACGGCGCGGTCGGCCGGTTCAAAGGGGGCACGTTCCTGCTGGCCATCGATGCGGGACTCCCGGTCGTGCCGGTGAGCATCGCGGGGAGCCGGTTCGTCATGCGCAAGGGGCGCCTGATGGTCTGCCCGGGCCGTGTCACGCTCACCGTCCATCCCCCCATGTCGACGAGCGGCGTGTCCCGGGAGCAGGCGCGTGAATTCGCCGAACGTGTGCGGGAGGTGGTGCGGCCATCAGTGGACGAGCCCGGCGATGCCGCAGGGCAGCGGTCCCCTGCGATATAATGAAGCGTTTGGCCGCGCCCTGCGGTCCCACTCCTTCATCCACCCATGCAGGTCACGGCGATAATCGCAGCGGCGGGAGACGGTCGCCGCCTCGGGTCCGGCGTGCCGAAGCAGTTCATGACGATTGGCGGGGTCTCGCTGCTCCAGCACTCGGTGAATGCATTCTGCGGCGTGGAGCGGGTGACGGACATCGTCGTCGTCACACGGGCGGAGTCGGTCAACGAGGTCTCCCGCACGATTACCACCCGTGGCCGGGCGAGCCTCGTCGTTGCGGGAGGCGCCACGCGGCAGGAATCCGTCGCGGCGGCGTTCGACCATGTCGGTCCCGCTGCCGCGTATGTGATGGTCCATGATGCCGCGCGCCCGTTCGTCACGCCGGGCGTCATCGGCCGCACGCTCGATGCGGCGATCGAATCCGGCGCCGCCATTGCCGCCGTCGCCGCGCGCGATACGGTGAAGCACGCGATCACCGACGGCGGGCGGTCGTTCGTCGATCGCACGCTCCCGCGCGACGAAATTTTTCTCGCGCAGACGCCGCAGGCCTTCCGCCGGGACATCCTTGCTTCGGCCGTGGCGCTCGGGCGAACCGGCGCCTTGGCGACCGACGAGTCAGCCCTCGCCGAACTGGCCGGCGCCAGGATCCGGCTGGTCGAAGGCGACGCGCTGAACTTCAAGATCACGACGGAGAGCGATCTCGCCATCTCGCGTGCGATCGCGACGGGGCCTGCTGTGGGAGCCGCGATGCGGGTTGGTACCGGATACGATCTCCATCGGCTTGTCGAAGGACGTCCGCTGCTCCTCGCCGGCGTTGCGATCCCCGCGGACAGGGGAGCGCTCGGCCACTCGGACGCGGACATCGTCTGCCACGTCGTCACCGACGCGGTGCTCGGCGCGGCTGGCGCGGGGGACATCGGCCGCCATTATCCGGATACCGACGCACGATGGAAGGGAGCGTCGAGCGTCATGCTGCTCAGCGAGGCGGTCAGGCTCGTCAGGGGGCTTGGCTTCGAGATCGTGAATGTGGACGTCACCGTGATCCTGGAGCGCCCGAAGATCGCATCGCATGTGCCGGCCATCGCGCGCGGTCTGGCGGACGCGCTTGGCACCGACGTCGCACGGGTGAGCGTGAAGGGGAAGACCAACGAGGGAGTCGATGCCGTGGGTCGAGGCGAAGCCATCGCGGCGCACGCGGTTGCGCTGCTGAGGGTCGTCTAATGTGCGGCATCACTGACGGCGCGCCAATCCAGGCTGCACGCGCCGTCCCTGCACCCATGGGTGCAGGGGCCGGCTGCGCAGCACCGTCACGAGCATGAGAGTCCGATTCGCCCCCAGCCCGACGGGTCAGCTGCACGTCGGCAACGCCCGGACGGCGCTCTTCAACTGGCTGCTCGCTCACGGGAAGGACGGGACGTTCATCCTTCGGATCGAGGACACCGACACCGAGCGATCGACACGCGAATCCGAAACGAGCATTCTCGAGGATCTGCGCTGGCTGGGCCTCGACTGGGATGAAGGTCCCGATGTCGGGGGGCTGCACGGGCCTTATCGACAGTCGGAGCGGGTGCACTTGTACGCCTCGTATGCGAACGAGCTCATTGCAGGAGGGCTCGCGTATTACTGTTTCTGTTCGCCGGGGAAGCTCGAGGATGACCGCAAGGGGGACCTCGCTGCCGGGCGTCCGCCGAAGTATCACGGGACCTGCCGTGACATCCCTCCGGACGAGGCGCGCGAGCGGATGGCGGCGGGCGAGCGGCCCGTCATCCGCTTTGCCGTTCCTGAGAACGTCGAAGTGAGCTTCCAGGATCTCGTGCGCGGCGAGGTGTCGTTCAGCAGCGACGTCATCGGCGACCCGGTGCTCGTGCGCTCCGACGGCCGGCCGGCGTACAACTTCGCCGTTGTCGTCGACGACGCGGTGATGGAGATTACGCACGTCATCCGCGGGGAGGACCACATCTCGAATACGCCGCGGCAGGTCCTGCTGTACCAGGCGCTCGGGTTCACGCAGCCGGAATTCGCGCATCTGTCGCTCGTCATGGGCCCGGATCACACGCCGCTGTCGAAACGGCACGGCGCCACGTCGGTCGCGGAGTTCCGGGCGCGTGGGTACCTGCCCGAAGCGCTGGTGAATTATCTCGCGCTCATCGGGTGGTCTCCCGGCGGTGGGCAGGAGCTGCTGCCGATCGAGGAGCTGGCGCGTCGCTTCGCGCTCGAGGACGTCGGCCACAGCGCCGGGATCTTCGATCAGGAAAAGCTCGGGTGGATGAACCGGCATTACATGAAGGAGGCGTCTCCGGCCCGGCTCGCGGCTGAAACGGTGCGTTACTTCTTGGCGCGCGGGTACCTGCGCCGCCGCACGGACGAAGGCATGGAGTACCTGATCTCCGCCCTGCCGATGGCGGTCGGCTCGGTCGACAGGCTCGACGAGATTCCGGATCGTCTGAAGTTCCTCTTCGAATTCGATCCAGCGGCGTCTCTCGCGCGGGAGGACGTCGCGGGCGTGCTGCACGAGCCTGGTGCGCGGGCTGTGATCGAGGCCCTGCCGCTGGAGCTTGCCGAAGCCGGGCCGCTCGATCGCGAAACGTTCCGAGAGGCCGCCGCCCGCGTGCGGCAGAGGACCGGGCAGAAGGGCAAATCGCTCTTTCACCCGATCCGCATCGCGCTGACGGGGCAGGCGGGTGGCCCTGAACTGGATCTCGCCGTCCCCGCGATCGATCGCGGCGCGAACCTGCCGCCGGAGGCCGGGGTTGCCACGGTCGTCAGCTGCTTCGCCCGGGCGCAGGCATTCGCGCGGCAGATTGCAGCGGGAGGGGAAAGCTAAGTTCCGGGTTCCGGGTTCCGTGGGCGCTGATAGCTGATAACTGATAGCTGAGAGCTGAATGCTGATTGCCATGATCATCTACGGCCTCAATCCCGTGCTCGAAGCGTTGCGGAGCGGGCGTGTCCGCCGGCTGCGCGTTGGTCCGCGCGGCGATCGCCGGATCGAAGAAGCTGTCGCGCTTGCGCGGACGAAGGGCGTCGCCATCGACCGCGTTGATGCCGGGACCATCGAACAGGCGGCGCGCGGCGGCGTGCATCAAGGCGTGGTCGCCGAGGTGGATGCGCCGCGCGACTACAGCCTGGCCGAGATCGTCGAGCGGGCCGCACCGGCGGCCCCGTTGCTGGTGGTGCTCGACGGGATCGAGGATCCCCACAACGTCGGTGCGATCCTGCGAACCGTGGATGCGGCGGGAGCGCACGGTGTCGTGCGGCAGGCCCGCCACGCTGCCTCGCTCGACGGCGTGGCGGCGAAAGCGTCAGCCGGCGCGGTCGCGCACGTGCCGATTGCGACCGAGGTGAACATCGCGCGGGCGATCGGTGAACTGAAGGAGCTCGGGGTCTGGACGGTGGGGCTGGCGGGCGACGCCCCGGAGCCGTACGACGCAATCGATTACACCGTGCCGACGGCGCTCGTGTTCGGCGCCGAGGGGACGGGACTTCGTCGCCTCGTCCGTGAGCGCTGTGACCGGATCGTGTCGATTTCGATGTACGGGGCGGTTGGGAGCCTGAACGTGTCGGTGGCCGCCGGAATAGTTTTATTTGAGGCCGTCAGGCAGCGAAAATTGCAAAAAGGCCAGTAATTTCGCGTAAATTATTTTTAGCGGCGTCGGCTGCCGGTCGCCGGCTTGCAGTCGTGGCACGGCATGTGCTACAAATACTCTTTTGTCTGGGCTGGCGTAGCTCAGTCCGGTAGAGCAGCTGATTTGTAATCAGCCGGTCGGGGGTTCGAATCCCTTCGCCAGCTCCATGAGCACCAGAGAAGGGTTTCGGCGCGGCCGATCCGCAGGGAAATTCGCGAGCGGCGCAATCCTGACATCACGAAGACAAGCCCTCAGCCGTCAGCGCGGGAGCATGCTCCGGCGCGCTGAAACGTGTGGGCGCAGTATCGGCGAGGTAGCGAAGCGGTCAAACGCAACAGACTGTAAATCTGTCGCCCCAGCGGCTTCGGAGGTTCGAATCCTCCCCTCGCCACCAACCTTTGCTCGCGCCGCGAGCTTCGGTCGGCAAGCCAGCTGGCAGACGCAGTCGGCTTGCCGCCCGTCGTCGCTGCCGTCGGAGGAAACTGGCGGAGGATAGACAAGTAACGGCGGGCTTGCGTGCCGTAGCGCCGAGCGGAACGGAGCGCGCGAAGCGCGAAGGGCGAAGAGGTTAGCGGTGAGCCCTGGCGGGGCCTGCCGCGCCGTAGCGCCGAGCGAAAACGGAGCGTGCGAGGCGCGAAGGGCGAAGAGGTTAGCGGTGAGCCCTGGCGGGGCCTGCCGCGCCGTAGCGCCGAGCGAAAACGGAGCGTGCGAGGCGCGAAGGCGGGAGTAACTCAGTGGTAGAGTCACAGCCTTCCAAGCTGTTGGTCGCGGGTTCGATCCCCGTCTCCCGCTCCAACCTTCGCTCACGCCTGCAAACGCACGCGTGAGCTACGGTTGGCAGGCCACGCCAAGGCCGACCTGTCGGCCGTAGCGCGGAGCAGAGCGAAGTAGGCGGACCCGGTGCCAGGCCGACCTGTCGGCCGTAGCGCGGAGCAGAGCGAAGTAGGCGGAGCGCGAAGGCCGATGTAGCTCAGTTGGCAGAGCACGTCCTTGGTAAGGACGAGGTCACCAGTTCGATCCTGGTCATCGGCTCCATCCTTCGCTCACGGATTCGGGCGAAGGATGCCCACCATAGCTCGCGGAGCGAACCGGGCGAGCGGCGGCGGGCACAGACGGCGAATGAGCCGTGAGCTACGGATGGCAAGCCGAGGCCCCGAGCGAGCGCAGCGAGTCGAGGAGTAGGCGAAGGATGCCCACCATAGCTCGCGGAGCGAACCGGGCGAGCGGCGGCGGGCACAGACGGCGAATGAGCCGTGAGCTACGGATGGCAAGCCGAGGCCCCGAGCGAGCGCAGCGAG
>JBBWZJ010000161.1:0-21447 GCA_039648985.1 Acidobacteriota bacterium | reverse complement strand
ACCGCAGCTGGAATACGCCCGGCCGGCCTGTCGGAATTTTGCCAGGTTTGGTGCTGTGCGCCAGGGGTGCCAGGCGGTCGGGCACGCGAAATCAGGCGCGTTTCAGCGGGTAGCCAGCGCTCTACATGCACTCGGCATCGATTTGCTGAGGTAAAAGCGCAACCGCGGATTGCTTTCGCGCCGCACGGTCCTCGTTGTACACTGCACTCCTTCTCCGAGCAGCTGAATAAAGGCGCGGGTAGAAGTCCGGCAGCGCCAGCCGGCGGGTCCCGGCGTCGGAAGAGGGAGCGTCACGTGGCTTCGTGCAGAACCTTACACGTCGCATTCGCGGCAGTTTTCTGCTTCGGCGCGCTCGTGCCGTCAGCAGAGACTCAAACCGACGTCGCGCCGAAGCTCGGTCCGAGCGTACGCGCACAGGCGTCGCGCGGCGCGGGATGGTCGCCGGTGATCATCCGCGCATCCGACGCGGCGGCGGCCGCCGGCGTCGGTCGGGCCATCACGCAGGCAGGCGGCGTCGTAGGCCGCGAGCTGCGCGTCATCAACGCGCGTGCGGCGATCGTGCCGAACGTCGCCCTCCGGGGTCTCTCGCACAATCCGTTCATCGCGCGAATCTCGCTCGACCGCCCCGTGCGCGGAACGATGGAGCTGACCGGCGCCACGATCGGCGCGGTTGCCGTACGCCAGCAGTACGGATACGACGGCGCCGGCGTGGGTGTCGCGGTCATCGATTCCGGCCTGGCGTGGCACGACGATCTGGCGGAAGCGGGGAAACTGCGCGTATCCGAGTTCGTCGATTTCGTGAATGGCATGGGGTCGACATACGACGACTACGGCCACGGGACGCACGTCGCCGGCATCATCGCGGGCAACGGATTCGACTCTGACGGCGCGCGGACGGGGATCGCCCCCGGCGCGCAGCTGATGGTCCTCAAGGTGTTGGACGCGACGGGCAACGGCCGGATCAGCGACGTCATCGCCGCGCTCGATCGAGTGCTCGAGCGCAAGGACGCGCTCAACATCCGCGTGGTCAACCTGTCGGTTGCGGCCGGTGTGGACGAGCCGTACGACATCGATCCGCTGACGCTCGCGGCCAAACGCGTCGTCGAAGCCGGCGTTGTCGTGGTGGCCGCAGCCGGCAACGCCGGGCGCACTTCCGACGGACTTGCTCAATACGGCGGAGTGACGGCGCCGGGAAACGCGCCGTGGGTCCTGACCGTCGGGGCATCCAACCACCAGGGCACGACAGACGCCGCGGACGACACGGTCGCCACGTTCAGCTCACGGGGTCCCGGCCTCCTCACCAACAATGCCAAGCCCGATATCGTCGCGCCCGGCGTCGGGATCGAGTCGCTGGTCGCTCCGGAGAGCACTCTCTACACGACTCGATCGGCGTTTCTCCTCCCGGGTACCGAGCCGACAGCGTACTTGCCGTATCTGAGTCTCAGCGGCACGAGCATGGCGGCCCCCGTGGTCAGCGGCACGGTTGCCTTGATGCTGCAGGCGAATCCTGAGCTGACGCCCAATGCGGTCAAGGCGATCCTGCAGTACACGGCGCGCGGCTCCGCGGATTACGACTACCTCACCCAGGGCGCGGGCTTCGTCAATGCCGCCGGCGCCGTAGAGCTCGCCACGTTTTTCGCGGCTCCGCCCGGCACTCCGTATCCATCCTCCCCGGGGTGGGTCCGTCAGTTGATCTGGGGTAATCGCGTACTGATTCAGGGCCGACCGATGCCGACGGCCGCCGCATGGGCGGCGGACGTGACCTGGGGTGCCGTTCGTACGCCCGCAGGGAACCTGGTCGACTGGGGTGTCATCGATGACACCCAGCAAGTCTGGGGAGCCAGCTGCGCGGATCTGCTCTGCACCACGATCCAGTTGGAGGCCGGCACACCAGAGAACGTTGTCTGGGGCATGACCTGCGGCGGGGACGATTGCCCGGTCGAGTGGAGTGCGCCGACGAGCGGCGCTGTCACCGACACGAACGCGGCGACCGTCGTGTGGGGCAGCACCGTCGTGTGGGGCAGCACCGTTGTGTGGGGCAGCACCGTTGTGTGGGGCAGCACGGTTGTGTGGGGCAGCACCGTCGTGTGGGGCTCCGACTGCAGCGGTCCGGAGTGCGACATCCTCTGGCACCCGTAAACCAGGGTACGGCCATGCAACACGTGATGAACGCCGGGGCGCCGGCATCGGGCGTCCCGTCGACCGAGCTGCCGCTGGCGGCGCAGGCCTACGTGGGACTCGTCATCGCCGGCGGGGCGCTCTCGCTGATTGCCGCGTTTCCGCGCACGTTTCCCCAGCCGGTCCTCTTCGGCGTCCTCACGGTGTTCGCGTGCCTCACGTCGATCTGGAAGGTGAACCTGCCGATCACTGTCGCGAACGGCGCGACGCTCTCGGTGTCCTACGCGGCGAACCTCATGTCCCTGCTGTTGCTGGGGCCGCAGTACGCCGTGGTGATTGCCGTGCCTGGTGCCTTGACCCAGTGCCTCTACAGGCAGAAGGCGCCGTATCCGATCTACCGCACGATCTTCAGCGCGGCCACAGCGGCGATCACGATGACGGCGACGGGTGCCGTGTTCGTGTGGCTGGGCGGTTCAACGCTGCCGATCGAGTCGTTCCCTCCCGCGAAGCCCCTGGTCGCCGCGATCGGAACGTATTTCCTTGTCAACACCAGCTTGATCGCCGGGGCCATCGCGCTCTCGTCGAACCGCAGCTTCACGGAGACATGGGGGCGTGAGTTTCTGTGGAGCGGCGCGAGCTTCATGGTCGCGGGCAGTGCCGGTGCGCTGGCGGCGGTCATGGTACAGCGCGGCGATCACTGGATGGCAGTCGTTCTCGTCGCGCCGATCTACCTGACCTACCGCAGCTACAAGCTGTTCGCCGGGCGGCTCGAAGATCAGAAACGGCATACCGAGGAGATGCGCGGGCTGCACAAGGAAACCGTCGCGGCGCTCGAACAGGCGCGCGGCGCCGAGCGCGCGCTCGCGGCCGAGAAGGAACGGCTGGCGGTCGCGCTCGTGGAAATGACGCGACTAGAAGAACAGCAGAAGGAGCTGCTGGTCCGCGAGCACGCGGCCCGCGAGAGCGCGGAAGAGGCGAACCGGCTGAAGGACGAGTTCCTCGCGATGGTGTCGCACGAACTGCGCACGCCGCTGAACGCCATCATCGGCTGGGGTGAGATGCTGAACCAGCGCACCATCGAGGCAGCGCTGCGCGATCGCGCGCTGCGGGGCATCTTCGACAGCGCATGGCGCCAGGCCCACCTGATCGAAGATCTCCTCGACGTCGCGCGGATCGCGTCCGGCAAGATGCGCCTCGAGCGCTCCTTCGTGGACGTGGAAGATGTGATTCGCGAGGCGCTGGTCGTCGCGCAGCCGAGCGCCAGCATGAAGGCGATCCGCCTCGTCTTCAACACCGAGGAGTGGAGCGCCAAGGTGTTCGGCGACCGCGTGCGGCTTCAGCAGATCGTGTCGAACCTGATCTCGAACGCGATCAAGTTCACGCCGGAGCAAGGCCTCGTCGAGGTGCATCTGCGGCGTGACGGGGACGAGGTGCAGATCGTCGTGACCGACACCGGTCAGGGAATTGCGCCGGAGTTCCTGTCCTGCGTCTTCCAGATGTTCCGCCAGGCGGATGGATCGACAACGCGGAGGCACTCCGGCCTTGGGCTCGGGCTCTCCATCGTCAAGAGTCTCGTGGAGGCCCACGACGGGAGCGTGACCGCGCACAGTGCGGGCGAAGGGCTCGGCGCGACGTTCGTCGTCCGGCTGCCCGTCGCCGTGTGGGAACGATCGCCGCGCACCGTCGCCGTGAATCCGCCAATCAAGTCCATCCCCGACCTGCCATCGCTCGAAGGCATCCGCGTGCTCGTCGTTGACGATGACGAGGAGAGCCGCGAGGTGGTGGCGGCGAATCTGCGCGGATGCCGGGCGGCCGTCGCGACAGCTCCGTCCGCCGCCCAGGCGTTCGAGCTGCTCCAGCACGAGCCGTTCGACGTCCTGCTCGCGGACATCGGGATGCCGGTGGAGGACGGCTACTCGCTCATCAGCCGCGTCCGGGCGTCGGGCCCGCCATCCGTCGCGGGAATCCCGGCAGCCGCGCTGACGGCATTCGCGCGCGACGACGATCGCGAGCGCGCGCTGGCGGCAGGATTCCAGCTGCACCTCTCGAAGCCAATCGAGGCATCGGCGCTGGTTGCCGCGGTGGCGTCGCTCAAGGGTTGACGTCGGCCCGCCGCCGGAACTTGACGACCTTTGAACCGGCAAGCCCTGGACGTTGCGCAGATGATGGCTCCGGTTCGCCTGCCGGAGATGCCGCTTCGCGAAGGCAACGCCCGACCCTGACTTCAGGTACCCTTCGAAAGCTCCTGCTCCCATTTGGTCGGTGAATTCAACGACGACATCGATTGTCCCACGGCCGGCCGCCGGAGGTGTGTGTGCAAGGCCGATTTAGGAGGGTGTACACGAACCGCTTCTCGTCAGTCACACGGTTCGAAAGGCATGAGACGTGCCCGCCCAATTCCTGAGGAAACCCGCGACCGTAAAGGTTGCGAGGCGAGCAGTCCCTTCGCGCTCCGGGGACACCCTTCGCGTGAAGGAGGCTCTCTATCCGAAGCTGGTTCAGGGACTGAGCATTTTGCGCGAGTTCTAGAATCTGGAGCCCTGCGGTCTCGTACGCGTGGCGCGCGCCCTCGTAGCCCTCCATCTCGGCTCTCTGCCGCGTGATCGACCGCATCGGCGTAGAGGAGGCGGCGGTAAGACGCTCCTCACTGGTCGTGACGGTGGTGCCGCGGTAACCGCGATCCGGGCCGGTGACGCGGTCGAGGCGCCTCAGGCCGGCAATCGGAGGATCTGCGCCATCGTCCCGCCGAGAATCATACGGCGTGTGGAGGCCGGCACGTCGCAGGCGTCGAAGAGCGAACGGTACATGCCGGCGACAGTTTCGATCCTCTCGAGATCCGTGTCGGAGCCAAACACCAGCTTGACGAACGCGCTCGGGTCGTTGTTGGGCGTGGCGGTGTCCTGCCCCACGCCACTCCACCAGAAGATGTCCTGGAAGTGGTTCAGGCGTCCCCGCATCTTCTGCAGCGTCGAGCCGCTGAGATCGAAGAAGACGTTCGGGTTCCAGCGCGAGACCTCGGCGGCCCACTCGTATTCCGGGTTGCCGCAATGCGCGCCGAGCACCGTCAGCTTCGGAAACCGCCGCGCGATCTCCTCGAGGTGCACGGGCCGCATGCGGGCCGACGTCACGTCCTCGGGCTTGTCGAACACTGCGCGCAATACGATGCCGGTGTGAAAGAGGACGATCCACGAGTAGTCGTTGGCCAGCTCGTAGACCGGGTCGTACGAGCGATCGACGAACGGCTTCCTGGGAAACTCCAGCTCACCGAGGCCTCGGTACCCCAGGTCGTGCAGTTCCTTGACCTGCTGCGCCGCGTCCGGGGCATCCAGCTCCACGAAGCCGAACGGTACGATTTTCGTGGGGTGCTTGCGGGCAGCGTCCGCGACCACCTTGCGGTGAGCGAAGGGGGTCAGCATGCACGCCGTCAGGTTCAACTTGTCGGAGATGCGATGGAAATCGTCGAGGAAGGTCGGAATCTTCTCGTCGAAGTGCACGTGGATATCGACGATCCGGTCCGACGGGGACGGTCCGGACGGGGGCTGGCCGCCAGCGGCCGTCGGCGCGGCCTGCGTGCCCATTGCTCCCAGCGGTACGGCGGCGGCCGCGGTGACCAGAAAATTGCGACGGGACAGGATGGTCGTCATGGACGGGAAATATTTCTCCATTTTGAGCGCAAATTCAAGGTCGCAGAGGTGCGTAGGACATGATCCGGGGCTCCCTGGCACGCGCGATGTACGCAAGGCTACGCGCAGGCGAGCGCATGTGCGTGCGCGTCAGACCTTCAGGAAGATGCGTCGCCGGTAGAGCCAATAGCAGAGACCCCACATCACGGCCAGCACGACGAGGCGATGCGGGATCTCGCCGGCCGGCCCGAGGAACGCGAACCGGCTCGTGAAGGTCACCAGGCCCCGGTCGAGCCATCCTCCCAGCAGCTGCCACAACGAATAGACGAAGATCGAGTTCGTCCCGAGCACGACGAACGGGAACGTCCACCGTTGCCAGCCGCGGACGTCGATCAGCAGGAGCAGCGCCGTCATCAGGGCCATCACGAAGCCCGTGCTCAGGAACATGAACGACGCCGTCCACAACCGCTTAATCACCGGGTTGAACGGCGCGAGAGCCAGACCGGTGAGGCACGCGCCCACCGCGACGGCGGCCAGCACACGAAGCGTGAACGCGTGCGGCCGCCGCGCGCAGAGCAGCAGCCCCGTCCAGCAGCCGAACAGGATCGTCACCGCGTTGCCCAGAAAGTTGATCGTGACGTAGTCGCCGGAGTAGGTGTAGCCGAGCACCGCGCGATCGATCATCTGGCCGATATTGTTCGCCTGCGAGAACGGGCCCTGCGGCGAGGGAAACACGACGAAGAGCGCCCACTGGAGCGCCAGCAGCCCGGCACCCATGGCGATCTGCCAGCGCAGCGGCACCTGCAGGATCAGGAAGCAGATCACGTAGCCGAAGGCAATCTGCGACAGCACGTTGATCAGCTGAAACTGGAGGTGATCCTCGCCGAAGTTCGAGAACAGGTTGCTGAGCGCGATCAATATCAACGCGCGCCAGCAGACGTGCCGGAACAAGTCGCCGAACGACGCGCCCTCAGCCTCGCGGCGCACAAGCGCGAAGGGCATTGCGACGCCGACCATGAACGTGAAGCCGGGCTGGACCAGATCCCAGAACGTGATGCCGGTCCATGCGGCGTGCTCGAACTGATCGGCCAGCCACCGCCAGCGCGGGTACGCGGCGAGCGCCGGGATGCCGAGCCCGTTCGAGACCAGCAGGAACAGGATGAGCCCGCGATAGACGTCGAGGGACAGCAGGCGCTCGGGGGCGCGTGGCTGCGCCGCCGGAACAGCACGAACGCCCTGCTCCGCCGGTGCAGCCGGTATGAGGGGCGCCGTCACTTGCGGAACAGATGACACGTGTCAGGCCTTGGGACGCTGACCATTATAGCGAGTGGCCTGGCGTTCACCTGCGGGTTCGACTCGAGATTACTTCCGACGATCTGTCACAGGCGCACTGGTTCGAATTCCACGAGGACCAGAGCTACATCCCGCGCACAGGAAACGTCCTCAGAACCGAATCTAGCTGGTCTATGTCCACGATGCTTATAGGGCGCTGAGCGCGTGCGTTGTCGCGCTTCTGCATCGAAGGCGTCGAGTATGTCGGGCTGAGCTACCCATGTGTTACCCGCCGCGAGTTTTCAGCGCGTGGGCTCAGGGGAGATGTGCGGAAGTCCTTCAGGTCGAAGGACTAAATTGGTGGACCAGTGACTTCGCGCTTCGGTGGGCATCCTTCGCGTGAAGGATGCTCGCCATCCGAAGTTCGTTCACGGACTGATCAGGCCCACCTTCGCGCTGCGCGCTACGGTGGGCATCCTTCGCCTGCATTTACGAGCGAAGGATGGTGGACCTGACCAGGATCGAACTGGTGACCTCCTGAATGCCATTCAGGCGCGCTCCCAACTGCGCTACAGGCCCTCTCTGGTGAGAAGCGAACCCTCATTGTAACCAATAGGCCTCGCACGGGTCAAAGTTCCCCGCCGATCTGCAGCTGGTAGTCGCCCGGCGTATCGACATCCCCGAGCACGCCCGGATCGTCCACTTCCACCTCCACGACCCGATCGGCGTGGGCCCTGACCACCGCCCGGGCGCCGATGGACAGGTCCGCGTGGCGCAACTCTTGAAAGACCGCGCGCGCGAAAATGACCGGATGGCCGTGCCGGCCTTTGTACGTGGCGCGAACGATCGGGGCGCCGGTCGACCGGAACGCGGAGAGGAGTGCCACAACCGTGGCGGCCGTGATACGCGGCGCATCGACGGGCGTGACGAGAAAGCCGTGGACGCCGGGACGGTCCGCGACAGCCAGTCCTGCGAGCACCGATGTCAGCTGCCCGCCGTCCGCCGCCGGGTTCTCGACGTAGCGGGCCGGAACGCCCACCGCCCCGACCGCCTCGCGCAGCGCCTCGTCTTCGCACCGGCCGACGACGAGCACCTCGTCGACACCCCCCTCGTGCAGCGCCCGAGCGAGCCGGCGGACGAATGTATCCTCTGATGTACCGAGAGGGAGCAGTGCCTTGGGGCGCCCCATCCGCTCGGAACGTCCCGCAGCCAGGATGATGCCGGGGATCATGCCGCCAGTGTACGGCAAGGACGAGCGGGATCGGGGGTCCGGGACTCGGGATCGGATGCGGGGCTCGGGAGCTGTAAGCTGACATCAGCGCGCCATCCAAATCTCCCCCTGTTTCCGTCTAAGGTAGCCGGAGGCGTCCATGACACTCTGGATCGAGCAGTTCTGGCGGGACATCCGGTTCGGCGCGCGCCACCTCGCGGCTACGCGCGGCGTCTCGGCGCTTGCGATTGCCTCCCTTGCCGCTGGCGTGATGGCCACGACGGCCATCTACAGCGTCGTCCATGCTGTGATCCTCGATCCGTTTCCCTACAAACGTGTGGATCACCTGATGAGTGTGATGGTGACCGGAGCGGCGCAGCGCGGCGGGCGCACCGGTTATTCGGTCGACCAGTTCCTGGAGATTGCGGACCGCAACACGATCTTCGACGGCGTCGTCGCCTCCACCATCAGCGACGTGCTGTGGGACTCCGGAGTCGAGCCGAAACGGGTGCGCGGAAACTACGGCACCTTCAACACCTTCGACGTGATGGGCGTTCCGCCGCTTCTGGGCAGGACGCCGGGTCCGGACGACCGCAAGCCCGGGGCCGCCCCCGTCGTCGTCCTGGGCTACCGATTCTGGCAGCGCCAGTTCGGCGGCGATCCGCAGGTCCTCGGCCGGCCGCTGCGCCTGAACGATACGATACGGACCGTGATCGGCGTGATGCCGAAGCGCTTCATGTGGCGAGGCGCGGATGTATATCTGCCGACAGCGTTCCAACGCGGCCAGGTCATCGAAGGCGTGCGTTCGGTTCACCTGCTCGGGCGGCTCCGGGACGGGGTGACCGCGCCGCAGGCGGACGCCGATCTCCGGCCCATCATCGCCGACCTCCAGAAACGCGAACCACGGCAATTCCCGGAACAGTGGCGCGTCGCGCTGCAGCCATTCTCTGAGACGTTCCGCAGCGGCATCGTGGGGGACCTCTGGGTGCTGTTCGGCGCCGTCGGATTGCTGCTGCTGATTGCGTGCGCGAACGTGTCGAACCTGCTGCTGTCGAAAGCGACAGGCCGGCAGCGGGAGATGACCGTCCGCGTCGCACTCGGCGCGAGCCGCCGGCGCATCGTCAGTCAGCTTCTCACCGAGAGTCTTCTGCTCGCGTTCGCGGCCGCCGCGCTCGGGGTCGCGTTCGCGTATGCCGGGCTTCCCGCGATCCTCGCCATCGTCCCGCCCGACACCATTCCGGACGAGGCGGAAGTGACCCTCAATCTGCCGGTGCTCGCCTTCACGCTCGGACTCGCGCTTGTCACCAGTCTCGTCTGCGGACTCGCGCCGGCCCTTCACAGCTCACGGCGCGATCTTGCGACAACCATGCGCGCCGCGGGCCGAGGCATCGCCGGCAGCCCTGCCCAGGCGCGCGTCCGCAAGGCATTCGTCGTCGCGCAAGTGGCGCTCTCGCTGATGCTCCTTGTCGGTGCGAGCCTGCTGATTCGCACGTTCATGGCGATGGAGCAGGTGGATCTCGGGTATCCGGCGGATCGCGTTCTCGTCCTGAGAGTGCCGATGTCAGCGCTCCACTACCCGGACGCGCCGCGGCGCATCGCGTTCTTCAGGGATCTCGTCGAACGGGTGCGTGCAGTTCCCGGCGTCAGCGCCGTCGGGTTGAACACGGGGCTCCACCCGCTGGGCAACATGGGGACGTCCGCGGAAGTGACGGGCGCGCCGCCGAGTCCGGATCCGGTGCAGGTGCATCAGATCAACCCTGATTACCCGGCGGTGTTCAGCATCCGGCTGCGGGAGGGTCGCCTGTTCACGGACGCCGACATGGCGGCTGCGCCCACCGTGGCGCTCGTGAACGAGCGCTTCGTGCACCTGCGGCTCGATAACCGGCCGCCGCTCGGACAGGTCGTGCGCCTCCCCCGTTTGAAAGAGCCGCCGTTCCTGATGAAGAACGATGCGTTCCAGATAGTTGGCGTCCTGCACGACACGCTCAACCAGGGTCTGACCACGGCTCCAGTCCCGGAGATCTATCTGCCGTTCACAGCGACAGGGCAGTCGAACATGGTGACCGTTCGCACCCTGATGAACCCCGACGATCTCCGGCGCGCCGTCGTCGGCGCTGTGTCCGCAATCGACAGGAACCAGGCGGTGTCCGAAGTGCGGACGCTCGAAGCCATTCTCCGCGACGAGCAATACGCCGCTCCGCGGTTCAGCGTCGTGCTGTTCTCAATCTTTGGCGCGATCGGACTTGCGCTCGCCGTGATTGGTGTCTACGGTGTCGTTTCGAGCACCGTCGCGCTGCAGCGGCACGAGATAGGTGTGCGCATGGCCCTCGGCGCCGAGGCGGGTACCATCGCGCGCATGGTGATCCTGCGCGGCTCCCGCCTGCTGCTGGCCGGCATGGCGGCAGGCCTGGTCGGCAGCCTCCTCGGCACCCGGATCCTGGCCGGTGAGCTGTGGCAGGTATCCGTCTTCGATCCCGTCGCCTTCGGCGCCGTGTCGGCCATCCTGCTGGTTGCCGGCCTCCAGGCCTGCCTCTGGCCCGCGCTTCGAGCAGGCCGGACCGATCCCGTCACCGCGCTTCGGCAGGACTAACGTTCTCCAGACCTTCGGTGCGGCGGCTCACTGCCGAACACCGAACCTGAACCCCGAACCCTGAACGTGAACCCGGAACCCCGAACCCCGAACCTGAACCCGGAACCCCGAACCCCGAACCCCGAACCGGTTCATAATCCCCCCACCATGCCCCGATGTGTGGCTCTCGCGCTGTCCCGTGCCGCCGCGTGCGCGGCAGTTTTCGTGTGCGCCGTCGGCCTCGTGGGCGCGACGCGCGCGCGGGACCCGGCACAGGGTGTCGGAGCGGCCGCACCCGCCGCGACTCCCGCCGCCCGACCGCAGTTCCCGCCGCTCGGCGCCGGTCTGTCGGACGAAGACCGCCGCACAGCGCTGGCCGCTGTCGATCAGCTCGCGACGCGCGTCAGGGAGTTGAAGAAGACCTACGCGGCGGGGCCGATGGCCGATCGCATCGCGGACGTCGAGGTCTACCTCGATGCAGTGCGGCGTCCGTTGAAGTTCGACGAGCGCTTGTATGCGCCGGCTGGCAGCACGCCGCTCGCGACCGCCCTGCAGACGCTCGCAGCAGGCACGGCGCGCGCCGATCAACTGGCCGCTGGCGAAACGCCCTGGATGACCGTCAGCGGGGTACGCGGCTTCTATTCCACGATAGACGGATCCGTTCAGCCGTACATCCTGACGATGCCGGACAATTACGAGCCGGGCAGCCAGCGCGAATACCGTCTGGACGTGTTCATGCACGGGCGCGACGACTCGGTGCTCGAACAGCAGTTCATGGCGAAGTCGCCAACCGGATACGCGTCAAAACCACTCGGACCAGGCGCCGATCGCTTCATGCTGCAGCCGTACGGGCGCTACTCGAACGCCAGCCGGTTCGCGGGCGAGACCGACGGCCTCGAGGCGATCGAGTCGGTCGCGAAGGCGTATCCGATCAATCGGAACCGGATCGTGATGGCGGGGTTCTCGATGGGCGGCGCGTCAGCGTGGTCCTACATCGTGCACTTCGCCGACCGCTGGGTCGCGGGGGCTCCGGGCGCGGGCTTCACCGAGACGGAAGTGTTCCTGCGTGCCGGACTCGCGGCGCAGCCGCAGAACGCGGTCCAGCGAACGCTGTGGCACATGTACGACTCGACCGACTACGCGGCGAACACGTTCAATGTTCCTGTCGTCGCCTACTCCGGGGCGATCGACCCTCAAAAGCAGGCCGCCGACGCAATGGCGGCGGCGATGCTGAAGGAGGGCCTGACGCTCGAGCACGTCATCGGGCCGGCCACCGGACATGCCTACGAGCCGCACGCGCGCCAGCAGGTCCAGGATCGCCTGGATCAACTTGCGGCCAGAGGGCGCAATCCGGTTCCCAAGGACATTCGCTTCACCACGTGGATGCTCCGATACAACAGGATGTTCTGGGTCACGATCGACGCGATGGGGGAGGAGTGGCAGCGGGCGCGGGTGGATGCGCACATCGACGGCGGCTCCATCCAGATGACCACGTCGAACGTCACGGCGCTGCACATCGATTTCGACCCGGGGCTCGTGCCATTCGGAGCCGGAACCCGTCCGCGGGTGGTCATCGACGGGGCAACCCTCGTGCTGCCCGCTGTCGCCGACGCGCGGTCCCTTTCTGCGGGATTGGTCAGAACAGCGGGGGCGTGGAAGCTCGGAGAGCTGCCCGCCGGTCACCTCCGGAAATCGCACGGCCTGCAGGGCCCGATAGACGATGCGTTCATGGGCAGCTTCGTCTTTGTCCGTCCCACCGGCCGGCCGCTGTCGGACGCGCTGGGCAAGTGGGAGCAGGAGCAGGCCGACTACGCCGTCAGCGAGTGGGTGCACTTCTTCCGCGGCGAGCCGCGCGTCAGGGCCGACACCGACGTCACGTCGGCCGATATCGCCGGCAGTAATCTCGTACTCTTCGGCGATCCCTCGAGCAACGCCGTCTACAAGCGCATTGCGCCACGGGTGCCGATCCAGTGGACCGCCAGCGGCCTCGTGGTGGGCGGCGCCCGCTTCCCGAAAGATCACGCGCCCGTGTTCATCTTCCCGAACCCGCTGAATCCGTCCAGGTACGTCGTGGTCAACAGCGGCTTCACGTTTCACGATCAGTCGAACAACGACATGCAGTCGCCGAAACTTCCCGACTGGGCGGTGATCGACATCACGCGGCCCGGGAACAACTACAGATACCTGCCGCTGTTCGTCGCCTCGCAGGGGTTCTTCGACGAGGCATGGAACCTGAAGAAGCCGTGAGCGGAACAGCAGCGCGCCGCAACAGTTTTGAGGAGCACAGCATGCGAACAGACGTGACACGCCGGCAGTTGATTCAAACCATCGGCGCCGCCGCGGGGGCGACCCTGCTTTCGAGAGCGACGCTCGCCGGTCAGACTGCCCAGGGCACACCGCTCTCCGCGCCGACCGTGATCTCGAACCCGCCGCGCGATTTCGGTCCGGACGCGGCACCGACGACGTACTTCACGGATCCGGACGTGCTGACGGTGGATCCTGCGTTCAACGATCTGGTGCAGGCGAACACATCCATCAAGCGGATCTGGACCGGCGCGCTCTGGACCGAGGGGCCCGCATGGAGCAGCCAGGGGCGCTACCTGCTCTGGAGCGACATTCCGAACAACCGCCAGATGCGATGGGCGGAAGACGACGGGCACGTCTCGACGTTCCGGAGCCCTTCCAACAACAGCAACGGCAATTCGTTCGACTACCAGGGACGTCAGCTGTCGTGCGAGCACCTGACGCGTCGTGTCGTTCGGTACGAGCACGACGGGTCGGTCACGATCCTGGCGGATCTGTTCCAGGGGAAGCGCCTGAATTCGCCGAACGATGTCGTGGCGCACACGGACGGCAGCGTCTGGTTCACCGATCCGCCGTACGGCGCGCAGCTCTATGAAGGCGCGCCTGACGCGGCCGGCGGTCCCACCAACGTGGGTGGCCGTTTGAATCCGCGGGCGGGCCAGCCGGCGGAGATCGGCGTGTTCAAGAGAGAACTGCCGACCAACGTCTACCGCGTGGACCCGTCAGGCCGCATCGATCTCATCATTGGTGAGGACCAGGTGCCCGACCCGAACGGGCTCGCGTTCTCCCCCGACTTCAAGCGCCTGTACGTCGCCAGCACGGGGAAGGGACCGGGCGATCAGGGCGCCGGCGGCAAGGGCGACGTCCACGTCTTCGACATCGGCGCCGACAACAAGGCGTCGAATCGCCGCCTGTTCAGTGACTTCATGATCGACGGCGTCAAGTGCGCACCGGACGGCTTGCGCTGTGACGTCGCGGGCAATCTGTGGGCGTCGAGCAACGCCGGACGCGCGCTCGGATACAGCGGCGCGACAGTCTGGAGCCCTGCCGGCAAGCTGCTCGGTCGCATTCGAATCCCAGAGGTGTGCGGCAACCTGACGTTTGGCGGGCCAAAGCGGAACCGCCTCTTCATGGCCGCGAGCCAGTCTATCTACGCGCTGTATGTCGCTACGCAGGGAGCAGGGCCGGCGTAGCACGTGCCACGTGCCACGTGCGACGTGCGACGTGCGACGGGCAACGTGCGACGTGCGTGTTACGTGCGATCAGGGAGCCGGACCGGGGGCACGGTTCCCGTCCGGGCGGCGTAGCCCGCGAATCCGGCGAGCGCGGCAAGAATCGCGAACGCGAGCGCGGCAGGGGGGAAGTACCACGCTGAGAGATCGAACGTCCACGGCGTGGCGCCGAGCGCGAAGCTCGCGACGAAACAGGCAGCGGTCGCGAGGAGTCCCATGCGGACCGCGAGCGCCGCGATGACCGCTGCCACCACGAGTGCGATGCAGACGTTCAGCCAGAGCACACCCGGCGCGTCGATGAAGACGTCGCGGCCCGCCAGGAGCGCGAACACGAGAACCGCGCCGATCGCCACGATCCATTTGCTTCTCAACATCCGTCGCAGGCCGACGATCGTGAAGATGCACCACATCGCGGTGTAGACGGCCTGGAAGGCGAGGATGGAAGCGAGAAACCCGATGACATACCGCGGCCCCTCGAAGTAGCGCACCGCTCCGAAGAAGACCGGCGGATTGTGATCCCCCACGGCCCACTGAAGGGTTTGCCTGGCGGAGATGATCAGGTGAACTCCTGCGCCGGTCGCGAGTCCGACGAGCACGTCGCGCCCGACCCGCGCGTCGCGGAACCGCCCCTGCAGCAGGCGACTCCACCCGAGCACGCCGTGCGGCCAGTAGCGTCGCACCGCGGGTTCCACCGCGAGATGCATTACGAACAGCAGCGACCCGGCAAAGAGAGATTCGCCGATAGAGGCGAAGAACCGCGCGAGCTCCTCCGAGGGAGCGCCTGCGTGCGGATCGTTGAATGCCCAGGCGAGGAGCTGACCGATGACAGCGACAGTCCCCAGCCGGCTCGCGCCCTTCCAGTCGCCACGTCCTGCCCGCACGTTGGCGCGCGAGACCAGCAAGGCGCACACGAGCAGGATCAATGTGGCGAGCACCGTCACCGCGTTGAGAATGCGCGCACCGCGGCTCGACGGGTTCTCCTCCATGCGCAGCGGCCTCGTCCACGGCGTGACGATTTGAAAGTAGATCGGCCGGCCGCGCCATCCTGCGGCCTCGACACGCACGTGCGGCGGGCCGTCCGGCATCGGCCCTTCCCAGGCCTGTCGCGCGTCGGCGAGTCCGCGCGGCAGCCAGAGCGGCGGGACGGCGTGGAACGCCGCCGGGTCGAGGGCCGCCATTCGAAACAGCGCTGCCCAGTCTGGCGGCTGACCAGTCTGCGGGCTCTCGTCCTTCTGGGGGGGAACAGCCTCGAACGAGACGAGGCGACCCGTCCTGTCGAGGACGACAGTCGTCATGCCGGACAGATCGAGGGGAGGATCCTCCAGCGACACAGCCGCCAACGGGTTCCGCGGCAGGAGAGCCCGTGGGCTGGTGCGGCGATAGAAGAGCAGCGCCCCCGGCCGTCCGGTGACCGGATCCCCGGTGGTCAGCAGGTCGTGCTGTGTTCGCGCATATCGGAGGAGATCGGTGTCCAGGGTGAATTCCCACCGGCTGGCGTCGCCGCGCGTCCCATACCCTAAGTTGTCGAGGACCTGCTGCGCCCGATCGATCAGCACGTCGGGCGGCTTGTCGGGGGCGGCGCGGCTGAGGGTCCGGCGCTGCGGGGACACTCCCGCCGCGATCGCCAGCAGCAGGACGACGGCGACGGCAGCGCCTATCGCGTACTCGTTGGTAACGCCGGATCGTTCCCCGGCTGCGGCCACCATTTCTGGCGATGGCGTTTCGCCGGCCGCGAGGGCGGCCGCGAGTGGATCACCGCCCGGCAGGCTGCCGGCAACCGCCAGGGCCGACCGGGGCCGTTGTGCCGGATCGCTGTTGAGCGTCCGGAGGACGGTCCGCTCGATGGCCGGGTCGAGATCCTTGACGAGCGCCGTCGGCGGTGTGATCGTCGTCTCGTTCTGCAGGCGGAGGAGCTCTGCCAGGTTGTGGGCCACGAATGCCCGGCGTCCGGTGAACAACTCGTACAGCACCAGGCCCAGCGCATACACGTCGCTCTGTACGGAGGGCTCACGGCCGGCGAGCAGCTCGGGCGCCATGTATGCGGGCGTCCCCGCGAGAGGGTTGCGTACGGTGCCGGCGATCGCCGCCAGACCAAAATCCGTGATGCGCACCTGCCCTTCGCCGTCGATCATGACGTTGGCCGGTTTCAGGTCGCGGTGCAGCACACCTTGCTCGTGAGCGGCGGCCAAACCGGCGCACAGCTGCCGTGCGAGGTCGAGCGCCTTGTCCTCCGGCAGTCTCCCGATGCGGCGGAGCAGCGAGGCGAGATCCTCGCCGTCCACGTACTCCATCGTCAGGAAGGGAAGCCCGTCCACGTCGCCAACGTCGTACATGCGGCACACGTTCTTGTGGGCGACCTGCCTCGCAAGGCGGACTTCGGTGTGGAACTGCGCCAGCCGGACGGGATCGGCCTCCACCGTTTCGGGCAGGAACTTCATCGCGACCGGCTGTCCAAGCTTCAAGTCGTCCGCGCGATACACCTCGCCCATGCCGCCCTGGCCGATACGCGCGACGATCCGGTACCGCCCGGCGAGCAGCGTCCCCGGCTCGAACCGCCCATGCGCGCCGCCCGAGGACGACGACCACAAGCCGGTGCCTGGCGAGTGGAAACTTACGGGCGATCGCGGGGCCGAGCGCGTCGCGCTCACGTCGGGCAGATGCGGAATCGTGGGCGCGTCGTGGAGGATCGTCGGCTCGTCGCCCGTGCCATGCGCGCGTCCGCACGCCGCGCAGAAGCGCGCGGTGTCGGAGCCCTGGACGCCGCAGGAGGGGCAAACCCGCATGCGGCATTCTATGGTGAAGTGTTCGAGGGGGTGCCAGGGGTGCCAGGGGTGCCAAGGTGCCAAGGTGCCAAGGTGCCAAGGGTGCGAAGGGTGCCAAGGGTGCCAGCGGCGCAATGTGGTCGTGGTTGTTGCCACGATGAACGGGTAAGATGTCGGCGATTCTGAGGCTGGAGGGAGTCATGAGGCGTGTGATGGTGCTGTGCTTTGTCGTGTCGGGCGTCCTGTCCGGCGTCGTGTCCAGTGCCTCGCAGACGCCGGGGGCGCCGGCCCAGGCACCCTCCGGAAGGGGAGCGGCAGCCGCCCAGGGCCCGCCGCAGGAGATCCCGCTGTGGGAGAACGGCGCGCCGGGAGCGCTCGGGCAGGCGGATGCCGACAAGCCGACGATCACACCGTACCTCGCGCCGCGCGGGAGCTCCGGCACGGCGGTGATCGTGGCCCCCGGCGGGGGCTACGGCGCGCTGGCGATGGAACACGAGGGACGCCAGGAGGCGTACTGGTTCAACGCCATGGGCGTGACGGCCTTCGTGCTGAAGTATCGCCTCGGGCCGCGTTACCACCACCCGGTGGAGCTCGGCGATGCGCAGCGCGCGATCCGGATGGTCCGCAGCCGAGCGGCCGAGTTCGGCATCGTGGCGGATCGGATCGGGATGATGGGCTTCTCGGCCGGAGGCCATCTGACGTCGACGGCCGGCACACACTTCGACGCGGGACAAGCTGCCGCGACCGACCCGATCGAGCGCGCCAGCAGCCGTCCTGATTTCCTCATCCTCGGCTATCCGGTCATCTCCTTCGACCCCGCCGTCGCGCATGCGGGTTCGGTGCGAAACCTGCTCGGCGATACGCCCGATCCCAAGCTGCTGGACGATCTCTCGAACGATGTCCGCGTGACGGCGCAGACGCCTCCCACCTTTCTGTTCCACACGAGCAACGATCCCGCAGTGCCGGTGGAAAACAGCGTGCGGTTCTACCTGGCGCTGCGCAAAGCGAAGGTTCCGGCGGAGATGCATCTGTACGAGAACGGCCCGCACGGCGTCGGGATGGCGCTCGGCGACCCGGCGCTCAGCTCATGGACGGCTCTCCTGATGAACTGGATGCGCGGGCGTGGTCTGCTCACCCGGCCAGCAGCCGCGGGACCGAGCCGATAGCGGACGGGGTTGCCATGCTTCGCAAAGCCTTCCGCATGACGATCCACCCCGGGGCCGCGGCGGAATACGCGCGGCGTCACCAGCCCATCTGGGCGGAGCTCGAGGCCACGCTGCTCCAGCACGGCGTGATCACCTATTCAATTTTTCACGACGAATCGACAGACGATCTCTTTGCCTACCTGGAAGTGGAAAGCGAGGAGCGCTGGTCAGAGGTTGCGCGGACGGACGTGTGTCAGCGCTGGTGGAAGTACATGCGCGACCTGATGCCGGTCAACCCCGACGGCAGTCCCGCGTCCGTCGGACTATCGGAAGTGTTCCACATCCAGTCGCCCGCTCCCCGGTCCTGACCGTCGACGGATCTCCGCTTGCACGTCACGGGCGCGCTGCAGGCGACGGAGGAGGTCATCGAAGTCGCCGAGGTTCTGGGAGCCGGTGTCGCCAAGGCGCTCCTCGGCAAAGCGGCGCGAGCGCATCGAGAAGAACGTAGCCGCGTGGTGGGACGTCGTGGACGCGCGCGCGCTGAACGAGGCCAATCCCATCAACCCGCAGCGGGTCTTCACGGAGCTGTCGTCCCGCTTGCCCGACGTCTGAACATGGTGACGTGGGAACAGCGCGCGACGGCCGGCGATCCGAAGTTTGCCGCCTCGCAGGATCTGCCCGACTGCCGCTACGCTGATTACGCGCGCTCGCTGGGGCTCGATGGGACCCGTGTCGAGCGGCCCGATGACCTCGGCGCCGCCTGGGACCGCGCGCTGTCGGCGAGCCGGCCCTTCGTCCTGGACCGTCACGGAACCCAACGTGCCGCCCCTCCCACCGCACATCAGCTTCGAACGGGCGCCGTCGTTCCTCTCGGCCACACTGAAAGGCGATGCGGACGCACTCGGATATCTGAAGCAGACCGTCAAGGAAGCTGCGGCATCGGTGCTGCCGACGAAGCCCGCGACCTCAAAGGCGTCGCAGTGTTGCACGTGGCACGTGGCACGTCGAACGTTCTACCCTCCCGCCGGCCCGAGCCATTCGGGGTGATGCGCCGTCCCGTCGAACCGCCCCGTCGTCTTGTATCGCTCGTGCGCTCCGTTCGCAGCCGCGGCTGCGGTGCGGGCCCGCAGCGCGGCGACCTGATCGGTCGACATGGGCTGGAATGTGCGTGCGGCGGCGAGCGCCGCATCGAGGACGCTCAGCGAATCGATTCCGGTAATCATCACGCTCACTGGCAGGTTCATCACGTAATGCCAGCATTCCTCGGCGGATACGAGCTTCGTGTCGAGGATGAAATGATCGCCGAGCGACTTCATCCCAAGCGCCCCGATCCCCTGCCGCACGAGATCGGGAAGGACCTGCTGTTCGAAGCTGATGAAGTGCGCGTCCATGACGTTGAGCGGCATCTGCACCGCGTCGATCGTGAATCCGTGTGCGGCCGCCATCTTCAACATCTTCTGGTGAATCGCCGGGCTCTTGTGGCCCGTGAAGCCGACGTAACGTGTCTTGCCGGCCTTCTTCGCCTCCAGCACCGCGGCCGCCGCGCCTCCGTCGGCAAAAATCTGATCCGGATCGCTGTCGCGGATGACTTCATGGAATTGCAGCAGGTCGAGATGATCGGTCTGGAGCCGGCGGAGTGATTCGTCGATCTGCTGTGCGGCCGTCGCACGATCGCGCCCGTCGATCTTCGTCATCAGGAACGCCTTGCTGCGGTACCCGTCCGCGAGGGCTTTCCCCATGCGGATCTCGCTCGCGCCGTCGTTGTAGTCCCAGCAGTTGTCGAGGAAGTTCACCCCGTGGTCGAGCGCCGTCCGGATGATCCGGATGCTTTCAGCTTCGTCCTTCTGCCGGCCTGTATGCGCGCCGCCGAGGCCGAGCAGCGAGACTCTCTCGCCGGTTCGACCAAGCGTCCGGTACGGCATCTCTCCCTGCGCCCCCCTCGTCTCCACGCGCGAGGCGAGCGCACCGGCAACGGTGATTTCCAGAAAATCGCGACGGCTCAGCATGGTGATGTTCTCTGCTACTTCGGCACCCTTTCCGACGAACAGGCTGCGGGACTGAAGGTAGCAACGACGGCGGGGGCTGTCAAAGAGGGGGATCAGGGATCGGGGATCGGGGATCCGGGATCCGGGATCCGGGATTCGGGCTTCGGGTTAGTACGTAGGGCGGAGCTTTAGCTCGGCCTTCGGAACCGGCATCGCGGAGCTAAAGCTCCGCGCTACTGCTGCGAGCCCAAAGAAAACGGGTGTAGCGACTGGCGCTACACCCGTTCAGCCAACCCGGACATTCCGGCCGATTCGAATTACCGATTCGAATTGCGTTCGAGCGTCACGAAGACACTCGTCGCGCCGCGGTGCACCAGCAGGAGTGCGGGGCGGTCACCTGCCTTCAACGCCGACCGCAGTGCGTCGGCGCTCTGGACAGCCTTGCCATCGACCTGTTCGATGACATCGCCGCTCCGGAGACCGGCCTCGGCGGCCCGGCTCGATGGCTCGACATCGCGCACGACGACGCCGGTGGTGGCTTCGACACCCAGCTGCCTGGCGTTTTCCCGCGTCAGCGGCTCGACCGACAAGCCGTAGCCCCCGCCTTCAGCCGAGACACCGGGCGTGTCCTTCTCCCGGTCGGCCGCCTTCAACTCCGCCAGAGTGACCGTCGCGGTCTCCTCCTTGCCGCTGCGCAGATACGTGATCCGCGCCTGGGTGCCCGGGAGCATCTGCGCGACGTGATTGCGCAGGACGTTGCCGTCGGTCACCGGCGTACCGTCAATCGCGGTGATGACGTCACCGCGGCGAATTCCGCCCTTGTGGGCCGGGCTGTCAGGCTGCACGTCGCTCACGAGGGCGCCGCGCACCTGCGTCAGGCCGAGGCTCCGCGCGATATCCGACGTGACTGGCTGAATCGTGACGCCGAGCATGCCGCGACGGACCTGACCCTTGTCGATGAGCTGCGTCATGACGTTGCGCGCCATGTTCGCCGGGATCGCAAAGCCAATCCCGATGTTCCCGCCCGACGGCGAGAGGATCTGTGAGTTGATCCCGATGAGCTCGCCGCGCGTGTTGACCAGTGCGCCGCCCGAGTTGCCGCGGTTGATTGGCGCGTCCGTCTGGATGAAGTCCTCGAAGCTGCCGTCACCCGCGCCGCCCGTGGCGCGCCCCTTGGCGCTCACGATGCCCATCGTGACTGTCTGCCCGACCCCCAGCGGATTGCCG
>JBBWZJ010000117.1:0-12491 GCA_039648985.1 Acidobacteriota bacterium | reverse complement strand
CCTGGTGCGTGCCGGAACCGCGGTCAAGGCCGCGACGTCGACCGACCCTGACGGTGCGTACCGCTTGAATGTGCCGCCCGGCAGTTACGAAGTGACGGCCGAGCTGATGGGCTTCGATCCGATCGCGCGATCGCTCACGCTGGCGCAGGCGCCCGGAGGGGCGGGGTGCGCGCAGACGCTGGACTTCCCGCTCGCGCTCGCGCCGCGTGCGCCCCGCACCGCGGTCGCTCCTGCCCGCCCGCCGGCGCCGAGTCCGGAACAGACGGGTCGCGGCGGGTCGCCCACTCCGGCCGCGACAGCCGCCGGACGTTTCGCGACGCTGAACGTGCAGACCCAGGCCGCCGCAACCGCGGGCCTCGAAGAGGCGCCGGACAATGCCGCGCGCCTCCTGCTCCCGCCTGGTTTTTCCATGGAGGGCCCGACACAGGCGCTCGCGGTCAACGGCAACATGGCGAGCCTCGATCGCGGCATGCTGAGCGACCGTCTGGAGGCGATTGGACGCGGAGAATTCGACCCCGCGACAGGAGAGTTCGGCCAGGGCTTCGGCCCCGGAGGCCGCGGAGGATTCGGCGGACCCGGCGGACCGGGCGCCGGAGGACCGGGTGGCGGACGGGGCGGGCCGGGTGGCTTCGGCGGACGCGACGGCGGGCCGGGCGGGTTCTTCATCGGAGGCCGGGGCCGCTCGCAGAACGCATACAACGTGCAGTCGAACTACTCGTTCGGCGGATCCGCGCTCGACAGCGCGCCCTACCAGCTGCGGCCCGGATCGTCCGAGCAGCAGCGTCCGTATTCGAGGCAGACGTTCGGAGTCACCGTCGGAGGACCGGTCAGGATCAAGGGCCTCTATAAGGGTGACCGCCGGACCAGCTTCAGCGCCGCATATTCCGGCAACCGCGGCGGCGATCTCTTCGATCAATATGCGACCGTGCCGACGACGGCGATGCGGGCCGGCAACTTCGGCGGGACCGCCGCGCACTTGGTGGATCCGGCGACCGGGCTGCCGTTCGCCGGCAACGTGATTCCTGCCGTCCGTCTGAGCCCGGCTGCGCAGGCGCTCCTCCGGTTCATCCCTCTGCCCAATCTCGACGGCGACAGCCGGAACTTCCACTACGTCGCGACCAACACGTCGTCCTCGGACGGCATCAACCTCCGGGTCACGCACAACTTCACCCCGAACGCCGGCGGGCGGGGCGCCGGCGGACGCGGCGGCGGAGGCGGGGGGACGCGTGGAGGTTTCGACGGCGGGCGGTTCGGCCGGGGGCCGCAGCAGGGCACGAGCGTCAACATGACCGCGCAGCTGCAGTACCGACGGACCGACAGCGATCAGAACAACGTGTTCCCGTCGCTTGCCGGGGCAACGACGGGATCGAGTCTCGCGGTGCCCGTGTCGCTGAACATCCAGCACAAGCGCACGACGCACACCGTCACCGCGAACTATTCGCGCACCAAATCCTCAGGTGCGAATCAGTATGCGTTCGTCGAGAACGTCGCGGGGGGGGCGGGGATCAGCGGTGTCTCGAACGACCCGTTCGACTGGGGAGTGCCGCAGCTGTCGTTCTCGACGTTCACGGGTGCGCGCGACATGACGCCGTCGCGGCGATCGGACGATCGATTCAGCCTCGCGTACGGGTGGACGAGACCCGTCACCTCCCGGCACACGCTTCGGCTTGGCGGCGACGTCCGGCTCGATCACTCGGCCAGCCAGACGGACGCGAATGCCACGGGCGCATTCGTGTTCACTGGTCTCTATTCTTCGGGCGGCGCCGCAAACATGCGCAGCGGGGGATACGATTTCGCCGACTTCCTTCTCGGTCTGCCGCAGCGCGCGACGGTGCAGTACGGGCCCGGGAACGTCCGGATGTCAGGCCGATCGGCCAGCGCATACGTCCAGGACGAGTGGCGGCGGAGCGGCACGCTCACGTTCAACCTGGGCGTGCGTTACGAGCTCATCGCGCCGTTCTACGAACCGTCCGGACAGATGGTCAACCTCGATGTGGCGCCAGGCTTCACGGCGGCGGTGCCGGTGGTGTCCGGTGGCACCGGTCCGTTCACGGGGCAGTTCTCGAAGGCGCTCCTCGACACCGACAGCAACAACGTCGCGCCCCGCGTCGCGTTCGCCTGGCGCGCGAAGCCCGGCACGATCGTCCGCGGCGGATACGGGATCAGTTACAACGCGGGCTCGTATGCATCCATCGCGCGACAGCTCGCGGCGCAGCCGCCGTTTGCCACGTCGAATAACGTCATCGGCACCGCCATCCACCCGCTGACGCTCTCAAATCCGTTTGGGGCGGCGCCCACCGGCGAAACGACCAACACATACGGCGTCGATCCGCGCTACGCCCTGGGCCTGGTGCAGACGTGGAACGGGGACGTCGCCCGCGACATCCGGCAGGTCTGGAACGTTGGCGCCGGGTACACCGAAACGCGCGGCGCCAGCCTCGACATCGTCCGCGCTCCCAATCGCGGACCGCTGGGTCTGCGCATTGCGGGCGTGCAGCCGTTCCTGTGGCAGACGTCCGAGGGTTCCTCGGTGCTCCACGCCGCGACCTTCCGCGCCTCGCGCCGGCCGGTGAAAGGATTGGGCGGCGGCGTCACGTATACGCTCGCAAAGTCACGCGACAACGCGTCCTCGATCGGCGGCGGAGGCACGAACGTCGCGCAGGACGATCAGAATCTTGCCGCCGAGTGGGGGCTTTCGAGCTTCGACCGCCGGCATCAGCTCTCGGCCAACCTGAACGTGGAGCTCCCGTTCGGAGCGAACCGCCGCTGGCTCGCGCAGCCCGGGATCTGGCAGTCGCTGCTCGGAGACTGGCGCTTCACGACCAACTACGCGTGGATGTCGGGGACACCGCTGACCCCCCGAGTGGCGGCTGCGGTGACCGACGTCGCTCGCGGCACGAATGGCACGCTCCGCGCCAACTACAACGGCGGACCCGTCGGTTTGTCCAATCCCACGATCGATCGTTTCTTCAACACGAGCGCCTTCTCAGCGCCGGCCGACGGGACCTTCGGCACGGCGGCGCGCAACATGATCATCGGGCCCGGGAGCAAGCAGCTGAACGCGCAGTTCTCGCGGGATCTCCGCATGCACGCCACTCGCGTGCTGACCGTGCAGCTGAACGCGACGAACCTCCTGAACACCGTCAACTACGGCGCCGTCGACACTGTCGTCAACTCGCCCACGTTCGGTGAAGTGCTCTCGGTCCGCGGCATGCGGTCGATGCAGATGAATCTGCGGTTCAGGTTTTGAGGGAGCTGCCAGCCGTCAGCGATCAGCAGACAGCTCGCAAGTAACCGGAGCCTGAACCAATGCCAGCAGCCAGTCGCCGGTCGCGAGGAGTCAATCACCAGTGAAGTTTCGAAACCGAGTCGTCGTCCTCGTCTTCGTTCTCGCCGCGGCGATCGGGCTGGGGCAGCACGCGACCTCCGCACAGCAGCGGCCTGTGTTCCGGTCAGGGCGTGACGTCATCTCGGTCGACGTGGTGGTGCGGGACAAATCGGGCGCCATCGTACGCGGGCTGACCGCGTTGGATTTCGAGGTCCGGGAGGACGGACGGGTCCAGGACGTCGTGAGCTTCAGCTTCGAAGAGATTACGGCCAGGGCGCTCACGGCGGTGACGTCGGCGGGACTGCTCGACGGGGTCGAAGCCCGCATGGCGGGCGCGCCGACGCCGGAGACGGCGACGAAGACGGCGACGAAGACGGCAGCCACGCCGGCCCCGATGACGTCGGACATGCTCGCGGGACATCGTCTGATTACGCTGCTGTTCGACGTGAGCTCGATGCAGCCCGAAGATGTGCAGCGCGCCGTTGACTCCGCCAGGAAGTACGTGGACGAGCGGATGAGCGCAGCCGACCTCGTGGCCGTCGCAACCATCGGGTCGACGCTCTCGGTCCTGACGGATTTCACCGGCGACAGAACGGCTGTCGCGACGGCGCTCGGCAAGCTCGCATTGACGGATGGGACGGCGACGGACACGGCGGCGGCGAGCACGGTCGCCACTGACGAAGCGGCGGCGGCCGACGAGGTCACGAGCAGCGATGCCGCCGGGCTCGACATGTTCAACAACGACGTGCGGCTGCGCGGGTTGAAAACGCTCGCCGAAGCCCTGTCGCCCATGGACCAGAAAAAGGCGATTCTCTATTTCAGCGCGGGCATGCAGCGCAGCGGGCAGGACAACCAGGTCGAGCTGCGATCCGCCATCAACGCGGCCGTGCGCTCGAATGTGGCGATCTATGCCCTGGACACGCGCGGGCTGCAGGCGGTCGTGCCCGGTGGCGACGCCCGGCAGGCCAGCGGCCGTGGTTCCGCGCTCTTTTCGGGGCGGCGCGTCCAGCAGCAGTTCGATCAGCTCGCCGCCTCGCAGGACACCCTCACATCGCTCTCGGCCGAGACCGGCGGACGCGCCTTCACTGACTCGAACGACTTCGGCGAGGCGTTCGCGCGCGTCGAGCGGGACATGTCCGCGTACTACCTGCTTGGCTACAGCGCCACCAACACGACGAAGGACGGGCGCTTCCGGCGCATCCAGGTGCGGGTCAAGACCGGCGGGTACAAAGTCGAGGCGCGCGCCGGCTACTACGCTGATCGCGACTTCACGCACACGTCCCGGACGGATCGGGAAGCGCAGCTTGACGAACAGATGTTTTCGGCAGTCTCCGCCACGGACCTGCCGGTGATGGTGTCCGGCGGCTGGTTCAGGCTCGCCAACGACCGCTACTATGTCCCGATTGCGCTGACGGTGCCGGGGTCCGCCGTGCCTGTCGCGAACGAGACGGACCCGGTCTCGCTCGACGTGCTGGGGGTGGTCAGGGACGAGCGCAACTTCCCGGTGGGACGCTTCCGCGAGACGCTGAAGCTGCCGCCGGGCACCGGCAAGACACTCGCGGGGAAACAGATCCTGTACCAGTCGGGTGTGACCCTGCCGCCCGGGCGCTTCTCGGTCAAGGTCGTCGTGCGCGAGAACACGCAGGGCCAGATGGGATCGTTCGAGGCGCCGGTGATCGTTCCAGAACTGAAGGCCGGGCCGATGAAGGTCAGCTCCGTCGTGCTCAGCACGCAGCTCCAGCCCGCGTCCAAGGGCAAGACCGACAATCCCCTCGTGCGGGACGGCCTCCAGCTCCTCCCGAACCTCACCCACGTCGTCGGCAAGGATCAGAAGCTGTTCTTCTATTACGAGGTGTACGACCCGGGTCAGACCAACGGCTCGGCGCCGCAGCTGCGAACGAGCCTCGCCTTCTATCGCGGCAAGATCAAGGTCTTTGAAACGCCAGTGGTCGAGCGGACATCGATCGACGTGCCGGAGCGGCACGCGGCGCTCTTCCAGTTCGAGGTCCCGGCCGATTCATTCACGCCGGGGCTCTACACCTGCCAGATCAACATCGTGGACACAGTCTCGGGCAAGTTCGACTTTCCGCGCATGCTCTTCGCCGTCCGCTGACCCTTGGGTTGGAACATCAACTGAACCGCCGTTGTTGATGTCCGTGAGCCCGCCATGGCTCGGTCCCCGAACATCGACAACTTACCGTAAAGTTGAGTATCCCCATTCCTGAAGGGACCCACGAAAGGCGCCGGTCATGTGGTGGCCGATCCAGCACGACTTCAACTACGGCATCCTGGACGTGACGGCGCACCGGCCCTGGCCGATGCCGTCGTCGCCCTGGATCATGACCCAGACATGGCACGACCTGCTGTTCGCGCACTGGCCTGTGGATCCGGCGCTGCTGCGCGCGAGGGTTCCGCGTGGATTCCCGCTGGACACGTTCGACGGCCGCGCATGGGTGGGTGTAGTGCCGTTCCGGATGTCCAATGTCGCGCCCCGCGGCGTCCCTGCGCTTCCGTGGATCTCCGCCTTCCCTGAGCTGAACGTGCGCACGTATGTGACGATTGACGGCAAGCCTGGCGTCTATTTCTTCAGCCTCGATGCCGCCAATGTGCTGGCGGTCCAGACCGCACGTCATCTGGCGCATCTGCCGTATTACAGAGCGTCGATGGATGTCGCGGACCGCGAGGGCTGGATCCATTACCGGAGCCGGCGAACCGCACGGGGCGCGACGCCGGCAGAATTCGTCGCCCGCTACAGGCCCCGTGGTCCGGCGCAGCCGCCCATCGCCGGAACGCTGGAACACTTCCTCACGGAGCGGTATTGCCTCTATACCGAGGACAAAGCGGGCCGCTCGTATCGCCTCGAGATCCACCATCCTCCCTGGCCCTTGCAGTCAGCAGATGCCGGGTTGGACCGGAACACGATGGCGCAGGCCGCCGGGATTCCCTTGCCGCCCGCGCCGCCGCTGCTCCACTTCGCGCAGCGGCAGGACATGGTCGCATGGATGCACCAGCGGCTGTGACGCGGGCCGGAACTCGCGGCTCAGCACCCGACCTACTGCTGCGGCTCCGAGGTGCGGGGAAAGCGTCGGTGCGGCAGCGAACCAGCAGGTGCACCGCTAGATGAGCCGTACAAGCTGAATTTCAGCTCGATCGGAACACCTGGACCGGATCCATTCGCGCCGCGCGCCGCGCGGGCACGACACACGCAATGCCCCCGACAACCAGCAGCAGCAGTGGAACGGCGATGAACGTGACCGGATCGAGCGGCGTCACTCCATACAGCAGCGTGGACAACGTGCGGGCCAGAACCGCGGCCACCGCCAGGCCCATGATCGCTCCAGCGCCCGTGATTGCGAGCCCCTGACGGAGCACGGCTGTGACCAGATCGAACGGACGGGCGCCGAGCGCGCTGCGGACGGCAATCTCGCGCGACTGCTGCGCCACCGCATGCGATAGCACGCCGAACAGTCCGACGGCGGCAATCAGGAGCGACAGACCTGCAAACCCGACGAGCAGGACCGCATAAAGACGCGGGCGCGCAAGGCCCGCGAGCAGCCGGTCTTCCATCGTCATGATCGCTTCGGGGGCGAGCGTCGCATCGACTCCGTGGACCACGGCACGGATGTCGTTCGCGAGCGACGCCGGGTCGCGCGCGGTCCTCACGAGCAGCGTCACCACGGGCACCGGAAGGCGGCCCTCGAACTGAGTGAACGAGTAATAGATCTCGGGCTGCGACGGATCGCCTGCCGCGAGGTAGCGCACATCGTCCACGACGCCGACGACGGTGGCTTCGACGCCGTCGCGGCGGTATCCGGCTCCCATCGGCAGCTCGTTCCGAGCGCCACGCCATCGAGGTAGCGGCGCGCGAACGCACGGTTCACGATCGTCACAGGTGCAGAGCCTTGTGTGTCTGCTTCGCTGAACCCGCGTCCCTCCACGATGCGCATCCCGAGGGCTGGAAAACACCGCGGGCTGACGATCCGCGGCGACGCCTGAACGAGCAAGGTGCCGCCCGGCCGCCGCAGCGTGAACGCACTCGTCGACCCGCCTGGCGTGAGCGGGAGCTCAGACGTGAATGCGGCATCGGCCGCGCCAGCAATTGCGCCCAGCCGATCGAGGATGCTGTGCAGGATGACGTAGCGCCGCTCCGGGGAATACATCGATGCCGGCAGCGATACGCGCGCGATCAGGACGCCCGACGGATCGTACCCGCGATCCGCCGTCACGAGCCCGACGAAGCTGCGCCCGAGGAGCGACGCACCAACGAGAAGCACGCAGGCGATCGCCACCTGGCCCGCCATGATTCCGAACCGCGCCCGCCCGGCTCTCGACCAGCGGGGGACGCCAGCCGTAGCGGTTCCATCGGCGTTCAGCGACTCGACGAGATCCTGCCGTCGGGCGCCCAGAGCTGGGAGCAGCCCGAAACCGACACTGGTCAGAACGGACACGAGCACGGCGAAGAGGACCACCGTCCCGTCGATGCGGAGATCGTCTACGCGCGGAAAATCGACCGGCAACAGTGCGGGAAGGACACGATGGAGCCAGACCGCGAGCACCAGGCCTGCCGCTCCGCCGCACGCGCCGAGCAGCAAATTCTCCGCGAGCAGTTGACGGACGATGCGGCCGGCGCCGGCGCCGATTGCGGCTCGGATGGCGATCTCGCGACGTCGGCTGGTCGCGCGCGCCAGCTGCAGCCCCGCGATGTTCGCCGTGCCGGCGACAAGCAGCAGCATCACCGCGGCCATCAGGATCAGCAGCGCCGGACGGACGTCGGCCGTCAGCGCCGCCCGCACGCCCGTGGCGGATATCGTGACCGGGCCAGTTCCTCCGAAAATCGCAGTCGTGGTAAGGCCGGTGTCCGCGGCAAACCGCCCACGAGCGGTCCCCTCCGCTGCGGCCTGTACCGCAGTGACACCTGGCCGCAACCTCGCGATCGCCTCGAACATGGACAGATAGTTGCCGGCCGTCGACGGGACATGGAATGGCACCCACGCGCGCGACTGGCGATCGGGGTAAGCCGCGTTCGCGGGCAGCACGCCGATGATGGTGTGCGACCGACCGTCGAGCTGCACGACGCGCCCGAGCACGTGCCGGTCTCCACCAAACCGCTCCCACCAGAGCGGCTCCGAGAGCACGACCACATCGTCCCTGCCTGGCAACTCGGCGTCCTCCGCGAACGCCGTGCCGAGTATCGGGCGCACGTCGAGGACGTCGAACAGGCTCGCGGACGCAGCGATGATCCTGAGGCGCTCCGGATCGCCCGCGCCCCCGAGCGTCACGGTCTGCTGCGCCCAGGCACCTATCGCCGCGATCGTCGTCGCGTGATCCCGCCACGCGTTGTATGCCGCGTTGCTGAACGAGTTGAACCGCGGCGCGTGCCCGCCTCGCGTCTCCTTCAGCACGACAAGCCGCTCGGCGTCAGCCCACGGTAACGGCTTCATCAGCACGCCGTGGACGACGCTGAAGAGTGTTGTGGCGGAGCCGATCGCGAGCGCCATCGTCACCGTTGCGAGCAGCGTGAACTTCGGCTGACGCCACAGCAGACGGGCCGCGTATGCCAGGTCCCGCGCCACGCCTGACCGCCACGTCGGGGCGGAGGCCGCCGGCGGCACCAGCGGAGCCACACGGACGGCTCTGCGCCGCAATCGCGCCGCGTCCGCACGCCACCGCTCCAACTGATCGTCGATGGACCGGTCCGCCTCTTCGTGCGAGAGGCCATCCGCCCGGGCCGCCTCGTACATCGCGCGCGCGTGCTGGGCGAGCTCTTCGACGATGTCGGCGTCCGGATCCCGGCCGCCTGCCAGCAACGCGCTCCGAACCCGGTGGTTCCAGTCCATGTGAGTCAGTTCTCAGCTCTGAGCTTTCAGCTTTCAGCTCTCAGCTCTCAGCTCTCAGCTCTCAGTCCAGTTTCGAGTTCCAGGCTCCAGGTGACGGTTGCCACTTGCCCGGTTTCCGTTCTTAGACTCCATGGTTGCTGGCCACCCCTTACTGGTTACTCGTTACTGGTTACTCGTTACTGGTTACTGGTTACTCGTTACTGGATACTGGTTACTGGTTACTCGTTTTTGGTTACTGCCTGCGCCCCCGTCATCCAACCGTCTTCTGCCGAAGCCCGGCGACCCTGGTGAGCGCGTCGAAGAAGTTCTCCCACACCGTGCGCTGGCTGGCGAGCGTCTTCCTCCCCGCCGCGGTGACGCGGTAATAGCGACGGCGTCTCTGCCCCGCCTTTTCGACCCAGCGCCCTTCGATCAACCCCTTGTCCTCCATCCGGTACAGGGTTGGGTAGAGTGAGGCGACATGAAAGCTGATGGCGCCCTGCGACCGGTCGCCGATGAGGCGCGCCAGGTCGTACCCGTGGCGTTCACGTTCTGCGAGCAGCGCCAGGATCAGCAGCTCCGCGCTGCCCCGCTTCAACTCGCGCGCAAGGGTATTCATGACCATATGTGGGCACGTTATACACGTGGAGCGGCCGGGAGGTCAAGTGGGGATCGGGATTCGGGATCCGGGGCTCGGGATCCGTGACTGGGGACTTTGCTTACGCCGGCAGCCGGCAGCGGGAAGCTGGAAGCTGAAAGCTACTTGATCCTGACCTCCGTCTCGAACCGGCGGAAGCGGCTGTATGTGGCGTGCCCTTCGATCTGCGACCGCGGGGTGACGTACAGCTCGTTCATGTCGTCGGGCAGGAGCATGTCGAACCTGTCGTTGCGTGCGTAGCTGACGAGAATGATCGACCGCAGACGGCGCCCGAGGTTCTCGCCCGCGCGCAGCTCGGTCCGGACGACGGCGCCTGTGTCCGGGTCGATCCAGAACACGCCGGCTGATACGACGTCACGCCCCTCCGGCGTGCGGATGAGCGTGGGCCGTACGCGTTCCTGGTAGGTTACGGTCCACACCCGCGTGCCGTGCAGGTCCGCAGTACCGGATCGCTTGAAGCGGAATCGATCCTGACGATCGGGCATCAGGAACTCGAGCGCCAGCGTGGGTACGTTGATCGTCCGATACAAATCCCCGAGGTTGAACTTCGCCTGCGCGTCGGCGAGCGCGCGAAGGCGACTCGCCCGGTCGCCGCGCGTATCGCTCAAGAGCGCCTCGAGACGGCCGTGCTCCCCCTCGACCGGCCGGCCATCGACCTCCAGCACTTCACGGACCCCGATCCATGGACTGCCAGCGCCGAGCCCCGGGATCAGCACGAAGTCAGACCGCAGGCGGCGTTCGCGCGCACCCGTCTGTGGACCCGGCAGCGGCGGCGCCAGTTCGGCGCCCGAGCGCTGCACGTAGCGCTCTTCGGCGATGATCGAGCTGAGCTTCTCGTGGTAATCGCGGACGTAGTCAGCCGCCCGGCGAAGGACCGTCTTCAGGTCCGGCTCCGCTTGACTGGCAGCGGGCGCGGACCTCAGCACACACACTCCGAGCGCCATGACGAACCCGCGCACGAGCAGGGATCTCGACGTGCGTCGATGCGCCGCCGACCGATGCTTCACCACTCCAATTCTCAGAGTTGCTCCAGCGGATGGCCGCATCCTCAACCGCAATCCCCAGGCAGGAGCAAGGGGCGGGCCACGCTTGACCCGCCCGGGCCGGACGTGCGAATGTCCGTGTGTTGATAACGCTCCAAGGGGGAGATCATGAGCGAAGAGCAGGAAAAAGACACGCCCGGCATCAGCCGGCGCAAATTTGTGACGACAGTCGCGGCGACGGGCGCTGCGCTCACGATCGTGCCGCGCCACGTCCTCGGCCGCGGCTTCCAGGCCCCAAGCGACACGCTGAACATTGCCACGGTCGGCATCAACGGCCAGGGCTTCACCAATACGCGTAACCTGATGGGCGAGAACATCGTCGCCATCTGCGACGTGGACTACACGCTGCTCGACAATGCGCTCGCCCGCGCCAAGGCTGCGGCGGGCGCTCCGGGCACGGGCGGCTCGGGCCAGCAGCGCCGGGCCAGCCCCTCGAAGGCGCAACAGGAAGCGAACGCGCGCCGGCCCGCGACGAACGTCTCCGAGAACACGCGGAAATTCGTCGACCAGCAGATGCCGAAGCTCAAGCGGTACAAGGATTACCGCGAGATGCTCGACAAGCAGAAAGACATCGACGGCGTCGTCGTCGCCACGCCTGACCACATGCACGCGCCCATCGCCTCCGCGGCAATGGATCTCGGCAAGCACGTCTACGTGCAGAAGCCGCTCTGCTGGTCTGTCCAGGAGGCGCGCCACCTTGCCCAGAAAGCAAAGACGACGAAAGTCGTGACGCAGATGGGCAACCAGGGACACTCGACCGACGGCGCCCGGACCGGGCAGGAGTACCTGGCGGCAGGGGCGATCGGCGACATCCGCGAGATTCACGTCTGGACCAACCGTCCGCTCGGCTACTGGCCGCAGGGCGTTCCGCGCCCGGCGCCTCTCCCGCCGGAGACTCCGCAGCGGCCGCTCCGCTGGAACGGCGCGGGCGTCGAAGCACGGCTCGCCGCCGCGCTCGCAGGCAACTACCCGGTGCCCGACGGGCTCTCGTGGGATCTCTTCCTGGGGGTCGCGCCGGAGGTCGAATACCATCCGATCTATCACCCGTTCAACTGGCGCGGCTGGGTGGACTGGGGCCAGGGCGCGCTCGGCGACATGGGCGCCCATCTGATCGATCATCCGTTCTGGGGCCTGAACTTGGGAATGCCGACGCAGGTCGAAACCATCTCGACCCCGTTCAACAACGTCTGCTATCCAAGTGCGACGACGACTTACTACCAGTTCGCGGAGCGCGGCAGCATGCCGGCCGTGAAGCTGACCTGGTACGACGGCGGGTTCAATCCACCGAAGCCCGACGAAATCGGCGACGAGCGGCTGAACGGCGAAGGCGGCATCCTCTACATCGGCAGCAAGGGCAAGATGCTGCAGGACACGTACGGTCTGAATCCGCGTCTCCTGCCGGCCTCGCTGCACGAGTCCTACGGCATGCCGAAGGCGAAGCTCGCGCGCGTCACCCACGAGGAGCACGAGGTCAACTGGGTCGAAGCCATCAAAGGGAAGGCGGAAATCTCGAGCCCCTTCGATTACGCGGCGCGGCTGGTCGAGGTCATGCTGCTCGGGGTCGTTTCACTGCGCGCTGGCGGCAAGATTGTCTACGACGGCGCAGCCGGACGGGTGACCAACTCGGTCAAGAACGGCAACAACAC